>JALTBO010000048.1 GCA_027075275.1 Desulfurobacteriaceae bacterium
CAACAACCAAAAAGAACTTGATAGATGTATCAAAAAACTGTTTGACCTTCTTAAGAAGAACAGCTGGAAAATTTCAGATTTAAAGGTAAAAGGACTGGTATTCAGAGCTTGCCCTTATGGGTCAATTGAGATTCCTCTGAATCTACTAAACGATGATATCATTTTAGGAAACGAAGATTCTGCCGAATTTCCACCATCAGTAGAAGAATTACCTAAAAATTTCCCCGATTCTGTATGGATTCCCAGCGGTCCGAAAGATGTTTTTAATGAGGAAGAGCTAATTTCAGAAATTGAAAAAGCTATAGCTGAACAGATGAGAAAAGAGTAAAAGGGGGCAAGAGCCCCCACAACTTAAGAGAGAATTTCGTCTATGGTGATAACCTCTCCAACCCTTCCTGTGATATCTGGACCGGGCTTGAGTGTCTTCTTGCCGGGTCTCCAGTTTGCTGGGCAGGCCTCGTCTGGATGCTCGTAAACGTATTTCCAGGCGTCAAGCTGGCGGAGGAGCTCGTTTACGTTTCTTCCAACAGGTGGATTGAGAACTTCTTCAGCTACGATAACGCCGTCGGGATTGATGATAAACCTACCTCTTCTTGCAATTCCGGCCTCTTCAATGTAAACGCCGTAAGTTCTTGATACTGCTCCCGTTGGGTCCGCTCCAAGGAGGAACTTCACATCTTTCATTAAAGGCTCTACTTCACAGAATATCTGGTGGCTGAAGACCGTATCTGTAGAAATTGCAAGGACTTCAGCTCCCCTTGCCTTAATCTCGTCGTATTTAGCTGCGACCGCAGCCAGCTCTGTAGGTCAGACGTAGGTAAAGTCTGCCGGGTAGAAGCAGAGAACCAGGAACTTCCCCTCACTGTTTGGAACGTAGTCTGAGAGTTTTACTTCCACATACTCTTTCTTAACAGGATCATAAGCTTGAACTTTAAAGTCAGGTGCCTTCTGGCCTACAAGTGCCATCTCTTCCCTCCTTAAAATTGTTTTCAATTCCTCTGTTAATATATTAAAGCCCAAGTAATTCAAACTTCAACTATTCTTCAAATAGGAGTTTTCTATGAAATACTGGAAAGTTCATGTAAAAAAGGAATACAAACTGATAGACGTAGTAGCCCATATAACTGGAACAAGGAAAAAGGCAAAAAAGCTGATAGATGAAGGACTTGTCAGTGTTTCTGGAAGAAGGGAGCTCCGCTACAGGAAAACCCTAAAACCGGGAAGTGTTGTTGAGTTCTGCCTCAATCCACTCCTCTTTAAGCCTAAAAGACCAGAAGTCCTCTACAGAGAAAATGGAGTATGGGTCTTTAACAAACCTCCCTTTCTAAACAGCAACAGAGATAAACCGAACCTTGAAGAAGTTATTAAAAAGGTTTACGGAAAAGAGGTTAGAGTCGTTCATCGGCTTGATAAACAGACATCGGGAGTTATTGTAGCTGTTGAAAACAAAAAGCTGTTTGAGAAATTTAAGGAAGCGTTCCGAAAGAGGGAAATTGAAAAAGAGTATCTGGCAGTAGTGCCCTCCGCTCCTAAGTGGAACAGGAAAAGAGTTGACTTCAGGCTTGATGGAAAAGAAGCTGTAACGGAACTTTCCGTTTTAAAGAGGTTTGAGAGGGGAGCTCTCCTACTTGCAAAAATCCCAACGGGAAGAAAACACCAGATAAGAAGGCATCTTGCCGGAATTGGCCTTCCCGTTGCCGGAGAATTTATCTACTGGAAAAGGCCTTTCCCGTTTCCCTTTAACTTCTCTCCCAGAATACTACTCCACAGCTACAGAATAGGCTTTAAACACCCGGAAACGGGGAAAAAAGTAAGAGTAGAAGCCCCCCTGCCGGAGGACTTCAGCTCTTTTCTGAATTCACTGAGAAAGTTCAAGTTCAAAGTAAATGAGTTAACGCTCTAAAAAGATAGAAAGGTCAATATCAAGACCGGAATTCCTCAGCTTTCTCAGGGCTTTAGACTCTATCTGTCTTATCCTCTCTCTCGTAACCTTCAGCTCCTTACCTACCTGTTCTAAGGTGTGTTCAGGGTAACCGTCTAAACCGAAACGGAGCTTTATAACCAGAGCCTCTCTCTCGCTCAGCTGAGAAAGAAGCTGGGCCACCTTCTCCTGAAGATCTTTCTTTATTACCTCGTGCTCCGGTATAGGGCTCTTTGTATCCTCTATAAAGTCCCTCAGAGTGCTGTCTTCATCGTCTCCTATAGGAGTCTCAAGGGAAACAGGCTCCTGAGCAAGCTGAAGAATTGAACGGACTTTCCCCGCCGGCATCTTTAAGCGCTCTGCTATCTCCTCAGGCCTGGGCTCCCTGCCCATTTCAAGGAACATCTGGCGGGAGACCTTAATAACCTTGTTTATTGTCTCTATCATGTGAACAGGAATCCTTATCGTTCTGGCCTGATCAGCTATTGCCCTTGTTATTGCCTGCCTTATCCACCATGTTGCGTAAGTGCTGAACTTATATCCCCTTCTATACTCAAACTTATCAACGGCTTTCATAAGGCCGATGTTTCCCTCTTGGATCAGGTCTAAAAAATGAAGACCTCTGTTTATGTACTTCTTAGCTATACTTACAACAAGCCTCAAGTTAGAGCGGACTAAAATCTGTTTGGCCTCCTGAGAGTCCTTTTTGTAGAAGTGTATTTTCTCTGCAAGCTTATAAAAGGCGTTTCTGGGCATTCCTATGGAGTCAAGAACCTGTTTGTACGTCTGTTTTGTATCCAGGTACTTTTTAACCATCTTCCTTATTTCCCTGGTGGTGTAAGGAGAGGCATCTATCTTTTCTCTTATCTCATCATCATCATCAAGCCGGCTACAGATCTCATCAATGGGAACGCCTAAAAAGGAGAGTTTACCACTCAACTTCTGAATGCTCTTTTCGCTCCGTTTTAGAATTTTGTACTTATTGTAGATATCGTCAGCAAGCCTTTCGTAGATTGAGTATGAGAGGGGAAGCTGTCTGAGAAGGCTGTTAACTTTTGCCCACGTTTTCAGAAATTCCCTTTTAACTTCTTTATCTTTTTTGTTTCTGTGGTACTGTCTCTGCAGTTTTTCAAGTGTAGGAAGGAGCTCCTTCACTTCATTTACTATCGCAAAGAACTTTTTCCTCCTCTGGCTCTCTCCACCTTCTGCAAAGTCGTCGGGAGAACGCATTATATCCCTTACTTTAAGGTCTCCGCTCTTTATCTTTTCTTCAACTTCCAGAACGTAGTCTAAAATTGCCCTAGTTTTGAGGAGATAACGAACCAGGGCTTTCCTTCCCAGCTCAACCCTCTTTGCAAGAGCTATCTCCTCGTGCCGTTTAAGGAGAGATATATCGCTCATCTCACGGAGGTAGAGCCTAATTGGGTCGTCTGAACGGGGAAGGGTATCTGGAGCTATGGTTATCTGGAGTTTGGAAAGGTCTACGTGTTCCTCTCCCTCTTTTGGTATAATTTGGATGTCGTACTCGTCTAACTGGGTTATCAGCTCTTCTATCAGTTCTGGTGTGAGCACCTCCTCGTCAAGGTGCTCCATCAGTTCGTCAAATGTGATGTAGCCCTTGTCCTTCCCAAGAGCTATGATCTCGTCAAAGTTCAGCCGCTCCAAGGCCGCCTCCTTTTAATTTATGGTTTGGAGTTGCTCAACTATCTCAAGGTTCCCTTTCTTCAGTTCAAATATCAGTTTTTTCAACTCTACTTTTTCCGAGATGTCTGAAGTCCTCCTCACTCTCCTTTCAAGCTCTTTAGCCAGAACTCTACAGACGTAGCGGCGGAGCTCCTCTTCAGAAATCTCCATAAAGAGAACGTCGGATATAAGCGGGGAAACCTCCGGGTAGAGCGATTGAAGGGCTGTAGCGTCTCTCTCTCCGGTCTGAGAGATAATTGAGTAAAGTTTAGATACTTTTTGAGAGACGAAGATGTTGGGAGAAACATCTATGGGGAGCTCCAATCCGTCAAGAAGGGCTCTGAGGAAGGCCTTCTCGTAAACCGGAATGGGTTCTTCCTGAAGTGAAACCTCCTCCCTCTTTCGGAATCTGGGAAGCTGGGACCTCAACCACGCTTCATCTATTCCAAATTCGGCAGAAAGCCTTGAAAGGTACTCTTTAAATAGGAAAGGATTAACCTCTTTCAGACCGGCAACTGCAAGAGCAACCTGTTTAAGGAGTTCCGGCTGCTCAACAGAAGGAAGGGATTTGACCGTTTTAACAGCCCACTCCAGAAAAGGAACTGGAGATGAGAGGAGCTCCCTCAGAACTTCGGGGGATTTTCTCGCCATTGAATCCGGATCTTCTCCGTCGGGTAGTTGAACCACAAGTGGTTCACATCCAAAGCTGTAAAAAAGCCCTGCAGATCTTATCGTCGCCTTTCTCCCTGCGCTGTCTCCGTCAAACAAGAGAACGGGAGACGACGTGTATCTCCTCAGGAACTTAACGTGGTTTTCCGTCAGAGAAGTCCCCATCGGAGCAACAGCTCCGTAAATTCCTGCCTGATAGAGGGAGATAACGTCAAAGTAACCTTCAACTATAACTGCCTTTCTCTCTTTAAGGATAAACTCCTTTGACTGATAGAAACCGTAAAGAGTTGAGTTCTTTTTAAAAAGGGAACTCTCGGGGCTGTTTATATACTTAGGCTCCTGCCCCTCCTTAAGGGCTCTGCCTGCAAACGCTACAACCTTTCCGGAGTGGTTAAATATGGGAATTATCAACCTTTCTCTGAAAAACTCCTTCCCCTTAGAGCTTTTAAGCCCTAACTGAACCAGTGTTTCACTTTTCAGCTTTAAATCCCTCAAATAACCGGGAGGAGCGTATCCTATAAGGAACTTCTCTGCAGTTTCTCTACTAACACCCCTCTGGGAGAGGTAGTTTTCAACCCTGCTCAGGTGACTGTGAAAGTACTTTGCAGCCTGAAGTCCTGCTTCTTCTATCTGAACTGCAGAGCTGTCTTCCTCAAAGGCTTCACGGGGGAGCTCCACCCCTGCAATCTCTGCAACCCTCTTTACTGCCTCAAAAAATGAGAGGTTTTCATACTGTTGAACAAAGGTTATGGCGTTTCCCCCAACACCACAGCCGAAACATTTAAAAATCTGTTTTTCTGGACTTACGACGAAAGAGGGGGTTTTCTCAGGGTGAAATGGACAGAGGGCTACAAAGTTCCTGCCCGACTGTTTAAGTGTTAGATAGTGTGATATGATATCAACGATGTCTATCTGTGATAGTAGCTCCTGAACAAAAGAGCGGGAGACTCTGGAGCTCCCCAATTATATCACCTCATTCTCTCTTTATCTGGCCATTCTAAAATTATTCAGACAGAAAACAAAGTCAACTTTTCCTGTAGAGAATCAGAAGGAGAACGGTCCCTATAAAAACCCCAACGTCTGCAACGTTAAAAGTGGGGTAGTGAAAGTTCCTGAAGTGGAAATCTATAAAATCAACAACCCTTCCGTTAAAAAATCTGTCGTACAGGTTTCCGAGAGCCCCTCCTGCTATAAGACCCAGAGAGATTGATAAACTGCGGTTCAGCTCCTTTCTCGTAAAAACGTAGTAGAAAATGGCAAGAACAACTGAAACCGGTATAACGAGTAGAAAAAGTTTTCTCATAAACTCATTCCCGCCGGAAAAGAGGCTGAAAGCCGCCCCTCTGTTCTCTGCAAGCCTCAGGGAAAAAAAGCCGGGGATAACCGAAATGGGCTGGTGGAGCTCCCTTACAGCCCAAAGCTTGGTAAGCCTATCCAAAATGAAAACAGAAAGAGCCGTAAAAATAAATAGTTTCCTCATAAAACCCTCGCAAACTGAAACGTTAAATCTGAGAAAAAGTGAAAGAGAATTGGAGCAACGATAGAACCGCTCCTTTCGTATAGAAAACCCATTATTAAAGAAGGAAAAAAGACGATAAAACGGGAAGGATCGTAGTAGACAAGGGCGTGAGCAACTCCGAAGAGGATACTTGAGAGAAGGTTATTCTTTGTAAGGAGCCAAAAAAGCCTCTCGTTCTCAAAAACAGAGTAGAAAAAACCTCTGAAGAAGGTCTCCTCCCCCACGGCAACTCCAAGGTAAAAGGGAACAACAGAAATCAACCTCTCAAAGTCAAAAGGGAGTTTGGTAGGAGCTCCCACGTAGTAAACGGGAAGAATGAGTACAGATGCCCCTAACCCCCAGAGAAACCCTTTCAGGTAGTTTCTATAACCTAACTCAAACGGAGTTTTTCCAAAAAGGAAAGCGGGAACTCCAACAAGGACAAGTGGAAGGAAAAGACCGGCAAACTGAGGGAAAAACCTGACGGCAAAAGCAGTAAAGATTACAACCCCGAAGTAAGCCCTGAAAAATGAACAGGATTTACAGTTAAGCATGCCGCTCCCTATGGTCTATAATTCAACTGCTACAAAATTATGCCAGGAGAGAGAAATGGCGACCTACTTTGTAAAGGTATTTATAACTTACAGGAAAGGAGTTCTGGACCCTCAGGGAGTAGCAGTTGAGAAAGCTGCCCACCAGTTGGGGTTCACAAAAGTTAAAAATGTTCGGGTAGGAAAGTATATAACGATGGAAATTGAGGCTGAAACGCCAGACGAAGTAAAAAGGGAAGTAGAAGAAATGGCAAAGAAGTTCCTTGTTAACCCGGTAATTGAGGAGTATACCTACGAAATAAAAGAGGTTGAGTGATGAAGTTCGGAATACCCGTTTACCCCGGAAGCAACTGTGACAGAGACGTTGGCTGGGTAGTTGAAAAAGTTTTAGGCCACGAGGCCGTTTACCTGTGGCACTCTGAAAAAGACCTGAAAGGGGTTGACTGCGTAATAGTTCCTGGAGGTTTCTCCTACGGAGACTATTTAAGGGCCGGAGCTATGGCAAAAATCTCCCCCGTTACAGAGGCCATCTGTGAGTTTGCAGAGAAGGGAGGCCTTGTTATGGGGATCTGCAACGGGTTCCAGATACTCCTTGAAGCAGGGCTTCTTCCCGGAGCGATGCTTCCCAACAAAACACTCTCTTTCATCTGCAAGTTTGTTCACCTGAGAATAGAGAACGACCAGACTCCTTTTACCCACCTTTACAGAAAAGGCGAAGTTGTAAAAATCCCGATAGCCCACGCAGAGGGGAACTACACCTGCCCGCCGGAAACCCTTAAAGAGATAGAGGAGAACGGTCAGGTTGTTGTAAGATACTCATCTCCAGAAGGCAAAATCTCAGAGGAGTTCAACCCAAACGGTTCACTGAACAATATAGCAGGAATCTGTAATAAAAGGGGAAACGTTTTCGGCCTTATGCCCCACCCTGAAAGGGCTTCAGAGGCAATTCTGGGCTCTGTAGACGGCCTCAGGATGTTTCAGTCAATAGTTGAAAGCGTTGTAAGGGCTTAGAATGGAAGACATTGTTGTTGTAATCCCTGCAAGGATAGGCTCAACCCGGCTCCCCCGGAAACCCCTGAGGGAGATCTGCGGCAAGCCGCTGATTGTGTGGGTGGTTGAAGCAGTAAAAAGGGTTGTTCCAGAGGTTTTCGTTGCAACAGACAGCGAAGAGGTTGTAAAGGCAGTTGAAACTGCAGGAGCAAAGGGGATTCTGACGCCGGCGGAGCTCCCCAGCGGAACAGACAGGGTCTACCACGCAGCCCGGGAGCTCCCCTTTAAATACATTGTAAACGTTCAGGGAGACGAACCCTTTATAAGGGAAGAGCACATCAGGACTGTCTACGAGGGGCTGAAAAAAGGTTTTAAGTTTACAACGGTTGCAACTCCCTTTAAGAGCAGAGAGGCCGTTATAGACCCCTCAAAAGTGAAGGTTGTTCTGGATAAAAGAGGGAGAGCTCTCTACTTCTCAAGGAGCCCCATACCCTTTACAAGGGACGGAGAGATAAAACCCGAAAACTACCTGAAACACATAGGAATATACGGTTTCACGAAGGAGTCTTTAGAGAGATTTGTCAGCTGGGAAGAGGGAAAGCTTGAGAGGTTAGAGAAGTTGGAACAGCTGAGGATCCTTGAAAACGGTGAAGAGATTTACGTCTCCGTTGTTGAGCACGACAGCTTCGGAGTTGATACGGAAGAAGATTTAAAGCTGGCCGAGAAAATGGTTAAGGGAGAGGTGTAGATGGCTTCAAAACTGATCTTCGTAACCGGCGGAGTTCTCTCCTCAATCGGAAAAGGGATAACGGCATCTTCAATCGGAACCCTTTTAGAGAGCAGGGGGTTAAAGGTAACCATTCAGAAGTTAGACCCCTACCTGAACGTTGACGCTGGAACGATGAACCCCTACCAGCACGGAGAGGTCTACGTAACGGAGGACGGAGCAGAGACAGACCTTGACCTGGGCCACTACGAGCGATTCACCTCTGCAACAATGAAGAGGATAAACAACGTAACTTCCGGTCAGATATACCAGGAGATAATCCAGAAAGAGAGAAAGGGAGAGTTTTTAGGGGGAACGGTTCAGGTTATTCCCCACGTAACAAACCTGATAAAAGAGAAGATAAGGCAACTTATGTCCTCAGACGTTGACGTCGTTATAGTTGAGGTTGGTGGAACAGTTGGAGACATTGAGGGACTTCCATTTTTAGAGGCAATAAGGCAGCTTGGAACAGAGGTTGGAAAGAGCAACGCCATCTACGTTCACGTAACTTACGTTCCTTACGTAAAAGCTGCAGGGGAATTAAAGACAAAACCAACACAGCACTCTGTAAAAGAGCTCCGCGCCATCGGTATTCAGCCGGACATAATCGTCTGCAGAGCAGAAAGGTCAATTCCGCCTTCTGTTAAGAGGAAGATAGCCCTCTTTGCAAACCTGAAAGAGCACGAGATAATAACTGCAAAAGACCTTTCCACAATCTATGAAGTTCCCTTAGTTCTTCAGAAGGAGAAGATTGACGACCTGATAATAGAGAAGCTTCAGCTTCCAGTAAGCAAAGAGCCAGACCTTTCAGAGTGGAAAGAGGTTGTAAATAGGATAAAGAAACCTTCAAAGGGAAGCGTAAATATCGCTGTTGTAGGGAAATACGTGGAGCTCCCCGACGCCTACAAGAGCATCATTGAGTCTTTCGTCCACGCCGGAGCGGCAAACGACGTAAAGGTTGATATAAAGTGGGTAAACGCCGAAGAGCTTGAAAACGGAGAGAGAACACCAGAGGAACTCCTCTCAGACGTTCACGGCGTTTTAGTCCCCGGAGGGTTTGGTGAGAGGGGTGTTGAAGGTAAGATAAAGGCCATTCAGTTTGCACGGGAGAACAGAATCCCTTTCTTCGGGATATGTCTTGGAATGCAGTGTGCAGTAATAGAGTTTGCCAGAAACGTTGCAGGCCTTAAGGGAGCCCACAGCTCAGAGTTCAGCTCCACAACTCCATACCCGGTAATAGACCTGATGGAAGAACAGAAAGGGGTGGAGGAAAAAGGGGGAACGATGAGGTTAGGAGCATACCCCTGCGTTTTAAAGGAGGGAACACTCAGCTACAAGGCCTACGGCAAGAAAGAGATATCGGAGAGGCACAGACACCGCTACGAGTTCAACAACAGGTTTAGAGAAACGTTAGAAAAGGCAGGGCTTGTAATAGCCGGAACGTCTCCCGACGGGAACCTTGTTGAGATAGTTGAGATAAAAGACCACCCCTGGTTTGTTGCAGTTCAATTTCACCCTGAGTTTAAATCAAGGCCCAAAAGCCCCCATCCTCTCTTTGTTAACTTTGTAAGGGCTGCGAAAGAGCTAAAGGAAGAAGTTGAAAGTTAAATTACTCACCCCAGAAGAACTGACAACTATTGGAGTGGGAGCTCCCCGGAAAGTCTACTTCCCCGAGAGCATAGGGGAGCTCCGCTCGCTCCTTAAAGAAAACCTGCCAGTTATAGGAGGAGGCTCAAACTCCGTTCTATCAGACAGCAAAACCCCCCTCATCTCAACAGCTTTCCTGAAAGAGATCAGGTTTGAAAACGGAAAGCTTACCCTTGGAGCAGGAGTAAAGCTCTCTCAGGTTCTAAAGCTCCAGCAGAGGGAAAAGTTCTCCCTCTTTGAGTTTCTGGCTGGAATACCCCGGGCAACAGTCGGCGGAATGGTAGCCCAGAACGCCGGAGCTTTCGGCAGGGAGATTAAAGAACTTCTTGAATCGGTGGTGTATCTGGAAAAGGAGAGCGGGGAAATTGTTGAGCTGGAAAAAAAAGAGGTAGAAAAAGTATTTGGTTACAGGAAAACACCATTCCCCGAATTGGGAATAGTCCTTTTTGCAACATTTAAGTTAAAAACGTGCAGAAATATAAAAAAGACAATAGAAAAATTCGTGAAATTAAGGCTTTCAAAACAGCCACCATTCTTCATAAAAACGGCAGGTTCAACGTTTAAAAACCCACCAGAAAATTCTGCAGGAAGACTTTTAGATGCAGCAGGCCTCAAAGGATTCTCTGTAGGAAGGGTCTACTTCTCGGAGCTCCATGCAAACTTCACAGTAAACAGAGGAGGTGCAGAATTTTCCGAATTCTCAGAACTGATAGCTGTTGCAAGAGATAGGATTAAAAAACTCTTCCAGATTGAACTTGAGCTTGAAGTTAAAATTTTTTAAAATTTGAATTATGGATACTGTAATAACAGGCTCAAAAGACCCAATACTCAGATTCGCTGTAAGGGAGCTGAAGGAAAAAGCTCCAAAGGGTTTTGACTTTGCCCTTTTCTCAATCTCCCCCAACTACCCGTATCAAGACGTACCGGCAACGATAAAAAAAGAGTTTGGAAGCATAAACTACGTAGGTTTCAGCTCATCTTCAGCATTTGAAAACATACGTTTAATAAACGATGGAATTGTGGGCTGTTTCTTTAAGTTCAGCAGTCCGAAAACAAAAGTCTGCACTTTTGTAAAAGAAAATGTCTCTAAACAGAACAGGAATCAGGTAATAGAGGAGGTAAAAGAATACCTGAGGCAGAGAACCGACAAACTTAACGTAATAATTGGAGACTTTATAGACGGGGAATTTCCCATTCTTATTGAGGAGCTCGGAAAGGAACTGGAGAAAGAGGGAATGGGAGCTCCCCTCATCGGCGGCATATCTGCAACACCTATAACAAGAAACAGGCGAGAAAAGGGATATCTTTTCCACAACGGCAACGTCGTAGAGAACGGTTTCATAATAATAAGTTTCTCAAACTTAGACTTTCAGTTTCAGGTATCATCGGGAGTTTTTAAAAAAGGGCCGATCTACACCGTAACAAAAACAGATACTTTTAAAATATACGAACTCAACGGGAAACCAGCAGGTTACCTTCCAAAAAAGCTCTTAAAAGACATTGAAAACTCAGACGACAACCAGTTTTTACTCTGGTACACACCTTTTGGAATAGTTAACGAGGGAAACGAGATAGAAGCATTAAGAGTAATCAGAAGCTTTTCAGAGGACTACATAGAGCTCTGGGGGCCTGTAAAAGAGGGAGAGAGACTAAAACTATCCATAGTTTTAAGCACAGAACTGATAAAAGATGCAGAAAAAACAGCAAGAAGGCTAAAAGACTCTTTCGGAATGGCAGATTTCTGCTTCAACTTCTCATGCATAGCAAGAGAAAGGATACTTGAACAGTTTGAGGACAAAGAGATAGAGCTCTACGGAAGGCTCCTCAACGCCCCACTTTTCGGGTTCTTTACCCACGGAGAAGTGGCAACGAAAAACGGAAGACTGAGAATACACAACCTAACATCTGTAATTGTAGCTGTAAGGGAAAGGTATGAACTTTAAAGACAAGAAACTAAAGCTGTTCCTGAACTACATAGAGGAGCTAACGGATCAGTACGAGGAGCTCCTCAACCAGAAGAAGGAGCTCCTTGCAGAGCTTGAGAAAAAAGCGATGTACGATCCATTAACAGGGCTTTTCAACAGACACGCCCTCATAGAATTTCTCATAAAAGAGATAGAGAGAGCAAAAAGAGAAAAGGAAGAAAAACTTTTCATAATTTTTTTAGATTTAGACAACTTCAAACAGGTTAACGACCTCTATGGCCATAAAAAAGGTGATGAAGTGCTGAAAGAAGTGGCTCAATTATTAAAAAAACACTTCAGGAAATACGACATTGTTGCCCGTTTCGGCGGAGATGAATTTATGGTAGTTGTTAGAAATAGAACAAAAGGAGAAGTTGAAGATATACTAAAAAAACTACAGGAGAGAATAGAAGAAATTTTCAAAGACTTTGAAATATCTGTAAGCTATGGAATAGCAGTAGCTCCCGACGACGGAACAGATATAGATAAACTGATAACATTGGCAGATAGAAGAATGTACAAAATGAAAGAAAAACACAAAACAGAGAAGCTTGACAAATAATCCGAGGAGTCTATATTATTCTGCGTCGCAAGTGGGCCCGTAGCTCAGCTGGTAGAGCAACGGACTTTTAATCCGTAGGTCGGAGGTTCGAATCCTCCCGGGCTCACCACTTAGCGTCCCCGTCGTCTAGCCCGGCCTAGGACACCGGCCTTTCACGCCGGCGACGCGGGTTCGAATCCCGCCGGGGACGCCACTTCAGTTTGGGGCCGTAGCTCAGCTGGGAGAGCGTCAGGCTGGCAGTCTGAAGGTCGCGGGTTCGAATCCCGCCGGCTCCACCAAATATGGGCCCGTAGCTCAGTTGGTTAGAGCATCCGGCTCATAACCGGACGGTCGGTGGTTCGAGTCCACCCGGGCCCACCATGATTCCTCTCAAAATTCCCACCTGATAAGTTGAAGTAAAATAAAAACAATCCAAAGCTTCAGTTTATTAGAAACAGCCCTTGGAGATGGCTATGGCTATTCCTGAACGTTTTATTCCCCACTACACCTACGAAGACTACAAACAGTGGGAAGGGAACTGGGAGCTGATAGATGGAACACCTTTTGCAATGACTCCGTCTCCCTTATGGAAACATCAGAGAATTCCTGGATTAATCTTCCTTCAAATTGAAGGACAGCTTAAAAATTGCCCAAAAAAGTGTAGGGTTTGTCAGGAAGTTGACTGGGTAGTAAACGAGGAAACTGTTGTTAGGCCGGATATTTTAGTTGTATACGGCGAAGTTGAGGATTTTGTAAGGTCAACCCCTGAGGTTATCTTTGAAATCGTTTCATCCTCTACGGCCTTTAAAGATGAGAAAATAAAGTTTGAACTCTACAGAAGCAAAAAGGTCAAATATTACGGTTTGGTTTACCCTGAACTTAAAAAGATGAGAGTTTTTATACTGAAAAATGCTGAATACGATAAAGTTTTTGACTCAGATAAAGGGAAATTTACCTTTGAGATAGACTGTCCGTTTTCAGTTGACATCGGAAAAGTCTGGGAGAGGGTTTAGCAAATGGCTTTAGAAATCCTCAAAAAACTCATCTCTATCCCTTCAGTTTACGGAAACGAAGAGGAAATTGCCGACTTCTGCGAGAACTTCCTGAAAAGAAAAAACTACACAGTAAAGAGGAATAACAACACTCTAATAGCCTTTAAAGGGATTGACCCGTCTAAGAAAACCGTAGCCCTCGTTGGCCACCTTGATACAGTTCCCGGAGAGAACGAGTACACAGGAAAAATAATAGATGGAAAGCTCTACGGTTTAGGTGCCAGCGACATGAAAGCAGGAGATGCAGTTATCCTGAAGCTGGCTGAAGATTTCTCAGGAAGGGATAGCCGATACAACCTGATCTTCGTCCTCTACGAAAAGGAGGAGGGACCTTACGAGGAGAACGGGCTGAAACCTCTGTTTGAAAAGGAAGAGTTCAGGGAAATTCTGAAAAAAGTTGACTTTGCTTTTGTTTTAGAACCTACAGACAACGTTGTTCAGGTAGGGTGCTTAGGCGTTATTCACGCCTGGTTTGTTTTTAAAGGTAAACGGGCCCACTCTGCAAGGCCCTGGGAGGGTGAAAACGCCATACACAAGGGGTGGGAGCTCCTCAAAAAACTCTCTGAACTGGAACCGAAACCCTACACAGTTAACGGCCTCACCTACTACGAGGTTATGAACGGAACAATGACAGACTTTAAGGGAGGGAGAAACATAATCCCTGAGGAGTTCAGGATTAACGTAAACTACAGGTTTTCACCAACAAAAACGTTAGAAGAGGCGGTAAAAGATCTGAAAAGGCTTGGGAAAGAAGTAAAGGCGGATAAAGTTGAGTTTACAGATCTGTCTCCGGCAGCAAGGCCCTGTTTAGATAACCCGATCCTTTCAGAGTTTGTTGAAAAGTTTGGAGTAAAAGTTGAACCGAAACAGGCCTGGACAGACGTTGCCCAGCTCTCTGCAAACGGAATAGACGCCGTTAACTTCGGACCCGGCCAGCCCCACCAGGCCCACCAGAAGAACGAGTATGTAGAGGTTGAAAAGGTAAAAGAGTGTTACAGAACGTTTAAAGAGTTCCTTTCATATTAACCGTTCAAGGTCTGTAATGGTAAACTGACTGTGCTTCCTGAACTCTGCCCTTTCATAAGGAAAGTCTGAACGGTAGTGTCCTCCTCTGCTCTCCTCCCGTCTCATGGCACTTACAGCAATTGCAAGACCTAAGAGAGCTCCGTTCCTTACCTCCCACGGAGAGGAGGAGGAGGCAATTTCAGAAAGCCTATCTATAGCCTTTGTCAGCGATTGGGCACTTCTAACAATCCCCACATTTTCCCACATTACACTTTTAACGTCCTGAAGTGAATAACTCTTTTCAACCTGTGGAGGAATAGACTCTTTCTTTATCCTGATTTCCTGAAAATCTAAGTGAAGGTAGCGCCAGTCTCTATACATTCCGTAGGCCACCCTGTTCCCGAAAACAAGACACTCTAAAAGTGAATTACTGGCGAGTCTGTTGGCACCATGAACACCGGTACAGGCAGCTTCACCTACGGCAAAAAGCCCCTCTATAGAGGTTCTTCCAAAAGTATCTACTCTAATTCCACCTATGTAGTAGTGGGCAACAGGTGTTATGGGAATTGGTTCTTTCTTAGGGTCTAATCCCTTTTCCTTCAGCTTCCTTACTATGGTAGGAAACCTCTCCTCTATATCTATTCCTCTCTCCTCAATAGGCCTGAAGTCAAGATAGACATCACCTCCTGTTATACGCTTTTGGCTCTCTATAGCCCTTGTAACAACGTCTCTCGGAGCCAGTTCCCAGAGATGGTGGTAGTCCCCCATAAATCGGCGGCCGTACCTGTCTATCAAGAGAGCTCCCTCTCCCCTAACCGCCTCTGAGATGAGAAAACACTCTGAACCATCACAGAAAGCTGTAGGATGAAACTGAACAAATTCAAGATCCTGAAGCGTTGCACCGTAACGTAAAGCTATTCCTATTCCGTCTCCGGTTGACGTGGGAGGGTTGGTATTTTTAAGGTAGAGGCCGGCAGCTCCACCTGTAGCAATAGCAACTACCGGAGCGTAGAAAACTTTAGGTTTACCGTTAACAACGGCAAGAACTCCATAACACCTATTGTTTTCTACGAGGAGCTCCCTCACACGAGCTCCATCAACAATAACACCTTTATAGTTTCTAAGAAGCGTCCTCTCTACCTCCTCACCTGTTTTGTCTTTGTAGTAAACAATTCTGGCAACTGAGTGGGCCGCCTCTTTTGTGAACTTTAAAAGCCCCCGTTCGTCTGTTTCAAAACGGGCTCCCATCTTTATAAGGTCAATAACTCTTTTAACCCCTTCTTCTACTAAAATTCTGGCCGTTTTGGGCTTAACAAGGCCAGCTCCCGCCCTGAGGGTATCGTTAAAGTGGAGGTCTGGAGAGTCGTTCTTCGGAAGGGCTACAGCTATTCCGCCCTGGGCAAGGTTTGTGGAGCTCTCCTCCGGCTTACTTTTCGTAAGAAGACACACATTTAAGCCTATTTCCTGAAGGGTAATTCCACAGGTTAAACCAGCAGCTCCGCTGCCAACAACAACAGCATCGTAAGTTTCCGATGGAATCTCAAGAACGTCAAAATCTGTAAGGCTTTTCAAATCAACCTCCCAGACGAATAATAAAGGAACCGTTTAAGCCCAATCTCCTCAACCTTTTCCTGTAAGCTACGGCTTTACTGTAATTACTAATAGGCCCTACAAGAACCCGATAGTAACCCTTCAACTTTACAACTTTTACTCTTAACTTCAACCTCCTTGAAAGACTCCACCTATACCTGTAAGCGTACAGTTTATTTCTAAAAGCCCCTACCTGAACGTAAAACTTCCCTACAGTGTAACTAACCGGAAGATATGTATGGTCAACTTTCCTTCCCAGAGCAATTATCTTTACTTTAGCCGTACCCTTTTTCAGCATTCCCAGTTTTCTTGCAGCAGCATAAGAGAGGTCAATTATCCTTCCGGGAACAAACGGCCCCCTGTCGTTTATTTTGACGATAACACTTCTTCCGTTCTCAAGGTTTATCACTTTAACATAAGTGCCTAAAGGAAGGGTTTTGTGGGCAGCAGTAAGCTTATACATGTTGTAGATTTCACCGCTGGCCGTTCTGCTCCCGTGAAAGCCGGGACCGTACCAGGAAGCTATACCCACCTGAACAAAACCCGTTGAACTCCTTCTTACACAGTAAGTTCTTCCGTTTACCCTATAAGTATATTTACACTTTTTAGGAGAAACTCCTCCACCGTAAGTTGGGTAAACAACCGGAGGCCTTGAACCACCACAGCTAAAGATAAACAGACCCAACAGTAGAATTGCCAGCCATCTCATAGCTGTTAGATTTTAACTCAACGAAACTATAAAATTGAGAAAACAAACTTCACCGGAGGGAAGGAATGAGAGAGCTCTCCTACCAGCAGCTCATTGATACTGTGAAAGATGCACTGGAAATTAAAGAAGATAGAGTATCGGTGAAAGATGAAGCAAAAGTAAAAGAGGTTATTGACGACCTTATCTACACAGCTGTTTTCGGTGAGGAAAAGGCAAAAGAGCTTGCAAGGTGGCTCATAAGGGCAACAGCCTTAGAACTGGGAATTGTTCCCTCATCAATTCACGACCTATACACGAAAGGAATGGCAAAGGAAGAAATCCCCTTCTGGTTTACCGTTCCGGCAATGAACATAAGGGGAATGACCTACGACGTTATGAGGCAGATCTTTCAGGTCGCAGTTGAAAACAACGCAGGAGCCTTTATCCTTGAAATTGCAAAGTCTGAAATCGGCTACACAGACCAGAGGCCTGCAGAGTATACAGCCTGCGTTCTGGCAGCGGCAATAAAAGAAGGGTTCAGAGGCCCCGTCTTCATTCAGGGAGACCACTTCCAGTTCAACGCCAAAAGTTATGCAGAAGACCCTGAAGCCGAGCTTGAAAGGATAAAAGCCCTCACAAAAGAGGCTATAGAGGCAGACTTTTACAACATAGACATAGACCCCTCAACCCTTGTTGACTACAGCAAGCCAACCCTTAAAGAACAGCAGTACCACAACTACATAAACACGGCAAAAATGACTGCATACATAAGAGAAATTGAACCTGAAGGAATTACCGTTTCTGTAGGTGGAGAGATAGGGCACATCGGTGGAAAGAACTCAACTCCTGAGGAGTTTGAAGCTTTTATGGAAGGATATTTAGAGGAGCTCAAAAAGTTTGGAGAGAACATTCCCCACATAAGCAAAATTTCTGTTCAAACAGGAACAGAGCACGGAGGAATTCCCCTTCCAGACGGTAGAGTAGCAAAGGTAAAACTTGACTTCTCTGTTCTTGAGAAAATTGGAGAAGTTGCCAGGAGAAAATACTCAATGGCCGGAGCCGTTCAGCACGGAGCTTCAACTCTTCCAGATGAGCTTTTCCACAAGTTTCCCGAGGTTAAAACAGCCGAGATTCACCTTGCAACCGGCTTTCAGAATATTATCTACGACCACCTACCAGAAGATTTTAAGAACGAGATCTACAACTGGCTAAAAACTGAACTGAAAAACGAGTGGAAGGAAGGCTGGACAGAACAGCAGTTTATATACAAGACAAGGAAGAAGGCCTTTGGTAAGTTTAAGAGGGAGTTTTGGGATTTACCGGAGGAAGTTAAGGCTCCAATGATGAAAGCCTTGAAGGAGAAGTTCCGTTTTCTCTTTGAACAGTTGAAGGTTTTCAACACGAAAGAGATAGTAGAGAAGTACATTAAACCGGTAAAGGTGTACAAAACTAAACCCGAATAAAGTTAGCAGCCCCCTCCATCGGTTATACTTAAGGTAAAGCAGGATGGAGGGGGCAAATATGGTTGATAACAGATTTCCGTTACTATGCAAGTACCTAAAAGGGTACACCTACGAAAGTATCGGCAACGAGTTAGGAATAACAAGAGAGAGGGTAAGACAGAAATTAGAACGGGAAAAAACCATTTTCTTTCAGAAAAACTCATACATTAAACAGAGAATTAAGAATATCCTCTCAAGAAACGGCTTTTTCTATTCATTTAGAAAGGTTAACAGACTGTTCAGACTTCTCAAACTTATGGCTAAAGAGGAAAGATTTAAATTTTCAACACTTACAGTTAAAAGAAAAAGAGTTTTCCTGGTGATACCTCCAGGAAAGAAAAGGGAAGAACTAATAGATGAACTGGCTTTAATAAAAAATGAAACTTCTCTGCCTATGGAGATGAAAGAAGCTTACAGATTACTTAAAAATAAGGGGTTTTCTGCTGTTTTAATTTCTCTATTTTTTAAACTTTACGATGCCTCTTTAGAAAACGGCAAGGTTGTTCAACTTAAGGGGCTTTCAATAAAAGAGAATATTGAACTCTACGTAAGAGGAGGTAGCAAACTCTCTGTTGAGGAGGTCTCTGAAGTTCTATCTGCTTCAAGAGCAACAGTAAAGAAGGTACTTAAAGAGCTGGGAGTTTTAAAAGTAAAAAGGAGAGAAAAAGGCTTTAACAGGAATAGACTCGTTGCTGTAAATTTAACGGAAAATGAGTACAGAAAAATTAAAAGAGTTTCTGAAGAACTGGGCTACTCAATATCAACCCTTGTAAGGAAAGAACTTAAGAAAGCCGGACTTATTTAAGCTTTGTTCCGCAAACGTATACAACGCCGTTTTCTCCCACTTCTGCCCAGTGTCTGGTTCTGGCCGGAACCCTCATAACGTCGCCGGGTTTCAGGGTAAATACTCCGTTCTCCGTTCCTATTGTTATTTCTCCCTCAAGAACCCATCTAACCTCATCGTAAGGGTGGGTGTGCCAGTTGTAAAACGTTCCCGGAGAATCGCTCCAGACGTAGAAGTTTCCGTAGCCCATTTTACGGAGCTCCTCAAAAACCTGCTCTCTGTCCGTAATTCCCCTCTGTTCTACCACGATCAACCTCCTTATTTAAGGTTTGAGACACTATAATAAACAACCAACAGGAAACAGGAGTAGTTATGGCAGAAGGAATTGTTGTTGAAAGAGCAGGGCAGAAGATAACCGTTTACGTTCCAGAGGAAGAAAAAAGCTATCGGGGAATACCTTTAGGAAAGGTTAAGAAGAAAGACAGGGTTTATGCAGGAGACAGGGTTAAGGGAAGGGTTGTTGACAGCCAGACTTTTGCAATTGAGGATATTGACGAGAGAAAGAACCTGTTAGTTCGCCCACCTATTGCAAACGTTGATAAGGTTGTAGTTGTCTCAACCATTAAGAACCCGCCTTTTCAGAACTTTCTCCTTGACAACCTGTTAGTCGTTTACGACCACTTAGGAGTTGAGCCTATTGTGGTCTTCAACAAGATTGATCTTTTAGACGGAGAGGAGAAAAAAGAGCTTGAAAATTGGAAAAGGATTTATGAAAAGGCAGGTTATAAGGTTATACCGACAAGCTCCGAAACGGGGGAAGGATTGGAGGAGCTTGGAAGGGAGCTCTCCGGAGTTATCTCCATCTTTGCAGGACCTTCAGGAGTTGGAAAGAGCTCCCTCATATCAAAGCTGACGGGGGTGGAACTCCAGACGGGAGAGGTGAGCAGGAAGACAGAGAGGGGAAGACACACAACGAGGGAAGTAAGGCTTATACCCTTTAAGAGAGGTTTTATAGGAGACGCCCCGGGATTCTCAAGAGTTGATGCCCTGAACTTTATGGACAGAGAGGAAGTTCGCCTCCACTTCCCCGAGTTTCAAAGGTATACCTGCAAATTCTCAGACTGTATGCACCTTGAAGAAGACGGCTGTGAAGTTAGAGAAGCCGTTATCAGGGGAGAGATACCCTGTGAGAGGTTTAAAAGCTACCTGAAGATGATAAAGGCTTATGTACCATGGCTTAAAGAGGCTTGCAGAGAGGAAGAAAGATGAAAAGGGTAACTACGGCTACTTTTTTAGAGAAAAAACAGAAAAGAGAGAAGATAACCGTTCTAACTGCATACGACTACCTGACTGCAAAAATAGTTGACAGTGCCGGCGTTGATGCCATTCTGGTAGGAGACTCGCTGGGAATGGTAGTTTTAGGATACTCTTCAACTGTTCCTGTAACGCTGGATGAGATGATTCACCACACAAAGGCCGTTGTTCGGGGAAGGGAGAGGGCGATGGTCATATTTGACATGCCATTCCTCTCCTATCAGACGGGAATTAGAGATGCCGTTTTAAACGCAGGAAGAGCCCTCAAGGAGACAGGTTGCGATGCTGTAAAGCTTGAAGGCGGCGTTGAACAGGCGGAAACGATAAGAGCTTTAGTTGACGCGGGAATCCCCGTTATGGGACACATAGGTCTTCAGCCCCAGAGCGTTAACGTTTACGGCGGTTATAAACTGAGAGGAAAGGGTGAGGAGGAAAGAGAAAAGCTTCTGAAGGATGCAAAGGCTGTAGAGGAGGCCGGAGCTTTTGCCGTAGTTTTAGAGAAAATCCCATCAGACCTTGCAAAAGAGATAACGGAGAACCTATCAATTCCAACAATAGGAATAGGGGCTGGAAAGTTCTGCGACGGTCAGGTTCTCGTCTTTCACGATATGGTGGGGCTTTTTGAGGAGTTCAAGCCGAAGTTTGTAAAGAGGTATGCAGAGCTTGGAAAAGAGGCAAGGAAAGCTGTTAAGGAGTTTATAAAAGAGGTAAAAAGCGGAGAGTTTCCGTCTGATGAACACTCCTACTGAAGTAATAAGAACGGAAAGGGTCAGCAAGCTCTACCCCGTTGAGAGGGGAACATTTGGAAGGGTCAAGAGGTGGTTTAGAGCTCTAAATAGCGTAAGTATAAAGCTGTTTCAGGGAGAGACCTTAGGCCTGATAGGGGAGAGCGGAAGCGGAAAGACGACTCTGGGGAAAATAGTTCTTGACATAGAGAAACCAACAGACGGAAGGGTTTTATACAGAGGAAAGGACATAGAAGGTCTGAACAGAGAAGAGTATAGAAGATACAGAGTTAACGTCCAGGCGGTTTTTCAGAACCCTCAGAGCTCCCTCAACCCCCGCTGGCAGGTGTGGAAGATAATTACTGAAGGGCTAAGAATAAACGGGATTTCAAAGAAAAAGGAAGATTTGATTGAGAAAGGGAGGGAGCTTCTCTCTTTAGTCCACCTCTCTGAGGAGACCCTCTTTAAGTATCCCCATCAGCTATCTGGCGGACAGAAGCAGAGGGTTGCAATCGGAAGGGCAGTAGCCCTAAAGCCGGAAGTGATAGTTGCAGACGAGCCTACCTCTGCGTTAGACGTTTCTGTTCAAGCGCAAATTATTAACCTGTTTTTGGAGCTCCAGGAGAAATTCTCAACCTCATACCTCTTCATCTCCCACTCAATACCAGTGGTTGAGGCCGTAAGCAACAGGGTGGCAGTTATGTATAGGGGATACATCGTTGAGGAGGGAGAGACTACAGAAGTTCTAACCAGACCTGCACACCCCTACACGGAGCTCCTCTTAAACTCCCTTCCCGGAAAAGAGAGGAAAGCCGCGCCGGGAGTTGATGAGGTGGAAGGAGCTCCAGAGTCCGGCTGCCCGTTTTACTTCAGGTGCCCGAAGAGAAGGAAGGAGTGTTTAAGATTCAACATGGAACTTAAACAGATAACAGAAACCCACAGAGCGGCCTGTATTTTAGTTTAATCTTCAATCTCCCCTTCCCACCCTTCAGCCTGAATAACCGTTTTGAGCTTTTTAAGAAGTTCTGGAAGATTCTCTTTGATAGTATCCCAGACTATCTCTTTATCAATACCGAAGTAAAAATGTATTAGCTTATCCCGAGTTCCAGCTACTTTTTTTTCCACTCAATTTCAGGATATTTTTCCTTAAACTCATTAGAAATATTCTTTACAGCCTCTCCAAGGATTTCAAAGTTTCTAACAACTGCATCAAAAGTTTTCTCATCGTTAACAAAATCTTCAAAGGACATACCCTCAGTATATTTAAGAATCTTTTTACAGGCTAAAAACATATCAATAACAAACTCTTTATCTCCTCTATCATACATATTCAACCTCTTTTTTTATTCTCTCTTTAACCGATTTTATTCTTATACTCTCCAATCCTAACGGAGTTAGAACGTCAACTTTTCTACCAAATAACTTCTCTACAAACTCAACGAAGTCATAAAAGTTAAAGAGATGCCCTCTCCCTTCTTCAAACTCAACAATCAGGTCAATATCGCTGTCATCTCTCAGCTCGTCCCTTACGGCAGAGCCGAAGATTCCCACCCTTTTAATGCCAAACTCTTTCAGTTTATCCCTGTTCTGCCTTAAAAGCTCAATAACTTCTCTCTTTCTCATCTTTCTCTGATGTATGGGGTTCCTCTTAAATTTAATTCTACACACGTGCACTTCCTAAAAACGGCGTATAGCAGACTGTATAGACGTGGACTTTTCGGGCTCCGTAGCGCTTTAAAAGGCCTGCTATCTCGTTTGCCGTAGCTCCCGTTGTGAAAACATCGTCAAAAACAAGAACAGACTTTCCGAAAAGTTCCATTTTGAACTCTTTTCTTATCCTGAATACTCCACGAACGTTTTTAGAGCGTTCCTTAAACGAAAGTGTTGACTGTTTCTCTGGAGTAAAGGGCTTCTCAAGGAGAGAAATATAAGGAACTCCTGCTCCTCTCAGTATCTCCTCGGTCTGGTTAAAGCCCCTCTCTTTAAGGGTTTCCCTTGAAACGGGAACGGGAACAACAAGGTCAACACTGAGCCGACTCAGAACTTCTAAAAGGTGGTCGGAAATCGTCTTCCCTATAACATCAGCAACCGGTTTCAGTCTACTGAACTTTAGCTCTTTCACGGCAAACTCTGGAAGACCCCGGTAAAGGGTGAAATAGGAAACAGCATCAAAGTTAAAGGTTCTCTGTTTTTCCAGACAGCGCTTGCAGATGCCGGGAGCTCCCGGCAGAAACTCTAAAGGGTGGCCACAGATTGAACACTTCTCTCCAGTATAGGGGGTAAAGTTTTCCTCCCAACATTCTTTACAGGCAACAAAGTAGTGTTCTCTAAAGAGGAAACTCCCGCAGACGCCGCAGAAGTTGGGGTAGAGAAGGTCTAAAACGGCACTAACCAAATTCCTCAGCGAACTTTTTAAACTCGTCAAAGAAGTCTCCAAGCTCTCCCTTTAAGAACTCCTCAACAAGGTTGGGAACGTCCTCAGCGCTTCCCTTAACAACCTCGCTTCCTAAAAGAACTGCCTTTTTCGGGAGCTTCTGCTCCTTTGCGTATTCTTCAAAGATCTCTGCGTAGCTCTTTGTCTGTTCGGTAAGGAATGATTCGCTACCCTCAATCTGTCTGAGCTCGTAAACCCTCAGGTAGAGGGAACGGCTTTCAATATCCTTTAGAAGGTGGGAGAAGGCTGTGATTTCTGTTTTTGAGTAGGAATAATCAATCAGAACTACAGGAGGCTGGGAGCAGTCTTTTACCCTCTCAAGGAGCTCCCTCAAATCTCCATCTGCTCGCTCCTCGTCTGTTTTTAAAACGAAGAAAGACCTCAAACCCTCAAGCTCAACCCTTTCAAGCTCTTTCGTCTCTGTGTCAAATATGTTGAACCCTCGCCTGCCGACCCTTGCCTCACCCTTGGAGTGGAACTCCGTAGCCCCGGGGTAGGAGAATACTCCACCTTTAATCTCTGCAACGTGGTAGGTGTGGATGTGGCCTCCGGCGTAGTAGGTGAAGTTATCGGGGAGCTCCGAAACCGTAATCTCGTAGGCCATCTCGTATGGTAGATACTGATCTAAAGCCTGGTGGAACATAAAGACTGAAACTCCAGCCTTTTCAGCTTCCTTAGAGAAACTGTCAAAGAACCTCTCTTTTATGGCCGGAATGAAGCTCTTCGGAAAATATCTAAAACCTGCTATAAAGAGGTCTCTGTAGTAGGTGGAGCCGGCAGGGTCTATAAACTCTATAAGCTCAAGGTCAGACAGGACTTTTTGGGGAGAAAGAAGTCCTCTCCTCAAAACCCTGTCGTGGTTACCGGCTATCGCAACAACCTTTACCCCTTTCCTCTTTATCTCCGTAAAGAGCTTTATGGCCTGAGAGAGAGTTGCCATATCCGGGTGGTAGCTCTCAAACAGGTCTCCAGTGTGGACTATTAACTCAACACCCCTCTCTATGGCCTCATCAACAGCTCTCTTAAAAGCCGTGAAGAAATCCTCTCTCCTCTGAATAAGCCTATACTGGTTGTATCCCAAATGGCTGTCTGAAATGTGGGCAACTTTCAACCTCTCCCCCTACTGGTACTCAACTATGACAACTCCTCCAAAGGCTCCAACCCTTACAATGTGGCCATTCTCATCTTTAAAAGTGACAACTCCCGTGTGGCGCTTGTTCTGGCTCCTCTCAAACCAGACGTATCCGTCTCCCCTATACTGGGCAACAAGCTTTCCGCCGTCGTAGACCTTAACAACAAACTTCCCACCTGTAACCCTCAAAACCTGTTTCTCCATCTTTGTCTGCCACTTACAGGAGCAGCCGCTGAAAGAGAAAAGTGCCGGAATTAATGAAAGTAAGAGCAGTTTTCTCATAGTTCCTCGTCCTTCAGTTCTTCAAGAACCTCTTTCAGTTTGTTTATGAAAAATATGTTCTCCCTCATCGTTCCGACAGTAACCCTTATGTGGTCGGGAAATCCGTAGCCGTCCATTGCACGAACTATAACTCCCTTCCTCAGGAGTCTATTAAAAACTTCACGGCTGGGGTATCCAACTTTAACAAGAATGAAGTTCGCATAAGTTGGAACGTATTCAAGCCCTAACTTTTCAAACTCGTTGTAGAGGTATTTCTTTCCTTCTTCGTTTACAACCTGAGAGTGTTTTATGAACATTTTGTCGTCTAAGGCTGCAGCTCCGCCAACCTGAGCAGGCCTTGTAACGTTGAAGGGCTGGCGGATCCTGTTCATATCAGCAATTATCTCCTCCCTTGCAACGGCATATCCTAAACGAAGCCCTGCAAGGCCGTAGATCTTTGAAAAAGTTCTCGTAACAACAATGTTCTTTTCGTATATGTACTCAACGCCGTTCTCTATGTCAAAGCCGGCGCCAACGGCATACTCGTAGTAGGCCTCGTCTAAAACTAAGAGAACGTCGTCAGGGAAGTCCTTCAGAAAGGCCTCAAACTCAGATTTTGTAAAGGCCGTTCCCGTAGGGTTGTTTGGGTTTGCAAGGAAGACAACTGCTGTGTTTTCATCTATTGCGTCTAAGTGGGCTTTCAAATCCATGTAGTAGTTATCTTTAGCCTTAACTACTCTGTGCTCTGCTCCGGAGAGCTGGACAACTATCGGGTAAACGGCAAAGGACTTCTCGCTGTAAACGGCATTTAACCCAGGCCTAAGGTATGCCCTTGCAACTATGTCTAAGGCTTCGTTTGAACCGAGGCCTACAAATAGGTTCTCAGGTTTTACCCCAAGGTACTCTGAGAGCTTCTTCTTCAAGTAGTATGAGTTTCCGTCGGGATAGCGGTTCAGGTTCTTCAGGTCTTCAATTATTGCCCTGACTGCAGAGGGACAGGGGCCTAAAGGGTTTTCGTTTGAGGCAAGCTTAACTATCTCTTTCAGACCTAACTCTCTTTTCAGCTCCTCTTCCGGTTTCCCCGGCTCGTAGACGTGAACTTTTTTAATGTGGTCTGGAAGTGAGAACATCAAGGACCTCCGGTTCTCTGTTTAGTGTGATTATAATTGTTTCAGGAGGGAAAGATGAGGGTTGAGTTTCAGTTAAAGGAGCTGATGCTGAAAAAGGGATTAAAGCTTGCAACGGCAGAGAGCTGCACAGGAGGAATGGTTGCAGCAAGGATTGTGAACGTTCCGGGGAGCTCCGAGTACTTCATGGGGGGCGTTGTAGCCTACGACAACAGTGTAAAGATGAAGGTTTTGGGAGTAAAAGCGGAAACCCTTTTAAAGTTTGGAGCTGTAAGCGAGGAGACGGCAAAGGAGATGGTTTTAGGAATTAAAGAGCTCCTTGGAACAGAGTGCGGCATCTCAACAACGGGAATAGCAGGGCCAACAGGGGGAACCCCGGAAAAACCCGTCGGGCTGACTTACATAGGGGTTTCAGTTAAGAACAGAACTGAAGTCTTCCGATTTGTATTTGAGGATGATGACCCCGATCCTGTTAAGCAGAGGAACAACAGGAGAAGGAAGGCTACAAAGAAGGCCATTCAGCTCCTTGTAAAAATGCTTGAGGGGAAGATTTGAAGACCGTTCTCATCCTTGGAAGCAACATAGGAAACAGGAGAGAGAACCTAAAAAGGGCTGAAGAGCTGATTGAGAAGTTCTGCGGAAGGGTTTTAAAGAGGTCTTCCATACTTGAAACAGCCCCCTTCGGCGTTCTAAACCAGCCCTACTTCCTGAACTACGGTCTTTTGATAGAGACGCCTCATCCCCCATTTGAGCTCCTGAAACTGATTAAGTGGATAGAGAAAAGGACAGGAAGGTATCCCACCTATAGATGGGGCCCAAGGGTTGTTGACGTTGATATTGTTCTCTACGGAAAGGTAAGAATAGAAACCCCTGCCCTTACCGTTCCCCATCGGGGATTAAAGGACAGGGATTTCTTCAGGAAAATTCTGAATGAACTCTTAAACTAAAACCTCTTCCCTTTCCCTTACCGGTTTCAGGTCGTCTAACCAGCCAGCGTTTGGAGTGAGAAGCCTTTTAAACAGCTTTCCAATCTTTTTCGGATCCTTACACTGGTGATACTTAAGGTAGATCTCATTCCCGATAATTCCAACAATCTCAATCTTTCCTGTTCTGTGGGACATTATGAACCTGAAGCGTTTGGCGTGGCCGTCAAGTTTTTGTTTGGCTTTTTCAACAATTTTATAGGCCTCTTTGAGAGGAACCTGGAAATGGGTCTTAACCCTTTTCACAGGCCTGCACTGGAAAACGTAGTAGGGGATAACTCCGGCAGAAGTTATCTCTTTCATGAGGGTTGCAAGGGTTTCTGGGTCGTCGTTAACCCCTCTTAGAAGAACTGTCTGGTTGCTCACCGGAACGCCGGCTCTTATAAGAGAGTCAACAGCTCTCCTTGCTTCCTCAGTCACTTCCCTTGGGTGGTTAAAGTGGGTAACTAAGTAAACTCTCCTTTCAGGTCTTGAATACTTTGAAAAGACTTCAAGAAGCTTCCTGTCTTCATAAATCCTCATTGGGTAGAAAACGGGAATCCGGCTTCCAAACCTTATGAATTTGAGGTGGGGAATTTTGGAAAGTTCTGAGAGGAAATACTCTATAACTTCTGTTGGAAGAACTAAAGGATCTCCGCCTGATATGAGAACGTTTGTTATCTCAGGGTGTTCCTTTATGTATTCAACTGCAGCGTCAAAGAGCTTTAGCGTTTCATCCGTTGGAATACCGACGAGCCTCTTTCTGAAGCAGTGGCGGCAGTAACCTGCACACCTGTTGGTAACTAACAGGAGAGCTGTTTCCCTATATTTGTGCTGAAGGCCGGTTAAAACAGTGTTCTCTTTCTCTCCGCTTGTATCATAAGAGCCGGCCATATCAAGTTCTCCAACGCTCGGGAAGATTATCCTTTTGATAGGGTCTTCAGGATTATTCCAGTCTATCAGGCGGGCGTAGTAGTCGGGAATAAACATAGGATGCCGCTCTACAACCTTCTTCAGCCGCTCTTTTTCTTTTTTTGGAATGGAGATGTTAAAGGCCTTCTCTACCTCTTCAAGTGTAGAAAAGCCCGGTATCTGCATACCTTTCCCCTCTATCTGGTTTACTCCAGGAAAGGGAAAGAAAAATTGTGTTAGATAAAAACAAAGAAATTTTAACTAACCTAAATTTAAAGCAGTTCAAAGGTTTCGTCAACCTTAAAGAGAACCAACCGAGACAACGTATAAGGGGAGCTCCCCGCTGTCTAAACTGAGGAAACTCTGAAGATCAAAGTCGTAGAAGGCCCCTATACCGCAGGCTCCAAGCCCTATGGACTCGGCAGAGAGGTAGAGGTTCTCGCCCAGAGCTCCCGCCTCCATAACGGCTCCCCTGTATCGGCGGCAGCCCGGGTTTTCAAAGCTGCAGGTGAAGACAACGTTAACGTTAGCAAAGGCAACAAACCCCTGACCCAAACAGAGATAGGCCATCTCACGGCTGAAGTCTCCAACAAAGACCTGAGTTAGCTGGCCGTCTATAACGGTATAGATACCGTCTGAAAGGCCGTTAACGTTTTTGACCTGTAAGTAAAAGTTCGTAAGGGGGAATCCCCAATCGGCAGGGAAGCAAAGGAGAGAGGACTCTACGAGGAATCGGAACTGCTCAAAGGTTATCGGCTTTCCCGTAAATTCCCTCCTTGAGCGCCTTTTAAAAAGGGCTTTACCAAGGTATAAAGAGGAAGTTTCAGGGAAGTATTCCAGAGAAGCAGGAATGTTCCTATAGAACTCGCAGGAGTTAAGGTTTCCCAAAGAGTGCACTTTCTCTATCTCAGGGTAGACAACCGGCTTTCTGACAACGGGTAGGCCCTCAGGGAAAGTTTCCGGCGGGGTAAACTCCTCTCCCCAGTAGAGAGCAGGACGCTGTGGCATAAGGACGCAGAGGGCAAACTCGCCTTTTCCGTCAACTCCAATTAAACGGTTCAGGAGATCATCTTTAAAAAGTGAAACAGCAGTAGCATCAAGTCCAACGCTCCTTAAATAGGCAACGCCGTTTCCGGCCATGTGGCCTGCATCTAAAAGGCAGTAGCGGTAAGCACGGGTTCCGTACTTCCAGGCGCTCCTTGAATAGATGGCTGTAATAACTGCAACAACATTTGTGTCAACAGTTGAGCAGAGGGCAGTTTGAAGGCTCTCAAAGTAGTTCCCCTCTGAAAGGAGCTCCAAAGAGTGGTCGTAGGGCTGGTAGTGGTAGATGCCGTCGGGGAGTTCCGGAATGTCTCTAACGAAGAAGTAGAGCTCAAAGGGGTAGAGAGCTCCAGCCGACGGCGTTGTCCTGAATCCAAACTCCTCTCCGTGGAAGTTCTCAACTTTTGTTATTCCGTTCATAGCAAAGGCAAGGTTGGAGAGCTCCTGAAGGCTGAGGTTCTCTGTAACTCCTTCTCCACAAAGCCTGTAGAGGGTATCTAAGGTCTCCTGGGTTAAAGCATTAAAAGGCAAGAGTCTAAACCGTTTTACACCGGTGTAGAACTTGTAGGGGCTCGGGTAGTTAGACCAGTCAAGGTAGTGGGGTCTTCTAACACTCTCAAATGTATGCGCCGTAGCTCTATGGTATTCAAGGCAGTTCTCCATCTCTTTCCTCCTGCTCCAATTCTACCAGACTTAACAAAGTTAAAATAACTCTTTAGATATATTGACAAGATAATTTAGATAACCTAAATTAAAGTTAAGTGGAAATCTTCTAACAGACAGTAAGGAGGAGCGGAGAATGAACCTGCTTGAGCTGAGGGAGATACAGGCGCTGAACACTCTGGTTTTTGAGACCTTAGGACAGCCGGAAAAGGAAAGGGAGTTTAAGTTTAAGTCTTTGAAGCGCTGGGGATTGGACTTGATATTAGGTAAGAAGGGAGGAGAGGAGACCTACTTCGTTGCCGAATACGGAAAGAGGCAGAAAGGTGACGTTTACGAGGAGGAGGGAGTTAAATACGAGGTAAGCGAGGTTTTAGAGGAGCTCCCCAAGAACAAAAAGCTCTTTGCCCACATTGAGATGGAAAACGGAAGGGCTTACCTGGTGGGGGAGCTCCGTGAGGGAGACCACAACATAGAGATTCTCAGGCTCCCTGCAGCAGCGCTTCTCCTTGCTTACTTCAAGAAACACAGGCTCCACCACCTTATAGAGGCGCTTAGAAACGTTGGAACAGCAACCGAGCTCGTCAAACAGAGGGGGCAGGAGGGCAAGCCATACCCCTTTGAGAAGCTGCCAAACGTTGCAAGGCGTTTCCTTAGAGAAGCAAAAAAGGTTGAAAAAGAAGCAGGTTTCGGAAGGGTTGCCCTTGCCTACTTCGGGGAGAACAAGGACGGCGACGCAAGGTTCAGGGTCTCCTGGCTGCTGCCAACAATAGCCCTTTTTGAGATAGACATAGCAGAAAAAGCAGACAAGATACTGGCAGCCTTTAAGTAGGAGGGAGAGAGATGGAGCTCCTAACCTGGTCGCCTGTAATCTTCTCAAGGACCGGTTTTCCCCGGGACGGTGAGGGTAAACCCTTCCTCCCCGGAAACGCCATAAGGGAAGCGATAACGAGTGCCGTTATCTACTACTACATCAAAAAAGACAGAGAAATTGAGAACAGAGTAAAGGCCTACCTCTTAAAGAAAGGCCTTAAAGCAGAAGAAGTTATAGACAGGGTTAAAGAGATAATCCTTGAGAAGTACCCTGTTCTCAACGGTCTTGAAATTCCCGAAAGGCTCTACTTAGAAAATGGAGAGCTCTACGAGACAAGAGCAGAAGTATTTGACCTTAAAAAGTGGGAAGACGTTGAGGACTTTAAAGTTGAAGCTTTCAAAGGAGTGGTGGAGCTCCCCATCTCATCTCCCCACATAGACAGGCTGAAAGCTGCAGGCCACTCCTTCTGCGAAGCCCTGGCAAAAATGGAGATGAAGATGTTAGGAGACCACCCACTTGCCGAGAACTTCTACAAACCGCTCCTCAACGAAATGAAGAGGTGGGAGATACCCTTAAGGGTTGGAATGTGGACGGAAGTTCGGTTTAAAGGGCATCTCCTCTTCTTCTGGAGGATTAAGGAGGTTAGAGACAGGCTCTTTGAGGAGCTCAAAACAGACATAAGGCCCAAAAGGGTCATCTACCTGCCGAGGGAAAAGTGCACAACAGGCTGGTGTGAGCTGAAAATCTGACTTTAAACCGTATAAAGGAGGTGTGCCATGGCTGTGAAGAAAGACGAGAAAAGGATGACAGACCTCACAAGGCAGCTCAGGAGCATCATTGCTCAGATTGAGGCCTTAAGGGTTGAGATCGCTCAGTTAGACGTACTCATCAGCGAGTACAGGCAGACAATCACAACCTTAAGGAACCTGAAAGACCTCGGGGCCGGAAAGGAGGTTCTCCTTCCCGTTGGAAGGATAGCTCAGGTTGGAGCAAAACTTGAAGAGGTTGACAAGATCGTAATCAACATCGGAAGCGGAATCTCTGTGGAGCTCCCCTTTGACGAGGCAATCCAGCAGATTGAGAAGGAGATCGTTGCAGCCCTTGCCTTAAGGGAAGCTCTTGAGAGGGCAATGGTAGAGCTCTACGAGAAAGTTGAGGAGCTCTCCCAGAAGATAAGGGAGCACGGCCACGCAGAGGCCGGGGAGGGAAAGAAAGATGAAGGAGAGCAAAAGTAAGGAACTCGTAGAGTTTTTAGAGCGCCTTCCTGAGGGGAGACGCATCTACCTGAACCTCGGCTCTGTAATGGTTGAGGTATCAAAAGACGAGGCCATAGAGTTCCTGAAGAAACAGGGAAAAGAAGGGGAATAGAGGGATGGGGGATAGGGGGTTAACCATTTATAAAAACAGAACGGACAGGAGGGACGAGATGAAAAGACCTGCAGGTATTCTCATTCTGATTTCCATTATTGCACTAATTCTCGGCTGGGGAATTGGAAGCTTCTTCACACAGAGAACAGTAGCAAAGGTTGTGGCGTCCATTCCGGCCTCTCCAATCGTTGTTGACGCCCAGTACAACAGGGAGAAACACTCAATAACCTACTCAATCCTCAACCCTGGCGGAGTTCCTCTCACAATCGTTGATGAATCTTTTGTCTTCACTCCCGGAAAGAACAGCAAAGAAAAAGCTTACATAGTTTCTCACGTTCCAATCCATGCAGTTTTACCGCCGGGAGTAGTAACGAGGGTTGAGCTCAAGCTGAAGGCCGGAACTGAGAAGCTCCAGATTGGAGACGCAGTTCTCGCAACATTTACATACGTTCACCCACTATCTCCAGACCTCTACACAGTTGCCCATCCTTTCAAGTTAGGGATAGGGGGTAAGAATGTGGCACAGCAGAAAAAAGAGATTAAGGGAGGTAAATGATGCAGCGGGTTCTATGGTGGATAGTATTTGGAATTTTTATAGCTGTAATTGTTCTGGGAATATTCCTATTCAGCTTAGTTATTGCCGCACACCCTGAAGCGGCAGCTTTCGTTATTGGATTCTT
>JALTBO010000049.1 GCA_027075275.1 Desulfurobacteriaceae bacterium
ATCCTCTGCGTTGGTGAAACTTTAGAGGAGAGAGAAGCAGGTAAAACGGAAAAAGTAGTTGAAAAGCAGGTCAGGGAAGGCCTTAAAGGGTTCAATCCTGAAAACGAGCTTGTTATAGCCTACGAGCCCGTTTGGGCTATAGGAACAGGGAAGACGGCAACTCCGGAGCTTGCTCAGGAGGTTCATAGCTTTATAAGAGGTATTCTCTCAGACCTTTTTGGTGAGGAGAAGGCAGGTAAAACCAGAATTCTCTACGGCGGAAGCGTTAAACCTGAAAACGCTAAAGGTCTTCTTGAGATGCCCGATATAGACGGAGCTCTCGTCGGCGGTGCCAGTTTAAAAGCCGGGAGCTTTGCAAAAATAGTGAAATTTGATGCGGAGGAGTAGATGTTTACGTTTCTTCTCATAGTTCAGGCGATTCTCGCCCTTCTCCTTATTCTGGTTGTAATTATTCAGCCGGGGCAGAGTGAAGGCGGTGTTGCTATGATGGGAGGAAGTGCAACCGGTTCAGCCTTCGGTGCAGAAACCGGTTCGGTGCTTACGAAAACAACAGCAGTACTGGGAGCTCTCTTCCTCCTGAATTCTCTTTTCCTTTCGGTGGTAGGTTCAAAGTTTATGGGTCAGACCTCTGTTGTGGAGAAGGTGGTTAAAGAGAGCAAGAGTAAGTAGGAGGGGGATTTTGAAGTTTAAGCCTATTTTTGTTGCCCTGCTTCTTATTCTCTTTTCTTACGGCTGCAGAACTCCTCAACCTCAGGAACAGGCTCCACAGGGAGAGATAGAGACAGCTGCATACTTCTCTCCGAGGGGCGGGTGTGAAGAGGCTGTAGTAAACCTTATAAACCACTCTAAAAGGTCAATAGACATTGCTATCTACTCCTTCACAGACAGGAAAATAGCCAGAGCTCTCATCAAAGCATACAAAAGAGGGGTAAAAATCAGGGTAATAATAGACTACGGTAACGGGAAGTCTCGTTACTGTGTTGGTCCTCTCCTTGAAAAGGCCGGAATTCCTGTTCGTTATAAAAGGGGAAGCGGCGGTGGTCTGATGCACAACAAGTACGCCATCTACGACGGAGAAATTCTTTCTACCGGAAGTTTTAACTGGACTTCTAATGCAAACAGGAGAAACGACGAGAATCTGGTTATCATAAGGAACGACAGCCATCTGATAGAGCTCTATCAAAAGAACTTTAATAAGCTTTGGAAACTGGCGGAGCTGACCAATTGAGCCTTGAGGCTTTAAAGGAGAAGTTCTTTAAAGAGGTAGAAAAGGCGAGGGAGCTCCACTACGCCAAGGAGCCCGGTTTTGAGGTTGCAGAGAGGCTGAGAAAAGCCCTTGATGGTCTTTTAAAGCCGGCCTTTGAACACTTTTTCGGAAACTGGGACCTTCCCGTTGCTTTCTACGCCCTTGGAGGTTACGGGAGAGGAGAGCTGAACTTTCACTCAGATATTGATATAAACCTTATCTATTCTGGAAGTTTAACAGAAAGCCACCTCTCTGACGTGGAGGCTTTCTACTACTTCCTCCTTTCTCTTAACTACGATTTAGGGTTTGCTCCAAGGAGCATAGATGAGGCTTTAGACCTCTCAAAAAAAGACCTCTCAATCTTCACGAATCTTCTCCAGAGGCGCTTTCTTACCGGTTCTTCGGAAGTTGATGCAGAGTTCTCTAAAAGGTTTGCGAATTTTGTTGATGAGAACAGAGAAACGCTGGTAAACGAAATACTCACCTCAAGGAAAGATAGGTACAGACGGTTTTACGGAACTGTTTACTATCAGGAACCGAACGTTAAAGAGAGCAAAGGCGGATTAAGAGACCTTCACGAGGCCTTCTGGATAGCAAAAATCGTTTACGGAATAGAGAACTACTCAGGATTTTTAGATAGAAAGATTTTAGACAGACAGAACTTTAGAGAAGTTATATCTGCATACGATTTCCTCTTAAGGGTAAGGAACCACCTTCACGTTTTAGCTGGAAGAAAGAGCGATATTCTCTCCTTTGAGATGCAGAGGGAGGTGGCAGCATTCTTCGGATTCCCGAAGGAGAGAAAAGGTGTTGAGCTCTTTATGAAGAACTACTTCAACTCTGCTATAGACCTTTCTGTAATAACCGGCGAGATAATAAAGAGCTCTTTAGAAGAACTCTCCGGGAAAACTTCCTCAATTTTCTCCTTCCTTCACAGAAGCAAAGTTAAGGATTTTGAACAGTTCTACGTTGAGAAGAATACCCTCTTTGTAAAGGAGGAGTATCAAGGAGAAGTTGTAAAAGATCCCAAGCTGGTTCTAAAAGGTTTTAAACTGATTCAGGAATTGGGGCTGGAGCTCTCTTCGTCAGCCTTTTCACTCTTTAAGATAGCTGCAGATACCAGAAGGGAGGCCTTCAGAAAGAAGGAAGTTCTTAGAGAGTTCGGGGAAATGCTTAAAAACCCCAAAAGGCTCTCTTACGTTTTGGAGGTGATGCACGATACGAGGGTTTTGGGAGCTCTCCTCCCCGACTTTGAAAGGCTCAGAGG
>JALTBO010000050.1 GCA_027075275.1 Desulfurobacteriaceae bacterium
CGGCTTTAGCCTTGTAGTGCTTATGTGTTGCAGCTCCTACGGCAGCACCGCCAAGAGCTCCCAGCATTGCCGCATCTGTTTTTGAAAGCTGAGTTGACGCACAGCCAGAAAAAAGTAATCCTAAAACGCTAACGCTCAAAAGAGCCTTTCTCATAGTACTTCTCCATAATCCGTTTATACTCGTCAAGAACTTTCCTCCTTATGTGGAGGTAGAGCTCCTTACTTAGAGGGTTTACTATCGGTATAAACTCTCCCGTTCTGCTCTTCCTGGTAGGCATCTGTATAAAGTAGCCATTGTTTGAATATAGTATCTTTATGTCCTTTATTTCCAAAATATCGTTAATCTTCACTGTAGCAACAGCTTTTACGTTGCCTCCAACCCCTGTAGTATCAAACGGGTAGATTTTCACATCTGTAACCTCAAGGTTCATAACGGGAAGGCGCTCAATCTCCTTCCTGCTCATAGGATAGAGATACCTCCAGTAATTTCGCTGTAGACGGAGCTCCCCATCTCCCGCCACCTCTCAAGGCGCCTTCGGGATATCACCTGAAGGGGAATGTAAACTCCCATCTCCTCGTAAACCTTCAGCGCCTCCTCCATGGCAGGTTTCAGTGCAACGGTCTCATCATCAACCAGAACAAAAACCTCAAAACCCTCAGGCTTTTCAACAACCTTTACATCGTTGCAAGAAATTCTCTTTTTAAGCCTTTCAGAAAAGAACCGAAGGGCTTTTTTCTTATCACTGCACAGTGAAAGGGAGTTCCACCACGAAGGGAGCTCCTCGCTACCCTTTTCCATGTAAACAACAACTCCCTCTGTTCCATCAGGAATAGAACAGGGTTCAACAGGAACGAAAACCCCATCTCTAAATACAACCCTGAGACTTTTCACAGAGCCAATCTCCTAACATATTCAATAGAGGGAATTTAATAAGAGGAGGGAGAGATGGCCATATTCAGAGACAGGTTTCAGGCTGGACTGGAGCTCTCAAGAAGAATTGAGCTGCCCAGAAACAGCGTAATTTTTGCCATACCGAGAGGAGGGGTCCCTGTAGGTTACGCACTGGCAAAGGAGAAAAGGCTTCCCCTTGACATAATCGTCGTTAGGAAACTACCTATTCCGTGGAACCCAGAAGCAGGATTTGGAGCCATAACCTTAGACGGGACGATCTACCTGAACCCTGAATTTAAAGGGTACCTTTCCCGAAAAACGGTCAACGAGATAGCTAAAACAGTTCTAAAAGAAGTTGAAAGGAGAAATCTTGTCTACAGAAACGGTATCGGTTACAGGGAATTAACAGGTAAAACTGCCGTTGTGGTTGACGACGGTTTTGCTTCAGGTTACACGGCAATTGCGGCGGCAAACTTCCTGAAAAAACTCAACCCTGAAAAGCTCTACGCCGTTGCTCCAGTCTGTCCAGTTCACACAAAGGAGCTCCTTGAAAACTACTACGATGGGGTTTACTGCCTGGTAGAGAGCAGGGAGCTCCCCTTCGCCGTCGCCTCCTTCTATGAAGACTTCCACGACCTAACAGACGAAGAAGTTTTAACTTACATAGAAGACCTTAAAAGGGAAAACCTTTTCTGGCCGGAGGTGAGATGAAAACGGTAGAGATGTTGAAGATTGCCAAAGAAGTCATTAAAAACTCCTACTCTCCCTATTCTAACGTAAAAGTTACCGCCGTTATGGTAGGAGAAGACGGAGTAGTAACAGGAGTAAACGTTGAGAACGCCTCATACGGTCTTACGATCTGTGCCGAGAGGGTTGCAGTTTTCAAAGCTTTATCTGAAGGAAAGAAAAATTTTTACAAAATGTTAATATATTCACCTGACGTGATGCCGTACCCCTGCGGAGCGTGCAGACAGGTTCTCTCAGAGTTTTTCACAGAGGATTTTGAAATTGTTGTAACCAACGGAAGGGAAGAGGAGACGTTTACGTTAGGGGAACTCCTTCCCTTCAACTTCAAGCTGTAAGGAGGCTTCATGGTAGAAATACTTCTAATAGAAGATGATGAGAACCTTGGAGAACTGACAAAAGAACGACTTGAGGATTACGGCTTTTCGGTAGACTGGGTCTTAGACGGAAAAGAGGCCTTTAACAGGTTAAAGGAAAAACCATACGACATCATACTGTTAGATCTGATGCTTCCGGGAATGAGCGGTCTTGAACTGTGCGAAAGGGTAAGGAGAGAAACGGTAAACAGGGAAACCCCCATAATAATCCTTACAGCCCTTGGAGATGAGGAGACAAAAGTAAAAGGGCTAACGTTAGGAGCAGACGATTATGTAACAAAACCTTTCAGCATAAAGGAGCTCATAGCCAGAATAGAGGCCGTTTTAAGAAGAACAGGCCACAGTAAGAGAAATATCTTAGAGTTTGAAGGAATAGTTGAAAATAAAAAGTCAAAATCTGTAACGGTAGACGGAAAGCCCATTCACCTTACAAAGACGGAGCTCCAGCTTTTAGAGTTCTTCCTTGAACACCCTGAGGAGCTCTTTTC
>JALTBO010000051.1 GCA_027075275.1 Desulfurobacteriaceae bacterium
GCTTTGAAGGAGTTCGGAGAGCCTTTGAAGGTAGAAGTTGATAAATGTGGGTTAATTTGATTTTTGGGATATGTGATATCCCGAAATAATTTCACTCAATCAACCTCCCGTACTCCATAACCCTCTCAGCAGGCAACCCCCTCAGAAAAGCCTGGTGAGGAGTCTCCAGCTCATCAAAATTCAGGCTCATATGCGGTTTAACGTAATTGTACCAGTAAACGAACTCTTCGATGAAATCAAACCAAAGAACCTCTTTCCATTCGTTTAAGGATAGCTTACCCTCGCAAGTCCCGTGATCAGTCAAAATTTCATCCTGAATACTCAGCGAATCCCTCTAAGCACTCTGATTGTCTGTAGTAGCTGAATCAAATATGCCGTAACAAGTAATAAAGCGGGAGGCATCGTCTATGAATGCGATTATCCACTTCTCAAGCTTCCAGTCTCCCTGCCATATTTTCTTGTTCGTTAGTTTTCTCACGAGAGGCTATGGGTTGTGAAATAATATTGGGATACTACAACTCAGCAAAAATCGCTAAAACTTTATAATCTCTCTGATCCTGTTCACAACTTCCAGATCCGTTCTGAGCTGTTTGGCATCTCTGTTCAGCCTGAGCTTAACTTTTTCCTCGTTCCAGTCCTCCGGGCTCTTACCTCTCCAGATACCGTAAACGGTTATACCCTTTACGTTCACGAAGCCGAATAATACTGCAGTCGTGTATATCAGATCGCAGACGCAGTCCCAGTCCGTTTTCAGCTTTAACCTCTCTTTTCTGTACGGAAACTTCAGCAGTACCGGATAAATATCAAACCCAACTGAAATCTCGTACATAGCCTTGTCAAAAGTCATTAACCATACGTCGCTGTTTCTCCTCCTCAAAAAATCGCCCAGAGCTTCAGCTATTTCATTGTCTCCCACGCCAGAATGTACCTCCTCAAACCTGACTGCACTTCTGAATCTATCGTACTCCACTTTACCAATCTTCTTAATTCTCTCTTCTACTTTGGGCTGGTTCAAAAACTCCTCAAATCTGCTATCCACTCTTTTAATTACTCTGAGCTCCTCTTCCCTGTATTTTCCGGGTCTCTCCTTAAACAGCTCTTTTTTAACTCCCTCAGCCACAACAAACGCTCCAAGCTTGGCATTTCTCTCCTCAGCATACTTCTCGAGTTGGTAACTTATCCTGTTAATAAAACAGTTTGTGTCAAAGGAGACGTAAAGAGGTCTCAGTCTTCCATCGTACAGTCCCTTTCTAAACTCGTTAACAACACTGTCAAATACTTCGTCTATACAATCAACCTTCAGAACACCTGAAGCAACCAGAGCATTCAAGTAATTCGAGTATTTTGGAAGGAAATCCTCGTACTTATACGTAAGCTCATCGTACACTCTCTCACCAATCGTTTCAACAAGAGCGCAGTTATCCTTCAGTTCAACCTTTGCAAGTGCAGAGTCTTTTCTACCATCAAGACTCAGATTCGTTTTTATTTCAAACCTTGAACCCTCCTCGTATGTGTAGTTCAGGAGTACCATTAAGTCAGTTCTTCGCACAAGCATTGACCTCATCCCTCATGTTGTAACACTTCTGAACACCAAACGGTATTAAGACCAGTGGTTTATCTACAAATCTTAAATCCCTTAAATGCAGGTAATAAACCCTGTGAACGTTCTTTTTCTTTTTTATCAGCTCACTTGCAACACCTAGGTACATTGAAAGGGCAGACATGAACTTCCTTCCCGGTGTCATGTCCACAGCTATTTCATTTCCCTCTGCGAGTTCTCTATCTCTAATCCTCACCAGTGTCCTGATCAGCTCGTGAAAATCGTCTTCATCTACTTTAACGCTTTCATCAGCTATTATCTCAGGACTGACTCCATAGCTTTCAAGTAATACCCTGATTAAATTTTTCGCTATTTCCTTTTCTTTCTCCACGAAGTCGTTCCATATCAGGTAAACTCTCTCTGGAACGTATTCGCCTTTTCTTACCAGATACCATACCGCATTCAAAACAGCAAAGGGCTTCTTACCGACCGTGGTAATCCAGACTTTCATCGAACCTGTACATCTTACAGCAATCATATATTTTACGCATTTTATAAAGAGTGAACAGTTCCGTCATCGAAACCTCGTTGAAGTTCACTCCTCTTACCCGTCAAACGCCTCAAACGCCAGTACATGTGCTGCTGTAATCGGCTGTTCCGCAACTGGTGCAATCAAGAGCAATTATAAGAACACTATCGGGAATATAAAAATGTTAGGCAGAGTAAAAAAGTATGTTCCAAAAGATATGTTCGTATCTTCTGAAATGTTTCTTCGAAAACCAGCTCGTTGACAGGCAGAAATAAAGTGCTATTAATTTCTGTTTCTGTAGTTCTCTCCTCTTAAAGGTTTTACAGTATGTCCACGTGGTGTAGCGTATTTTAGAAAT
>JALTBO010000052.1 GCA_027075275.1 Desulfurobacteriaceae bacterium
ACTACAAATTCGGGAGAGGAACCTTGAAGGTAAACACAGAACTTTTGAGCCAGATAGATTTTGATAAAGGTAACGGCTTAGTTCCGGTTGTGGTTCAGGATGTCAACACAAAAGCTGTTCTTATGGTTGCTTACGCAAACAGAAAAGCACTTGAGAAAACTCTTGAAACCGGTTATGCCCACTACTATTCCCGCTCAAGGAAAAAGCTGTGGAAAAAGGGGGAAACCTCGGGAAACGTTCAGAGAGTTAAAGAAATTTTGCTTGACTGCGACGGCGACACTCTCCTTTACTTAGTTGACCAGAAAGGGGTTGCCTGCCATACTGGAGAATACAGCTGTTTCTTCAGGAAGATAGCGGAGGAAGAATGAGAATAGGTGAAGTTTTAGAGAAGCTCTACAGGATTGTTGAGGAGAGGAAGAGGGAGCTCCCCGAGAACTCCTACACCGCATCCCTTTTTAAGGCTGGCGAAGATAGAATCCTTCAGAAAGTTGGAGAAGAAGCAATAGAGACAATACTGGCCCTTAAGTCTGGAAATAGAGGAGATGCCGTTTATGAGGTTTCCGACCTTCTCTACCACTTAACAGTTGCCCTTGTAAACAGCGGTATAACCTACGATGAGATAGCCGAGGAGTTAAAGAGGCGGATGAAGTAGTGAGAGTAGACAGGTTAGATAAATACTTTAACCCGGAAGAATTAGGGAGGCTTTTACAGAACTTTGTTTCCCAGCTTGGGGCCTCTGTTGGAATATTTGATGAAAGTGGCAATCTCAGGTTTGTGGATTTTATGCCTCCTTACTGTGAGGTCATCAGTTCAAGAGTTCCAGAAAGGTGTGAGGCGGACAGGAGAGAACGATTTGAGAAAGCAAAAGGAAGAAAGAAACCGTTTCTCCACACCTGTTTTGCCGGAAAGCTAAACTTTGTGATTCCCTTGAAGTTCTACTCGGGGAAAGATGAGTTCTTTATAGGTGTTGCCGGTGGATGACAGGGTTTGGAGAGGTTCTCCCGTCGGGAGATAGAGAAAATTAAGAAGCTTGCCGATGAAATAGGTGTTGATAGAGGTCTTCTCCTGAGGCTGGCAGAGGAAGACTATCAGTTCGGCTGTCAGCGGTTGGGATTCCCCATCCCGAAAGTAGGCAGGAAAAGTGCCCTGCTTTTCCAGTGTGAAATGTTCCAGAGGGCTTTTCTGAGGCGCTTGAAACTGCCAGAAAACTACCCAAGGGAGCTTTTAAAGGTTCTCAACCGGATTGAGGAGGTTATAGGCTGGAACTTTGTAAAGCGGATCTACAGCGACAAAGGTACTCTTGTCCAGCCACTCTTTGATGCCCTTAACGACTTGGTTGACTCTTTTGAGTTTTTAGCGAAAAGAGCTCTCCCTAAAAGAATTGTCTACTACGCCTTTAGAGATCCTCTAACAGAAGTCTTCAACCGCCACTTTCTTCAGGAACAGCTCCACTTCCTCTCAAGGAACAGGGATAACTTTCCCGTTGGAGTTATTTACTTAGACCTTGACGATTTAAAAAAGGTTAACGATACCTACGGCCATAAAGTTGGAGATCTTTACATTCAACAGTTCGCCTCTATACTTCGATCGTCTGTAAGGAAGGGAGACCTTGTTTTCAGAGTAGGAGGAGATGAGTTTCTGATTCTTATTCCTAAGGCAGATGAGCAAGTTTTAAACAGGATACTTTGCAGAATTGTTTTAAACACAGAAAACGTTAATATGGAGAGGGAGCTCCCCGTTCCCATCTCCTTCTCTGCAGGCTGGAGTTTGTGGAGCTCCCCCGAGGAACCCTTTGAAGAAGCCCTTGATAGGGCAGACAGAATGATGTACCTAAATAAGTTTTCCGGTTAACGGCAGACCATCGGCCCTAAGGGAGCTCCTCCCAGCAGGTGGAAGTGGAGGTGGTATATCTCCTGACCCCCATCTCTGTTGCAGTTAACCAGAACCCTGTATCCACTTTCGGCTATTCCCAGTTCTTTTGCTATCTCTTTGATAACTGTAAATATGTGGCCTATAAGTTCCTTATGTTCCTCTTTTAAGTCGTTAACTGTAGGGATGTGTTCCTTGGGAATTACAAGAACGTGGACCGGTGCTTGAGGATTGATGTCGTGAAAAGCCATAACTTTTTCATCTTCGTAAACGACCTTTGCAGGTACTTCACCCTTTACTATCTTACAGAAGATGCACATCTTTTCCCTCCTTCTGCGTATCTCTCCTGTAGTTTAACAAAGTCGGCAGCTGCAACTGCCGCTATCTCATACCCCGATAAGTAGTAGAGCCAGTTATTGACCGCTACAGACGAAACGGCAAGGGTTTTACTGCCGTAGCTCATAAACCCGGTGAACCACTCACACCTTCCTTCAGGATAGCTTTTCTCTGTGAGAGTTCCGGTTTTTCCACCAACTGTGAGGTTGCTGTACCTTCTCAGTTTTTTAAAGTATCTCCTGTTTGAAACTGTTCCGATTTTTACCGTCAGAATCATCATTCTTTTTATCTCATCGGCAGTTTTCTCCTTTACCACCCTTCCTAAGGAAGTAGTTTTGAAGTCGTACTCCTTCCCTGTTTTAAGGTCTATCACTTTTTCTACAAGGTGTGGTTTAACCATTACTCCGCCGTTTACTATAGTCTGGGCGATGAGCGCTTCGTGAAAAGGACTTGTAACTGTATCTCCAAGGCCAGCTGCTGTAAGGGCAAGCTCGTAGTCGTCAAGGGGTTCCCTGACAATTCCCCACGGAAAGTTGTAACCGGATCTGTTGAAGCCGAAACGGTAGGCATACTCCATAAGGGTTTTTTTACCCATAAGCCTTCCCAGGTTTCCGAAGAACGGGTTGGCAGAGGTAGCAAACGACTGAGAGAAAACCCTTTCAACTCTGTAGGGACTGTTTAACCAGACTGAAGGAGAGCAGGAGTCTCCAAGCCCTCCGCAGTTGAGCTCTGTTTCAGGAGTAGCAATTCCTGTATCTAACGCAGCTGCAGCCGTTACGATTTTAAACGTTGAGGCGGTTGGAAAGGAACGTTTAAAGAGAAGGTTGGGGTAATCAAGACTTGATACCGCTGCTATAACAGCTCCAGTTTTGGGGTCTAAAGCAACATAGGCACCGTACTTAACTCTGAATCTTTTAAACTCACCTTCTACAGCTTTCTGAAACTGCGGATTTACTGTGAATACGACTTTGTAGTTCCCTGTATTGTATACGTATCTGTTTCCTTCAACCTCTGCCTTTTTAAACAGCCGGTACTGAAGCTTAAAATCGCTCTCAATCTCTTTTATAAACTCTGGGGTCTGTTCTTCATGGTTTTCTTCAATTTTTGCCTCTGCGTTCTCTCCTCTCTCGTTCTGCGACGGGACAAGGGCGTTTACAAAACTTGCAAGTAGAAGAAAGAGCAGTGCTGAGAGTAGTGGAACAAGAAAAAGCTTTACTTTTCTTCTCATGCCTCCTCCGCTGCAGCATATAATATATGCACTATTTGTGGAGGTTGACTTTGACCATAAGAGGAGTTCTTGTAGAGGCAGCTTTTAGAAAAGTGGGAACGGTTTCAATCTCTACCGATGGATTTGATGGAGTTCTGGAGAAGGTGATGGAGCTCTGGCGGGAGCTCCCCCCCTCAGCCCCCCCAAGTTCTGCAGGGGCGGTTGACGGCAGTAGAAACAGGAAGGAGTTCTCAGGCTACGTTGTTTACGCAGTTGGAGCAGCGTCTGCAACCTTTAACGGCGACGACCCTTCAGGCCTGGAGATAGATGCCGATGTGGACCTTTTAAAACCCTACGAGTATTCAGACTCAAGGCTGAGAATTCTGATGGGGATTTTAGAGTTTAAGAGAGCTCTCTCCACACTTTCCCGGGTCTCCTTCCTTATGCTTGACGGTTCAGTAATAGGGGCCCTTGTAAGGCCGCCCTCTTTCTACTACGAAATTTCAGATAACGGGGAGATAAGGGAAAAAGTGTGGGAGCTCTTTAAGGAGTTAAAGGAAAACTACTCAACTGGCAGAATTAACGCCAAAGACTTTTACTCTGAAATTCAGAAAAGGTTTTCAGGTAGAGAGTACGCCGTTGCGGCAGGATACCTTGAGTACCTTGAGTACCTTTACACCATGTACCGGCTTTTAAAGGAAGCGCAGGATAAAGGGAAACTTTTAGTGGCCATATCCAAAAGGTCAGATTCAAGGCTACACTCTTTAGACCCTCTCCTTCCTGACATTGCAGTTCTTAACCTTTTAAATCTTCCCCCCGGATACATTGACCCAAAGTGCGGTAGGGGAATTGATGAGGAGAAGAAGTTTAGATACCCGGGGGAGTTTAACGACCTCCTGAGGCAGTTTACTTTTACAGTTTCCTATTTAAAGCTGGGAGACTGGGTTCACAAGGTTGAAGTTCTGGAGCTCCCCGGGGCAGGTAGCAGGTTTGAGGAAGCTTTAAGTTATCTTGGTTTCTACGCCGTTTCTGGATACCCCTATCCCCTTACCGAGGTCCACAAAAGCGTGAAGATATCATCTAAAGATATTGATGAGATTTTAAGAATACTGAAGCTGAGAGGAATTACAGGAAGGGAGCCGTTAGGTGAGTAATCCCTTTACCGGTAAGGCCGCCCGGGAGTACGACCAATTCTTTGAAACTCCTTTTGGGGCTGCTGTAAAGAGGCTTGAGGGGGAGCTCCTTTTAAACGTTCTCTCTCCGTTTAAGAGAGGGGAGCTCCTTGAAATTGGTTGTGGAACCGGAATTTGGATGGAGTTCCTGAAAAAAGAAGATTTTACAGAACCTGTAGGCCTTGACCTCTCAATGGATATGCTCCTTCAGGCGAAGAAAAAGGGGCTGAAAAAGCTGGTAAACGGAACGGCCTTGAAACTTCCCTTTCCAGACGACTCTTTTGACCTTACCTACTTTGTGACAAGTCTTGAGTTTATAACCGACAGGAGGGGAGCTCTCCTTGAAGCGGTACGTGTATCAAAGGAAGGTGTTGCTGTAGCCTTTCTGAACAGGTATTCTCTCCTTAACCTCTACAGGCAGATCAGATCCTTTTTTGGTAGCTCTACCTACACAAGTTCTACCTTTCTTACCAGAGAGGAACTTGAAAAGCTTGCCCGGTACGTTAACGGGGCAGGCAGGAAAAGGCTAAAACTGGAAAAGTTCTACACCACGCTTAATTTAACCCTCGGCACTTTTGTAAAAGAAGAGTGGGAGAGAAAACTGGGCTTTAACCTGCCCTTTGGGGCGTTTGGAGTTGTCCTCTTTAAGGTGGAGAGATGGAGTTAGTAAGGGAGATATCGGTAGAAGAAGCACTTAAGAAAGGTTACCGGTTTATAGATACCAGAACTGCCGAGGAGTTTAGTGAGTTCCACATTCCGGGGGCTTATAACGTTCCTCTGTTTACCTCTGAAGAGAGAAAGGAAGTTTCTAAAGTTTACTACGAGAGAGGAGAAAAAGAAGCAAGGCTCTACGCTTTAGAGTTGGTAGGTCCAAAACTTTACTTAATTGTAAGAAAAGTAAAGGAGATAAAAGAGAAAGAGGGAAAAGTTGTAGTTTACTGCTGGCGTGGAGGGTTAAGGAGCCTTGCCGTTGCAGCTATCTGTACCCTTGCCGGAGTTAACGTTCCGAGGCTCATAGGAGGGTACAGAGCCTTTCGCCAGTACATAATGGAGAGAATGGCCGAAATCCTGAAGAACAAGAAGTTGGTGGTTCTTTACGGTCCTACCGGCTGTGGGAAGACAAGAATAATCAGAATTCTGAGGGAGAAAGGGTATCCTGTTATAGACCTTGAAGAATTGGCGGGTCACAGAGGTTCAGTGTTCGGGGGAATAGGACTTCAGCAGCCTTCCCAGAAGATGTTTGATGCCCTTCTGTGGCAGGAACTTGAAAGGTTGAAAGACTCTCCGTGTATCCTAGTTGAAGGAGAGAGCAGGAAGATAGGTAAACTGTTTATACCGGAACCTTTTTGGGAAGCTATGCAGAAGGGAGAGAAGATTTACATTGAACTTCCTTTAAAAGAGAGGGTTTGTATCTCTATGGAAGACTACGGTGTAGATAAGTTCCCTCCAGAGGTTTATCTGGAAGCTCTTTCAAGAATAAAGAAAATTCTGGGGGATGAGAAGTACAGGGAGATAAAAAAGTTTATAGAGGAGAGAAAATACCCTGAGGCGGTTTCAGAGCTTATGGTCAACTACTACGACAAGCTGTATGCCCGTTCCACTCCTCCTGAGGCTAAACCTTTTTATGTGAAATCCTTTGATGAAGCAGTTTCTACTGTTGAAAGCTATCTAATTTCCGTCTGTGGATAGACCCACCTTTCCGGCCTGTAGGCACAGACCCTCGGGAAAACCTTTTTATGGAGCTTCCTTCTTATATTTCTTGCCAGTTTCTTATCCTGGTTGTAAGTTCTGTCAAATCCTACCCTCAGGGTGTAGAACTTCCCTATCTTTTCAACCCTTACGTACGGGAATTCCTTTAATTTCTGTGCCATCTTTATAAGCCTTTCGGCAGAAACATCTGTGGCAACCTGAACACAGTAGTACTTCTCGTTTCTTGAAAGGGTTTCTCCCTTCTCCTGTACAGAACTCTCTACTTTGGCGCCTGTTTGAACCTGATCTGTTTTTTCAGAGCTCTCCCCTTTTCTCTCTTTTACTGTCTCTGTGTTAGCTGCAGCGCTAACCTGTGGAGGGGAAATCTGCTTGGGGGAGCTCCCTTTCTCATTCTCTCTATTTGTCTTCTTTCCCGAATCGGCTTCAACTTTTGGATGAGGAGGTTTCAGGGAGCTGTCCTGTTTACTGTTATCTTTTGCTCCCGATTTGACAAAACTCACATTAGAAGAAACTGCTGCTTTTCCCTTTTTTCCATTTGCTTCAGAGTACTTTACAGTAAGAGCTGTATTTTCTGAGTGAAAGAGTGTTTTAGTACTGAGGAAGATTGCCCCTGCTACGACTACAAATATCAGTAAATACGTAACTTTTCTGAGCTTTTTCTTCAGTGTAAGGTTCCTCTGGAAAGAAAGGAGCTCTTTTCTTACTTCGTTATCCTGGGTGTAGTTCATAAATTCGCTTGGAATTGAGATAATCCTTCTCCACAAATACTCTCTTATTAAGAATTTAAATATCTTTTCCTGATCTTTTTTTAGGTTTTCAAACTTACAGAAAAGGGTACCGTTTTCACTGGAACACCTGAATTTGACTTCAGGAATAATCAGTTCATTGTAGGCATCGTAGGGAAAAATAAAGTCGGCTGTAACGGTTTCTTCAGATTCTAAAAGGGGAACGTTTTCTATGACCGCTCCTGTAATCCCCCACTTTATCACCTTAAACCGTTTGTCCCCAACCTTAATGTACGCAGGTATATTAAACAGGTTCCTGCTTTCCCCCATCTTATCTCCTTTGTTTTACTCAATTTTACAACTACTTTCTTCAACCGGCTTAAATTGAATTAAAGGATGTATACAGATTAGTAGTGGAATTTTATCAGGAGGGAGAGATGCCGAAAACAGCTGCAGAGTACTGGGAGCCCCTTGGAGGGGGAAAAGTAAAGTGTACTCTCTGCCCAAGAGAGTGTGTAATTCCCGACGGAGGGAAAGGTTTTTGTTTAGTAAGGATTAACGAAGGTGGAACTCTCTACACAACCATCTACTCTGAAATAACCTCTGCAAACTACGACCCTGTTGAGAAGAAGCCTCTGTACCACTTTTATCCCGGTTCAGTTATCTTCTCGGTGGGAACAAACGGCTGTAATCTTGACTGTAAATCCTGTCAGAACTGGGAAATTGCACGTAGGGATACACCTCACCTGAGGCAAGTTTTTACCCCTGAAATGGCAGTTGAATACGCAAAACGCTACGGTTCAATAGGTATAGCCTACACTTATAACGACCCGATAATCTGGTTTGAGTACGTTAGGGATACGGCAAAGAAGATAAAGGAGGCCGGCCTTAAGAACGTTATGGTTACAAACGGTAATATAAATATTGACGCTTTGAGGGAGCTCCTTCCCTTCATAGACGCCTTTAACGTTGATTTAAA
>JALTBO010000053.1 GCA_027075275.1 Desulfurobacteriaceae bacterium
ATATACTGACTGCACAACTGAAGGTCGACGACGAAAGCCTCGTAAAGGGGCGATGAGAAAACGTTATATAGCGAAACAGAGGAAAATTACCGGTTGATAAAATCAGACCATAGTGGGATTGAAAGGAGTTCGAAAGAGCGATGTTAATGCACGGAGTGATTCCCGACATGATAAAATCAGACCATAGTGGGATTGAAAGTTTATTACGTCCTCTACAGTTTTAACGTCTGGATATTCGATAAAATCAGACCATAGTGGGATTGAAAGAGTGCAGTAAAATACTACAGACTGATAAAAAAGTTAAGGATAAAATCAGACCATAGTGGGATTGAAAGGAAGTGGCACGCGAAGAATTGCTGAAAAATAATCTCAAGATAAAATCAGACCATAGTGGGATTGAAAGTAAGACTATTTATTATGTTGTCTTTTATATCGCTCAATTTCTGCAAATCCCAGACATTTGATAAAATCAGACCATAGTGGGATTGAAAGGGATGGAAGACGAGATGAGACCTTGCATACTCGACAAGGATAAAATCAGACCATAGTGGGATTGAAAGCTTTTTTAACCGAATTCTCGGCATCCCAAACCCCCAGGATAAAATCAGACCATAGTGGGATTGAAAGGTGTCATTTAGGTGCATAAAATCAGTTAACAACCAGATAGATAAAATCAGACCATAGTGGGATTGAAAGCAACGTAAATATGAGCAACGTATCTTTTCGTCGAATAAGATAAAATCAGACCATAGTGGGATTGAAAGGATGTTAGGGAGAGGTTTTTCTTTGTGGATGTATACGTGATAAAATCAGACCATAGTGGGATTGAAAGCCTGCTCGCTCACTATCGGTGCAATAAAGAACCACACAGATAAAATCAGACCATAGTGGGATTGAAAGACGAGTTCCCAAGCAAAACTGAAGTCGAGCTGTGAGTCTGATAAAATCAGACCATAGTGGGATTGAAAGCTTTCTTACTTGAAAAATCACTTTTGGAACACAAAGGAGATAAAATCAGACCATAGTGGGATTGAAAGACTTTAACTTTTGCAGGCCTTTCTGGTGAAAAGGCAATGATAAAATCAGACCATAGTGGGATTGAAAGTTTTTAAGAGAGTTAGAGATAGAAGGTAAAGTTCACAAGATAAAATCAGACCATAGTGGGATTGAAAGGAGCTGAGAGATGAGCGTGATGCAACCCTTGTAAGAATTGCACTAAAGATAAAATCAGACCATAGTGGGATTGAAAGTGTTCATGTTAATTTGTGATAACTTGAATGGTGTCCTGATAAAATCAGACCATAGTGGGATTGAAAGGAAGCAGCTGCTAACGCCGTGGTGGACGCTTGGAAGAAAGCAGTCGACGAATTCGGGATAAAATCAGACCATAGTGGGATTGAAAGTCGTGATTGTATAGGTTATCATCGTGGAGGAAGAGTCTGATAAAATCAGACCATAGTGGGATTGAAAGTGATAAAATTTGATGTGGATTACCTGCTACAATTTTTAGATAAAATCAGACCATAGTGGGATTGAAAGGTTGCTCTGTTGATGTACCACGTTAAAAGTCCTGCCATGATAAAATCAGACCATAGTGGGATTGAAAGGCTGCAAGAATTTTATGTTCTACGCCGTATGGTATATTTGATAAAATCAGACCATAGTGGGATTGAAAGTCACTCAGAGCTACAAACCCGTTTTACCTTGCTCCGGATAAAATCAGACCATAGTGGGATTGAAAGACATTAAACTTGTACACAACGTACCCGGTGCCGTCAATACGAACGTTCTCTGTGCACAGTCTTCAACGTGATAAAATCAGACCATAGTGGGATTGAAAGATTGAAATCGAAAAGAACGAAGAAAACAAAAAATCAAAGATAAAATCAGACCATAGTGGGATTGAAAGGAAAATCTGTTTTGAAAAAGTAGATAAGGAGGAAGGTGAGATAAAATCAGACCATAGTGGGATTGAAAGCTGGACGACGCAATGAAACTCGTCGAAGAAACTCTCAAGATAAAATCAGACCATAGTGGGATTGAAAGTCCCCTGTCGTCAAAGGCGAGAGATCCGCTATCTCCGGGATAAAATCAGACCATAGTGGGATTGAAAGTTTCTGCCCGGCTTTGCTTCGCTGTAAAACGCTGTCGGATAAAATCAGACCATAGTGGGATTGAAAGAATGCATCAGATTAGAATTTGTAGAAAAAAGGCATGCAGGATAAAATCAGACCATAGTGGGATTGAAAGGAAGTACATCAAAGTTAAGTCAACGAGAAAAAGGATAAGATAAAATCAGACCATAGTGGGATTGAAAGACACGCCAACACCGATTACCGTAACATGTCAAACCAAAACGAGTTTTACCCGAAAGCGTAACTGAAGCTCAGATGGAATGTCACAAAAGCCTCAG
>JALTBO010000054.1 GCA_027075275.1 Desulfurobacteriaceae bacterium
GGCCCCCTTTTTTATTTTGTAGGAAAAAATGAATCGGGAAAAGCCAAAGATCAGGTCAAACTATACAAATCAAATAAGTGAAGATTAAAAACCCCAACTTCTAAATACTCTCCCTTTCTTATTGACAAACTCCAGGTTATCTCACTATTATTACGCTATGAGTAATAAAGGTCTGGATAATGATTAAATCATTCCTTGACAAGGAAACAAGAGAGCTTTTTAAAACAGGTAGATGTAAGTCTCTTCCAGCAGGAGTTTGCTTGGTGGCACGCAGGAAACTCTTTCAAATAGATAAAGCAAGAACTCTTTCTGACTTAAAAGTTCCTCCCGGGAACAGATTAGAAGCTCTTAAAGGAAACTTGAAGGACTTTTACAGTATTAGGGTTAACAAGCAGTATCGGATTATCTTTCGTTTTGAGAAGGGAAATGCCTATGACGTTGCAGTTATTGATTACCATAAGTGAGAGGTGAGCTATGGTTTTGAAGTTAAGTGAGCTTGAAGAAAAAATAAAGTCAGGAGAGCGATATTCTTCTGTTGATATTCTTGAAATGGAAGCTCCACCTGTGCATCCGGGAGAAGTTCTGAGAGAAGATTTTTTAAAACCTCTTGGCCTTACACAATCTCAACTTGCTAAGGAACTTGGTGTAAGTTTTAGAGCTATAAATGAGCTTGTTAATGAAAAAAGAGACCTTTCTCCTGAAATGGCCATCAGGCTTGCTAAAAGATTTGGGACATCACCTCAATTCTGGTTAGGATTTCAAATGGATTACAACTTGTGGAAAGCAGCAAAAAAATTAAAGTTAGCTGAAATAGGTTGAAAACTGAAATTGAGCCAGCTCCTAATAACTTAAAGATATTTCAGACTTCAGAAAAGCTGATAGAAACAGGAAACAGGGTTATTGAGTATGGAGAGAGGGAGCTCCTCCCAAAACTCAGAAGATAAGTTCTTTCCGAAAGAGAAGGAAATTCTCAGAGCAATTCTCGGCCTCTGTGTTCCAGAAAAAGTTGTTTTGTTCGGTTCAAGGGCAAAGGGAACACATACAGAAAGGTCTGACATTGATTTGTTTGTTGAGTGCGAAAATTTAAGCTTGAGGGAAAAGAGGAAAATCAGAGAAGCAGTTGACAGAGCAGCCGGAATCTACTCTGTGGATATAATTTTCAGCGACGAAGCCGGTAAGGAGCTCAAAGAAACAGTAGAAAGAGAAGGAGTTGTAGTTTGGAAAAAGCAGAGGTAGTTCTTCAGGTTGAAAGGTTAAAGAGCGCCTTTAACCGTTTAAAAGAGGCCGTAGAAAGGGTTAAAGACGACCTGGATAGAGATGGAGCCATCCAGCGGTTTGAATTTACTGTGGAGCTCCTCTGGAAAACCTTGAAAAAAATTCTGGCTTACAACAAAGTTGAATGCTTCTCTCCAAGGGACTGCGTTAAAAAGGCTTTCCGTTTTGGAATCATAGACGACGATGAAATTGTTCTTGATATGTTAGATGACAGGAACAGGAGCTCCCACATCTACAACGAGGAAGAGGCGGCAAAAATCTACGAGAGAATTTCAAAGGTTTACGCCCCTGCCATTGAGAAGCTATTAAAGGAAATTGAGGAGAGAGTTTAAAACTCTTGACACTTTATTTTGGCCAGCCTATATTTTCCATCGTCAGTTAGCGGGAGTGGCGGAATCGGCAGACGCGCCGTCTTGAGGGGGCGGTGCCCTTACGGGCGTGCGGGTTCAAATCCCGCCTCCCGCACCACTCAATCAATTTCCTCTCCAGAGACAAGTCTCTTCAGTTTTTCAGCCTGCTCTTTTGTTCCGATAATAATTAAAGAATCTCCCTCCAGAACCATTGTTGTTGACGTTGGGTTGAGGATAAAAGAACCGTCTTCCCGCCTTATCCCGATAACTATAACTCCGGTTTTCTTTGGAATATCAAGGTCTTTCAGGAGTTTCCCGTGGAAAGGTGAACCTTTTGGAACTTTCACCTCTTCAAGTCTTAAATCTATCTCACCGTGGTGGGTAACGATGTCTAAGAAACTGACAACGCTGGGGCGGATTGCAAGTGAAGCCATCCTGAGGCCGCCTATTACGTTGGGAAGGATTACCTCTGCTGCACCTGCCCTTTTCAGCTTTATTACGTTTTCTTCCCTGTTTGCCCTTGTAACTATCCTGATTCTGGGATTTAAGTTTTTGGCAGAAAGGGTTATGAAAAGGTTGTCGGCGTCGTCTGCCGTTGCAACTATCAAATTTGAGGCAGATTTCACTCCTGCTTTTAAAAGAGTTTCATCCTGAGTGGCGTCTCCGTGTATGTATATCAGGTTGGGATACTGCTCCTTTGCCTCCTCTATTTTTGACTCGTCTTTTTCAACAACAACAAAGGGAACCTTCTCTTTGTAGAGCTCCTTTATTGCAGCCTGTCCTGTTCTTCCAAGGCCGCAGACTATCGTGTGGTTCTTCAGCTTTGCAACCATTTTCTCCATCCTCTTTACAGTCAGGATTTTCTGGAGCTCCCCCTCAAAAATCATAGCAGCAACGGTAGAAGCTCCGTAGGCAAAAACGGCAAAGGCAACAACGATAACAAGCATTGTGAATATCTTTCCGGCCGGAGAGAGGGGATGTGCCAGATGGTAACCAACCGTTGAAATGGTTATTACGGTATGCCAGAGGCAGTCTAACCAGGGCCAGCCCTCTATAAGGTGAATACCGACAGTTGAAAAAAGAACTAAAAGGAAGAGAACGGATAAAATTGTTATAAACTTCTTTAGCGGCTCTCTGTAGTCCATCACAACCCTACACCGTTAAAAGTTTAACAGGAGTTAAAAGTGAAGTTCAAGTTCTTTTTCGTAGGAAAAATTCCCAGTAAAGCTAACTATAAAAAGATTTCCCACAGAAGGGTTAACGGCGAAATGAAGCCGTTTATAGTTAACAACCCTGCTGTTCTCAAATCCCAGAAGGAGGCCCTGTGGCAGCTCCACGTTCAGAAACTTTCCTACGGCCTCTCAAACTTTCCCATTGAAAGACCCGTTAAAGTATCCCTTATTTTTTACCTTTCGGGAAGGGTTAAACAGAGAGACATTGACAACGCTGAAAAGTTTGTAGGAGATATTTTAGAGAAAGGAGGCGTTTTAAAAAGAGACTCTCTCATTTATAGGAAGGATAGAGTTGAGAAACGAATAGGTGTAAAAGGTTTTCCGGAGGTAGTTTACATAGAGATTGAGGAGCTCTCAGACGAAGAAAAGCTTGACCACGAGAAGGGAAGGCCGAAATTTCCAGAGGAGTTTTATGAATTCTTGAAGAAAATGAAGATGGAGCTCCCCGATGAAGGTTGAGATAGACGTAAAGGTTCCACTTGAATCCTCTTTAGAGGAAGAGGCTAAGAAGTTAGGAATTGAGAAGTATGAGATTCTGAGGGAATCAATAGATGCCAGGAAGAAGCCGGTATTCGTTTACAGGGTTTTGGTGGAGCTCTCAGACAAAAAGGCAAAAGAGCTCATTGAAAAGGGAGTTGCAAGGGAGCACAAGCCGATTCCTGAAGTTCACATTCCGAAAGTAAGTCGGAAAAAGAGGGTTCTGGTTGTTGGAACGGGGCCAGCAGGTCTTTTTTCAGCTTACGTTCTGGCAAGGGCAGGCCTTGAAGTTGTTGTTGTTGATAGGGGAAAGCCCGTTGAGGAGAGGGTTAAAGACGTTGCAAAATTCTGGAAGGAGAGGAAGCTAAACGAGAACTCAAACGTTCAGTTCGGAGAGGGCGGAGCAGGGACGTTTTCAGACGGTAAGCTTACAACGCGGGTGAAGGACAGGAAAAAGTACTTTGTTTTCAAAACGCTTGTTGAGTGCGGAGCTCCCCCAGAAATTCTTTATAAGAGCAAGCCCCACGTTGGAACGGACAAGCTGAGAGAGGTTGTTGCAAACTTCAGGGAAAAACTGAAAAAAATGGGGGTTGAGTTCAGGTTCTCAACTCTCTTAACGGAGCTCCAGAAGGAAGGAAACAGAATAACTTCTGCAGGTTTCAGGGATTTAAACGGAAACAGGGAATATAAAGAGGAGTTTGACTTCTTCTTCTTAGCCCCGGGAAACAGCGCAAGGGATACGTTTGAGATGTTAAAGAGGGCAGGTGTGGAGCTCTCTGCCAAACCGTTTGCCGTGGGATTGAGGGTAATCCACAGGCAGAAGACGATAAACAGAGTTCAGTACGGGAGGAAGTGGTTTAAGAATCCGAAGCTTCCCCCGGCAGAATACCTGTTTACGTACAAAGGAAAGGAGAGGAACGTATATACTTTCTGCATGTGCCCCGGAGGATACGTAATCTGCGCCTCATCTGAAAAACACACCGTTGTTACAAACGGAATGAGCAACCACGCCAGAGACAGCGGCTACGCAAACAGCGCCGTTGTTGTTCAGCTCTTCCCTGAAGACTTTGATAACGACCCGTTTAAGGCAATAGAGTTCCAGAGGGCTTTAGAGAGGGCGGCCTTTGTTGTTGGAGGGAGCGACTACTCAATGCCGGCTCAAACGGTCTGGGACTTTATAAACGGAGAGACCTCCTCTGACCTTATAGAGGGGGGCTACATACCTGAAATCAGAAGCGCCCGTTTAGACAGGCTTCTGCCCCCTGAAATTTCACAGCCCATAAAGGAGGCTTTCCTCCACTGGTATGAGAAGGTCTCCTTCTTCGTTCCGTCAAACGCAACCCTGGTTGGAGTTGAGACAAGGACCTCCTCTCCTGTCAGAATTCTGAGGAATCAGGACTACACTTCCGTTTCTGCCGAAAACCTCTACCCCATAGGTGAAGGGGCAGGATACGCAGGAGGAATTACGAGCTCTGCCGTTGACGGGATTAACGGAGCTCTCTCTCTAATTGAGAAGCTCACTTAACAAGGAGCGGTTTTGTCCTCTTGATTGAGGAGTAGAGGGAGGAGAGGATAAAGATAAGGGCTAAAGAGCTTATAACAACCTCAGGAATGGGAATAAAGAGTTCAAGGAGCATCATTATTCCCAGAGCTCCGATTCCCCAGTGGGCGCCGTGTTCTAAGTAGGGGAGCTCCTGAAGTTTCCCCGATTCAACAAAGTAGAGTGTTAAGGAACGGAGGATAAAGGCCCCAACAGAGAGACCTACAGTGATTATTATCAGGTTCTGGCTGATTGCAAAGGCTCCGACCGTTCCGTCCAAGGAGCAGGAGGCGTCAAGGAGCTCCAAGTAGATGAACGCCCCCAATCCGCCCCCTGAAAGGCCTCTCTTTTCCTTGAAGTAGTCTATTGCGCTCTTTACAAAGTGGACGATCTCAAAGAGGAGAACGCCCAAAATCATTGCAAGGATAATGTTTGGCTCCCTTTTCAGATAGCCTATCAGGAAAATTACAGAGAGGGCGATTATCAGCTTCACCTCACCTAACTTTGCTATTTTTGAGGCAAAGTTTTCAAGGAGGCCTATCCAGTGGAGCTCCTTTCCGGCGTCAAAGAGCCAGTTAACGAAAACCATAAGGAGGAAGGAACCGCCGAAGGCAAGGATTAGAGGCTCTGCAGACTCAAGGTAGCGGGCGTAGGTTTCAGGCTCTTTAAAGGCCAGGTTTAGAACCTCTCCAAAAGAGAGGCCGGAAGTGAGAACAACTATCAGAACGGGAAAGAGGAACCTCATTCCAAAAACAGCAATGACCATTCCCCAGGTTAGGAATCGCCTCCTCCACACCCGGGAAAGCCCCGAGAGGATAACGGCGTTCATAACTGCGTTGTCAAAGGAGAGTGATATCTCAAGGAGAGAGAGAGTGGTTCCCTCAAAAACCCCTTTTAATCCCATGTAGAGGAACTCAACAATCCAGCTGATGAGGAAAGTTAGGGTAAATTCACCAAGGAGTTTTTTCAGTTTCACCTTTTCCCCGGGAAGATTAAATCAGCAGGATTTTATCAGAGAGGCAAATTTCTCAACAACCGTTTCAGGTTCAATTTCAAAGCATTTCTGTTCTCTGCACTCTGTTTTCCCGTGAAGTGAACAGGGAGAACAGGGAAGGTTTTTAGTCAGCGGAGCTCCCTCATCGGGATACGGAGCAAACCCAAAGGCCGGGTGGGTAGGGCCAAAGATTGCAACAACCGGTTTTTTCACAGCCCTCGCCATGTGAACAACGGCAGAGTCGTTTGAGATTACACCTAAAGAGAGTGAAATGGCCGCAACGCTTTCCATAATTGAGAGCTTACCGCAAAGGGAAAGAGCCCCCTTACTCTCCAGAAATCTTCCCGCTTCCTCCTCTTCCTTACCTCCTACAACAACGGGCGAGAATCCCCGTTTTTTGAGGAGCTCCACCACTTTTCCAAACCTTTCAATCGGGTAGCGCTTCGTCTTCCAGCGGGCACCTGGAGCAACAACAACGGCATTCTCCGGAACTAAGGGAGATACTCTCTTTTTCAGTTTTTCGTCAACAAAAAGGTAAGGCCTTGGATTTCTTACCTCTATTCCAGCTTTCTTAAGGGCTTCGGCGTAGAGCTCCGGAACGTAGAGCCACCTTGACTTAAAGGGCTTGAAAACAACCATCAAGCGCCGCAGAAAGGCCCTTTTGGGGTAAACGTAGAACCTGAAAGGAAGGAATTTCCTGAGAACTTTCGTTCTAAGAACGTCGTGGAGGTCAAAGCCGACGTCAAAGGGGGGGAGCTCCCCGGCAAACTCCCTTAGACGGGAAAAACTTTTAAGCTTTTCCTTTTCAACCTCTATAACACTGTCTACAAAGGATTGCCCTCTTAAAACCTCTCCAAAGGGTTTAAAAGTGAGAAAGTGGACCTCAAATCCAGCGTTTTTTAGGGCAGGAAGAACAGAAGTTGTAAGAATAACGTCTCCCAAAGAAGAGAGGCGAACAACTAAAGCCCTCATTCATCCACAGGCTCAAACTTATCCTTGGTTGCTCCACAGATGGGACATACCCAGTCATCGGGGAGGGCCTCAAAGGGAGTTCCCGGAGGAATGTTGTTGTCAGGATCTCCCTCATCAACGTTGTAGATGTATCCGCAAATAGTGCACCTCCAGAGTTTATGTCTGACCTCCACAGTTTCCTCCTGTTCCAGGGTTATAGTTTTAAGTATAGGAAATTTTCGGAGGGAGAGATGGCAGAGAGAGTGAAACAGAAGCCTCCAAAGGTTGAAGTCCTGAAGCCTCAGGCACCAATAAGGAGGTACGACGTTTTTGCAGAGTGGAACAGGATAAAGGCAGAAAGGGAATTTGGATTCCCTGAGGATGAAGCAAAAGCTTACGGACTTGCCGTGGCAAAGGTCGTTGCGGCAAGGAAGTTCTACGGCCACAGGTTAAAATACCGTGGAGCAACGAGAGCCTACATAGAAGGGAAAACAGAGGAGAAGTGGTGGCGGAAACTGGCAACGCCGGAGGAGTTTAACGAGAAGATAATCAACCGAATGGGAAAAGAGTTCTACGAAAAGGTTTTCAGACCTGCAGTAGAGAAGGCCTACGAAGAAGGGAAAGACTACATGGATATAAGGGATTCAATAAGAGAGGAGTGGAACAGACTCCTTAAGGAGGGTTAAATGTCCTCCGTTATCGGCTACCTGGAGATTGAAATTCAGATACCACACGCCCATTCACTAAAGGAAAAACGGGCTGTTGTAAAGAGAATTCTTGAACGGCTAAAGGGGAAGTTCAACGTCTCTGTAAGCGAGGTTGGAGAGCAGGATAAGTGGCAGAGAAGCGTAATTGCCGTTGTAACGGTGGGAACCAGCCCTAAAGTTGTTGACGCAACCCTTGAAAAGAGCGTTGAATTCGTTGAGGAGCTCTTTCCCGGCTTCATAACCAGATATCAGAAAGAGCTACTTTAACGTATAGTAAAATTGGCAAAACTTCAGGAGCTCTCCCTTGAAAGTTAAAGTTGAGGTTTATCTCTACAATAAGATTCTGAGAGAAGCTCTGAGGGAGTTTATCGGAAGATTTGAAACTGTTGAACTCTCAAACATAGAGGAGTGCTCCCTCCTCTTTGTAGATAAACCTGTTATAGGGGAAAAAACTGTAGAGAGAACTGCTGAGAGGGGAGTAAGAATACTCTTAGTTGACACGGGAATTTCAGAAGAAGAAGCGGTATTCCTCGTTAAGAACTTTCACATAGCGGGAATAGTTTACCCGGAGACGGATACGGAGCTCCTCAAGAAGTGCATAGAAAGGGTAAGCCTGGGAGAAAACTGGTTTAAAAGGGAGCTTCTCTCTGTTATTTCAAGAAGAAAAGAGACCCTTAGCATTTCACAGCTAACAGAGAAGGAAAAAAAGGTCATAGACCTTCTAATAAGGGGAAAAACCAACAAAGAGATAGGAAAAGAGATGGGATTGGCAGAACAGACCATAAAATACTACCTAAATCAGCTGTTTAAGAAGACCGGCTGTTCAAACAGAACTGCCCTTATCAGCTTCCTCTCCAAAATTTACCCCTACATCAAAGGCCAAAAGCAGAAACCAGAAACCACTCCATAACAGACTGTGGCTTTCCGTAGAACTTCAGGTAGTAGCGGGATCTGTTAATAAGCTCCTCCCATCTGGGAGCTCCCCCCTTCTCAAATACAACAACCTCTAAAGAGTCAAAAAAGAGAAGGGCTTCCTCTCTACTCAACTTCCCGAACTTCTCAGAAAAGGGGACAACTTTCTTCAGCTTATCACTACTTTTAAGAATACCTGTAAACTCATCAATCAGGTTAACAACCGGAGTTTCAAGGAGTTTAATGGCCTTTCCAACGCTTCCCCGGGCAAGTTTGATAACTCTCCCGTCGGCCTTAAATCCCATTTTTTCTATCACGTAGGCAACGCTTGAGTCGGTCAGGGGTCCAAATCTAAAAACTTTACACCTGGAGCGGATCGTTGGAAGAACGGACTCCTCCCCTCTGGCTATCAAACAGATGTAGGCGTAAGCCGGAGGCTCCTCCAGAGTTTTTAAAAGAGCGTTGGCGGCCTCACCCCGCATTTCATCGGCCCTGTCTACTATAACCCCTTTTCCGGTACCCGACGCAGGTTTTGTAAAGAGCCAGGAGGATACCTCTCTAATCTCATCAACGGTAACAGGCTTTTCTGTTCCAACTTCTCTAACGTTGAATTCACCTCCACAGATGCCGGTAAGGAGCTCCCCGGCAACTGTCCTCTTACCTACTCCTTCAGGACCTACAAATAGAGAACTCTGGGGAAACGTTCCCCTCTCAATTAGACGCCTGAGCAGGTTCAACTGCTTTGAGTGGCCTACAATACTGTTAAAAAGCACCGAGCCTCCTTAAAACCTCAGAGAGTATCTGGCTGTGGAGCTCCTCAATACTTCCCCTTCCGTCAAGGACCAGAAACCTTTCAGGCTCTCTCTCAGAGAGCTCCAAAAACCCCTTACGAACCCTTCTGTGAAAGTCCAGACCCTCCGATTCCATTCTATCCTTCCGCCTATCAGAGATCCTCTTAAAAGCTTCCTCAACAGGAAGGTCAATAAGAACAGTAAGGTGGGGCTTCAAACCTCTGGTAGCCTCTACGTTTAAACGCTCAATAAGCGAAATGTCAATACCCCTTCCGTAGCCCTGATAGGCAACCGTAGAATCTGTAAACCTATCGCAGATAACAACTGCTCCTTCTTGAAGAGAAGGTCTTATCAGGTTCTCAACGTGAAAGGCCCTTGCAGCCTCGTAGATGGAAAGCTCTGCAAAAGGTGGAAACTTCTCACTGCGAGGTTTTAAAAGGAAAGAGCGGAGCTCCTCGGCAGCAGGAGTCCCTCCCGGCTCCCTGGTATAGACTACGGAAAAACCCCTATCTATAAGGGATTCGCACAGGAGCTTTGACTGGGTTGTTTTACCGCAACCTTCTATTCCCTCAAAGGTTATAAACATTTAATCCCCCAGAAGGTCTGAACGTGAAAGCCTGCTCTTCTTTTTCGGTTTCTTCTTGAAAAACAGGTTGAGAATCCTGCCAGACTCTTTAACCGCCAGCGAACCTAAAACGGAGGAGAGTAAAACGTAAATAGCAGTTAAAGGAATAACAGCCGGACTCGTTGCAGCAACCAAAATTGAGAACTCACCCCTTGGAAGGAGCATAAAACCTGCCGAGACTCCTCTCTTAAGGGAAAGCCCGTAAAGTCTGGCAGAGACAATACCGGTAAGGATCTTCGTGGCAAAGGTAAACAGAAGAAGAATGAGCAGGGGAACGAGAAGTGAGACAGAAAACTGTGAAAGCTCTGTTGTCAGGCCAAAAGTAAGGAAAAATAGAGCTCCAAAGAGGTCCCTGTACGGAATAACAACCGATTCTATCTGCTCTTTGTGGGAGCTCTCTGCAAAGAGGGTTCCCGCTGCAAAAGCTCCTATAGCTTCAGAAAGACCAAAACCTAAAGAGACCTCAACGAGGAGGAAAAGCACCGTTCCGATGAGAAGAACTGTAAACTCAGTTCCAGTTCCCACTCTGCTGAAGGCAAGGTCAACAATCCTGTTGAAATTCTTAACGAAAACAACGGCCAGGAAGATAAAGAGAGCGATCTTTACAACCACTTTAAGAACACCTACCGGATCAGTAGATCCACCTGAAAGGGCCACAAGAACAGCAAGAAGTGTTGCTGCAGCGATATCCTCAAAGACCAGAATAGCAAGAACAGGCTCCACCTCTGGGTTTGCCAGCTTCTTAAGGTCTATAAGGAGCTTTGAGACTATTGCTGACGAGCTGGGGTAAAGGGCAACCGAGAGAGTAAAGGCAGAAAGGCTGTCAAAACCCAGAATCTTCAAAAGGAAAAAGGCGGGAAGAAGGTTCAGTATCAGGTCAACAAGCCCTACAGAGAGAATGTTCCTGAAGTTCTTCTCCATTTCAGCGAGGGAGAACTCAAGCCCTATGTAAAACAAAAGGAGAACAACACCTAAAACTTCAAATATGTGAACGTTATCTGCATGAATCAAAAGGGAGAGTAAAAGGCCTGCCAGTATATAAACGGGAATAACTGGAAATTTAACGTAGTAAGCAATTACGTAGGAGAAAAGGAGAGCTCCTAAAAACAGAGAGAGAAGCGGTAGAAAGTGCTCCATTACTTTGTCTCTCCCTCCACTTCCTTAACGAATCTCTTAACGTTATCAAGGGTTCCAACAACAACTAACGTATCCCCCGGCTCAATCTTAAAGAGGGGAGAAGGTGAAACGATAACGTTTTCGTCCCTTATAACTGCAACAACGATAACGCCGAACTTTTTCCTGATATCAAGGTCTTTAATAGTTTTACCTGAGAGGAAAGAATTTTCAGGAACCTTTACCCATTCAAAAACCAGGTGTTTCATAAGAAACCCTATTTTTTCCTCGTCGGAGGTAGGCTGGAACAGAGCTCCCACAAGAATTGTTCCCAGAGTCCTTGCCTCCTCATCTGTCAGTTCAATAACTGCTGTAGGTTCTTCGCTGTCATCTTCAAAGTAGTAGATTTCCCTCTTTCCCGTGTAGTGAATAACAACAACTATCGTATCGCCGTTCTCCGTTTTCATTGAGTATTTTTTACCTATTCCGGGAAGTTCTCCTTCTTTTACAAACATCTAACCCTCCTCTAACTCCTTTTCAGGGATAACCACTTTAAACACTCCCCTTAAATCTCCCGGTTTATAACCAAGGGCTCTGTCGTCAGGGTATTTCTCCCTCAGAACCCTTAGAACTTCAGGGTTCATCCTTTTAGGATCTCCGTGACAGTTTAAACAGAAAGGAGCAACTCTGATGGGCTTGTAGTAGATAACAACTCTCTTTCCACCCTCTTTAGACTCTGCAATGTAGTAAGGAGGAAGTTTCCCTTCCTTCAGCCTCTCCCTGAAGTAATTAATGACCTTCAGGTCAAAGGCATCCGGCCTATCGGCTGGGTTCCTGTAACGGTCTGAAACCCTCTTTACTTTAACTACTACAAGCTCTCTGTTCACCTTTTGGGTAAGTTTTTGTGCCTTATCTGCGCAGAAATCAATAGCTTTCGGAAATCCTCCCTCTTTCAAAGCCATTCCAAGGTTTGTCTTAAGCTCTTTCATCAGCTTCATAACAGCTTCATTACCAATCTTCACAGCTCTCTCTTTCTCTGTCTCTGTAAGGCTGTTCTGTCTGTGAACACAGCTGAAAACAAAGAATGGAAGGAGAAGAAGGAGAGCTCTCCTCACACTACACCTCCCTTGCAATTGTCAGTGTTCCACATCCTCCTAAAGGATCTCTCCTGAACCTGTTGCTGAGTGTAACCCTCACCCCCATCTCTCTTAACTTCAGAAACGCCCTCTCGTACTCCTCATCTGTTAAACCCTTCAAAGCTGTCCCCGGAACAGGGTTGTAGGCCATAAGCATAACTGTCATTCTGCATCTTTTTGCAAGCTCTCCGAGGGCTTTCAGGTCTTCGTCCGAATCGTTTATTCCCTTTATAAGGAGGTAACCTATCTGAAACTTCTTTCTCCTTGAAGAAGAAGCCTCTTTGAAGTACTCCTCAACCTCAGTGAAAACCTGCTCAAGGGGAACAGATACACCAAACAGTTTTCTTCTCTTTTCCTCAAAAATAGCGTGAACAGAAATCGTTAAACCGTCGTGGGGAGCTCTCATCAGCTTCCTGAACCCTTCAACGGGATAGCCGGTTGTGCTCACAGTAACTTTAAGGCCCTCTGCCTTAAACCTTTTAATGGCTCCAAGAACTTCATCTGCGTTGGCAGAGGGCTCGCCTATGCCGGCAATGGCTACGCCTTTAACGGGGAGCTCCCCTTTCAAAAGCTCGTACTGTTTAAAAATTTCCTCCGCAGACAAATTTCTCTTTAAACCGTTCTTTCCTGAAGCACAGAAGAGACACCTAACAGGACAGCCAACCTGTGAGGAGACGCAGAGCCTCTCCCCCTTGTAAAAAACAGACTCAACCCGATATCCGTCATTGGTTTCAAATATAAAAAGCCTGTTTAAAGGACTCTTAAGCTCCTTAATTACTTTCATCGCCTATCACTCCAGCTTTCGTAAAGCATTTAAATCTGTCATCAACTTTCTCTTTTAGTTTCTCTATGTACTGATTCCACTGCTCTTCAGTAACAAAGGCACGTATAGGGAAAGCAACTCTCCCTTTTTCTTCAATCTCAACAGTTAGCGTCTCAAGGGGAACGTTTATATCAACAACCTTTCCCCTACCTTCAGGGGTATCAACAAAAGAACCGACTTCAGGCAAAAACTGCCTTATAAAGTAATTGGCCTCCTCGTACTTGAGGCAGCACATAAGCCTTCCGCAGGTTCCAGAAAGTTTGGCAGGGTTAGGAGGAAGTCCCTGAATTTTTGCCATGTTGAGAGATATTGAGTGGAAACACTCAAGGAAAGACTTACAGCAGCAGATATTCCCACACATACCAACCGCCCCTAACATCTTTACTTCATCACGAACACCTATCTGGCGGAGCTCTATTCTGGTCTTAAAGTGGGCGGCCAGATCTCTAACCAGCTGTCTAAAGTCAACCCTGTTCTTCGCAGTAAAGTAGAAAACAATCCTTTCTCTGTTTAAAGTGGTGTAAGCCTTAACCAGCTTCATCTCAAGGTTATGTTTGAGAACCTTCCTTTTACATACCTCAAGAGCTTCCTGTGAAAAGAGAAGGTTGTCAAAAAACCGGTTTCTATCCTCCTCTGTGGCAACCCTTAAGAAGGTGTAGAGCTCCTCTGGCTCAGTTCCAAACTTCCTCAAGACGTCAGGTTCTACATCGTAACTCTTTAAAACCTTTACAATCTCCTCTCCCCTATCGGTCTTAATAACAACCTCCTGACCGTAACTAAACGCTCCACTTTCAGCAGAGGCGAGTCCGGTCTTCTCAGTATCCGGGTACTTAAACTTAATGACAACCATACTGGCTCTCCGGTTTTCAGGTTTTCTGGTGTTAAGTATATTTTCCAGCCTAAACGGTGCAACTTCAGGAAAGAGAGCTATATTAAAAGAAACCTTCAATCTGAACACAGAAGGTTGACAATCTGAAAATGAGAACTATTATTAATAGCAGACACCCCCTATCCCCCTCCCTCCTCCCCATAAGTCTTAAGGGGGCGCCGCAGAGGCGCCCCTTCTTTTTTCTCTGATAGAATTCCCCAAAAGGCTGGAGAGAAAGTTTGGAAAAGGTCCTTTTAGGCTTCAGCGGGGGAGTTGACAGCTTCTTCACAGCATATCTGCTGAAAGAACAGGGCTACACCGTCATTCCCATATACTTTAAACTCCTGAAAAAGGCAGATACGGAAAAGGTAAAAAGGGTTGGGGAGCTCCTTAACCTGAAAGTTACCGTAATAGACCTGACAGAGACCTTCAAAAGAGAGGTTATAGATTACTTCATCTCCTACTACAGAATGGGGCTCACTCCAAATCCGTGCGCTATCTGTAACAGGGAAATCAAGCTGAAGTACCTATACAGGTTAAAGAGAGAGCTCCAGGCTGACTTCATAGCAACAGGGCACTACGCAAAAGTACTCTACTCAGAGCAGTTTAAAAGAAAACTTATATATAGAGGAATAGAAAAAGGAAAAGAACAGTCATACTTTCTATCTCTTGTTGAGAGAGAAATCCTCAACCACCTGCTCCTTCCCCTGGGAGAATTCACAAAAGATGAAGTGGTGAAAAGAGCTAAAGAGCTGGGATTTCCATTTTCAGGAGAGAGCCAGGACATCTGCTTCATAGACAACAACTACACCTCCTTCGTTGAAAAGTTTATAAAACCGAAACCAGGACCTTTAAAGTTGGAAGACGGAACGGTTGTAGGAAAACACAAGGGATACTTCAAATACACAGTAGGACAGAGGAGGGGACTTGGGATTCCCTACAAACACCCCCTTTACGTAGTAGAGATAAATCCTGATGAAAATACCGTTATAGTAGGGCCAAAAGAGAGTGTTCTGAAGGACGAAATCCTTGTCTGGAAGTTAAACTGGCACGTTGAACCAAAAGAGTGGGGTAAAATCCCGGTTCAAGTTCAGGTTCGTTACAGGTCAAAACCTACAAGTGTCACAGATGTAGAGTATTTAAAAAACGGTATATATCGTGTAAAATTAGCGGCGAAAGTTGACGCTCCTGCCCCGGGGCAGGTCTGTGCCTTTTACAGCAACGACCTGCTCTTAGGAGGAGGAGAAATTACAAAGGAAGGAGCTGGGTGATGGAAGGGAGCATCGTAGCTATAAACTGGACCCTGATAGTCCAGGCCATAAATTTCCTCATCTTTATGGTCCTCATCAACAAGTTCCTATTTCAACCCCTCTTAAACCTTATGGAGGAGAGGGAGAAGGAGCTCAACGGTATATACAGTGAAGCAGAAGCGTTAAAGGTTAAGGCTGAACAGCTCCTTAAAGAGGTTGACGAAGTCCTCTCCAAGGCCAAAGAGGAGGCCAAAAAGATTATTGACGCTGCCGTAAAAGAGGCCAGAGAGGAAAGAGAGAGGATAATTTCACAGGCCCAGGAAGAAGCCTCTGTAAAAGTTGAGAAAGCAAAAGAGGAAATCTGGCAAACATTTGAATCTGAAAAGGCCAAAATTGAGGCTGAAGCTGAGAAACTGGCCGAGGAAATCGTCAGGAAAATCCTTGGAAAGGTTGCTTAAGGGGGAAAGATGGAACACGGCGGACACCTTCTATTCTGGAAAACAGTCAATGTTATTATCCTGTTCGCCCTTCTTTACTGGTTGCTTAAAAAGCCAGTCTCAAAATTCCTGTCAGACGGTATTGAATCTGTAGTAAGTAAGTTTGAAAAGGCCAAGAAGGAGAAAGAGGAAGCTCTGAAGATCCTTAAAGAGGCCGAGAAGAAATCGGAAGAGGTGAAGGCAGAAGCGGAGAGGATCCTCTCTTACTCTAAAGAGGTTGCGGAGAGGGAGAAAGAACAGATAATCGCTGAAGCTAAAGAGACCGCTGCAAGAATAGTGAAGATGGCCGACGAGGAGATTGAGAAGGAGCTCTACAAGGCTAAAGAGGAGCTTAAGAAGTTCGCAGCAGAGAAGGCTGTAGAGATAGCCCAGGCCAAGCTAAAAGGTTCTATAACGCCCGAAGTCAACAAAAAGCTTATTGAATCCAGCCTTGAAAAGATTTAGGAGGGATCAAGTTGAGACTGGAAGTTAGAATCGCCAGAAGGTACGCTAAAGCCCTGTCGGAGGTTCTCCCCGACGAAAAGCTTGAAAAGGTTCTCAAAGAGATCCATACCCTCCTTTCGCTCTTTGACGAAAAGGCCATCAAATTCTTCAAAAGCCCCATAATCCCCGTTGAGAAGAAGGAGGAGCTCCTCAAAAAAGTCCTGGAAAAGGTAGAGGTTTCTCCCGAGCTCCAGAAAGTTCTCCTCCTCATGGCCCAGAAAGACAGACTGGGACTCATAAAGGAGTTCTCAGAGGAGTTTGAGAAGTTCGCATACGACAGGTTGGGTCTGGTAAAGGCAGAAATTACAAGTGCCACTGAACTTGACGATGAAGTTGTAGAAAAGATTAAGTCAAAGATTGAAGAACTGTTTGGAAAGAAAGCAGAAGTTACAGTAAAACTTGATCCCTCCATAATCGGCGGCTTCATAGTGAAGGTTGCAGACAAAGTCCTTGACGCTTCCATAAAAACACAGCTTGAGAACCTGAAGAAAGCTATAGCCGATTAAGATAAAAAAACCGATAGCGAGGTGCAGAGATGCAGATCAGAGCAGAAGAGATTTCAGAACTGATAAGAAAACAGATTGAGGAATTTGAAGCCTCTGTAAACCTTGATGAAACGGGAATCGTTATCAAAGTAGGAGACGGTGTAGCAAGGGTTTACGGCCTTGAAAACGTTGAGTACGGAGAAGTTGTAGAGTTTGAAGATGGAACAGAGGGCGTTGCTTTTAACCTGGAAGAAGACAACGTAGGTGTTGTTCTCCTCGGTGAAGGTAGAGGTATTGTTGAAGGTGGAAAGGCCAAAAGGACGGGAAGAATCCTTGACATGCCCGTTGGAGATGGCCTCATCGGGAGAGTCCTTGACCCACTTGGAAACCCGATAGACGGTAAAGGTGACATTGAATACGTAGAGAGAAGGGCTGTTGAGCGTATCGCTCCCGGTATCGTTACGAGGAAACCTGTTCACGAACCGCTCCAGACAGGAATTAAGGCTATTGATGCTCTCATCCCAATTGGAAGGGGTCAGAGGGAGCTTATCATCGGTGACAGGCAAACAGGTAAAACAACAATTGCGATAGATACAATCCTTAACCAAAAAAGAGAAGGTGTTATCTGCGTTTACTGTGCAGTTGGTCAGAAAAGGTCAACGGTTGCCCAGACAATCCAGCTCCTTAAAGAGTTAGGAGCTATGGAATACACTATCGTTATTTCAGCTACAGCTTCAGACCCTGCTGCACTCCAGTACCTTGCTCCCTACGCTGCCTGTACAGTTGCAGAGTACTTCAGGGATACAGGTAGAGCTGCTCTCATCATCTACGACGACCTATCAAAACAGGCAGTTGCTTACCGTGAGATGTCACTCCTCTTGAGGCGTCCTCCTGGAAGGGAAGCTTACCCTGGAGACGTCTTCTACCTCCACTCAAGGCTCCTTGAGAGGGCTGCTAAGCTCAACGACGAGCTCGGAGCAGGTTCACTTACAGCCCTCCCGATAGTTGAAACAAAGGCAGGAGACATCTCTGCATACATTCCTACGAACGTTATCTCAATTACAGACGGTCAGATATTCCTTGAAACAGACCTGTTCTACAAAGGTCAGAGGCCTGCTATCAACGTAGGTCTTTCCGTTTCAAGGGTTGGTGGTGCAGCCCAGATTAAGGCAATGAAGCAGGTTGCAGGAAAACTCAGGCTTGAGCTCGCCCGTTACCGTGAACTTGAGGCGTTCGCTCAGTTCGCATCAGACCTTGACCCTGCAACAAGGGCTCAGCTTGAGAGGGGAAGGCGTATGATGGAGCTCCTCAAACAGCCTCCCCACAAGCCGATCCCTGTTGAAAAGCAGATCGTTGCCTTCTTCGCTGCAATCAACGGATACCTTGACGATATCCCTGTAGAGGCTGTTAACAAGTTTGAGTGGGAGCTCTACGCCTTCATGGATGCAAAACACCCTGAAATCCTTAAAGAGATCCTTGAGAAAAAGCAGCTTGACGACGAGCTGACCAAAAAGCTCCACGAGGCCATAAAGGAGTTCAAGGCAACGTTTACAGCCTAATAGCGAGGTAGAAAATGCCTGGAATGAGAGAGATTAAAGCTAAAATAAAGAGCCTTAAGGGAACAAAGCGGATAACCGCCGCGATGAAGGCGGTGTCCGCTGCAAAACTCCGTAAGGCTCAGGAAGACCTCTTTAACGTAAGGCCCTATGCAGAAGTAATGAAAGGAATAGCAAAAGGGCTCTACTTAAGGGGAAACCCGGCCATCCATCCCATATTCAGGATCAGACCTGTTAAAAGGATTGAGCTGATAGTTATATCTTCCGACAAAGGCCTGTGCGGTGCGTTCAACTCCAACATCATCAGACAGGTAAACAGGTTCGCCAGAGAAAAGCAGTCTCAGGGTATAGAGATAAGCCTCACAACAGTGGGAAATAAAGTGACACAGTTCTTCACAAAATATTCAGACTTAAAAGTAAGAAAGAGCTTTACAGACATTTTCAGAAGGATAGGACTGCCACTGGCAAAAGAGATATCGGCAGACCTCTACCTTGGCTACGTTTCTGAGTATTTTGACGAAGTTTATGTCGTGTACAACAAGTTCTACAACGCCCTGAAACAGGAAGTTACTTTTGAAAGGATAATGCCCCTTTCTGTAGAGGAAAGGGAAGAAGAACCGAACGCCGAATACACCGTTGGACCTGATGAAAGAGTAATAGAGGAAGCTATAAAGTCTTACGCCTCCGCCGTAGTTCTCAGAGCTCTCAAAGAGTCTGAAACAAGTGAGCACGCAGCCCGTATGACCGCTATGGATAACGCTACAAAGAACGCTGAAGACATGATTAAGAAACTGACACTCTCGTTTAACAAAGCAAGACAGGCTGCAATTACAAAAGAACTGATTGAGATCACAACCGCTATTGAAGCAATGAAATAGGGAGGATAGGTATGGCAGAGCATAAAGGAAAAATAGTTCAGATTGTTGGACCGGTTATAGACGTTGAGTTCCCCGATGGAAAGCTCCCTGAAATCTACCACGCCTTAAGGGTTCCAAACGTTAAGCAGATTACATGGGACGGTAAAATTGAAACCGGCGACCTTATGCTTGAAGTTCACCAGCACCTCGGTGAGAACAGGGTAAGGTGCGTTGCCTTTGGTGCTACAGAAGGTCTTAAGAGGGGAATGGAGGTCATAGATACGGGAGACTACCTGAAAGTTCCCGTCGGCCACGCAACAAGGGGAAGGATCTTCAACGTTGTTGGAAAACCTATTGACAATAAAGGACCAGTTGAGGCCGAGGAGTACTGGCCTATCCACAGACCCGCTCCACCTCTTACAGAGCAGAAAACGGTTGCCGAGATATTTGAGACAGGAATCAAGGTTATTGACCTCCTTGAACCGTACGCTAAGGGTGGAAAGACTGGACTTTTCGGCGGTGCCGGAGTCGGTAAAACGGTTCTCCTTATGGAACTTATCCACAACGTTGCAATGAAGCACGGCGGTTTCTCAGTTTTCGCAGGAGTTGGAGAGAGAACAAGGGAGGGAACAGACCTCTGGCTTGAGATGCAGGAATCCGGCGTTCTTGAGAATACAGTTCTTGTTTACGGTCAGATGAACGAGCCTCCCGGAAACAGGTGGCGTGTTGCAATGACAGGTGTTACCATGGCCGAATACTTCCGTGACGTTGAAGGCCGTGACATGATGTTCTTCGTTGACAACATGTTCCGTTTCATTCAGGCCGGTGCTGAAGTCTCCGCTCTCTTAGGTAGGATCCCTTCTGAGGTTGGTTACCAGCCAACACTTGCAACAGAGGTAGGTGCAATTCAGGAGCGTATTACATCTACAAACAAGGGTTCAATTACATCAGTTCAGGCTATCTACGTTCCTGCCGACGACTTTACAGACCCGGCTCCGTTTACGCTCTTTGCCCACCTTGACGCCACAACAGTTCTCTCAAGGGCACTTGCAGAGCAGGGTATCTACCCGGCAGTTGATCCCCTTGAGTCAACATCACGTATGCTTGACCCCCACATCGTAGGTGAAAGGCACTACAGAGTAGCAAGGGAAGTTCAGAGATACCTCCAGAGGTATAAGGAGCTCCTTGAGATTATCGCCATCCTGGGTATGGAGGAGCTCTCAGAGGAGGACAAATTAGTTGTTCACAGGGCAAGGAGAATTCAGCTGTTCCTTACACAGCCGTTCCACGTTGCAGAGGTCTTTACAGGTATGCCCGGTAGGTATGTAACTGTTGAGGAGACAATTCGCGGATTTGAGATGATAGTTAATGGTGAACTTGACCACCTCCCAGAACAGGCCTTCTACATGGTAGGAACCATTGATGAGGCAATAGAGAAGGGTGAAAAGCTAATGAAGGAAGCCCAGAGCAAATAGAGGAGAAGATAGATGGCTGCCAGGAAAGGACTGCCAACGGAGATGAAGTTCCAGCTGGCCTCGGCAACAGGAAAGCACTACGAAGCGGAGGCCAAAGAGGTATACGTTGAAACAGACGACGGAGATATAGGTATTCTTCCGGGCCACCAGCCGGAGTTTTACTCCGTAGGAGCTGGATTTGTAATCTGCAAGGACGTTGAGGGAAATGAAGTAAAGAAGCTGGTTTACAACGGTTTTGTACAGATAGAACCTGACGCTGTAAGGATAGGAGCTCAGGAGATCTACGAACCCGGTCAGGTTAACGTTACGAAGGTTGAGGAGGAGCTCTCCAGCCTGAGAGAGGAGCTCTCCACCCTCAGCGAAGAAGAAGTAGAGAGAAGAAGTGAAATAGAAGCTGAAATAAAGAGAAAAGAGACTCTCTTGAGGAAGGCCCGCTAAGGGCTTTCCTCTCTACTCTCCTTTCAACTTTCTAAGCTTTAACCACAGAACCACCACTCCTGTTAAAAGTCCCAAAAGAAATCCCAGAGATAGAAAAAATAGCTTACCTGAAACCTTCTCTGGAAGTCTATTCTCCGGCTTTGGAATCTCTTCAGGAGAAAGCCCGGGGTAGAACTCGTACACTTTTCCCTTATCTGTTTTTACCTTAACAACTTCTACAACCTTTCCATCCACCTGTTTGTAAGATATCCATGCTTCAACCGGCTTCTCATCAGAACGGGCCGGCAACGCGAGAAAAGATAGAACAAGAAAAACAGAAAAGAGAAATCTCATCTTTAAACCTCATCTGTTCAACTCAAATAAAATTGTATTAGAACTGAAAAAAGGGAAAAGAGATGGAGAAGAAACTGAGCCTTATTCAGGCAACTGCAATGGCGGTGGGAACGATGATAGGGGCCAGTATTTTCTCCATATTCGGCTATGGAGTCAGAATTGCTGGGAACGGCCTACCCTTTGCTTTTCTACTCAGCGGTATTTACGCCCTTATGGTTGCCTACTCCTATGCACACATGGGAAGAAAGTTTATTTCAAATGCAGGCCCCATCGCTTTTATCCAGAGGGCTTTTGGAAACTCCCCGGTGGTGGGAGCTCTCTCCATCCTCATGTGGTTCAGCTACGTCATCTCAATTGCCCTTTTTGCCATCAGCTTCGCCGGTTACTTCCTGCCACTTATCCACCTTGACTACCCGGTTTTCCACACCGCCGTGGAAGTTCTGGTAATAGCACTCTTTGGTGCAATCAGCTTTTTCGGGGGCTCCCAAGCCGTTGGAAAACTTGAGTTCTGGATAGTTCTAACTAAGCTCTTAATTCTGTTAATCTTTATAGTGGCAGGCCTCTCAGTTATCCACATAGAGTACTTAAAACCGCAGTTGAATCAACACTACCTTAAGGGAATTCTTAACGCTTCTGTCATTTTCTTCCTCTCTTACATGGGATTTGGACTGATAACCAACATTAGCGAGAACATAGAAGAACCCTGTAAAAACGTTCCTCGGGCAATTTACCTCAGTATTTTTATCGTTATGGCAGTTTACTTGGGAGTTTCGGTTGCTGCTTTAGGAGCTCTCCCTGCTTCAGAAGTAGCAAAGTACGCCGAGAACGCCCTGGCCGTTGCTGCACAGCCAGCCCTGGGAAAGCTTGGGTTCTTTCTGCTTTCCTTGGGAGCTCTTGTCAGCATTTCATCAGCACTTAACGCAACCATATACACAGGAGCAAACGCCTCCTACGCTCTTATGAGAGACGGTTATATTCCCTCTCCCAGAAGCCTCGTTGAAAAAGAGTGGATGGGGGAACACTTTGGACTCTATCTGACGTGCGGTCTGGGACTGATATTTACACTCTTTTTTAACGTTACCTCAGTTGCCTCTATGATAAGCATAATAACAACAGCCCTCTACATTGGCGTCATACTCTCTCATCTTAAACTCTGGGAGAGGGTAGGTGGAAGGAAGGGACTCATCTTCTTTAACTTAATCGTAATAACTTTCGTGGCTACTCAGATAGCCATTTACCAGTTCAAAAACAGTAAGATTACCTTTTTGACAACTGCAGTTATATTTGCCGTTTCCCTTGGACTGGAGTTCCTCTACTACAGCAAAAAAAGAGCTGTTTTGCCGTTTATTAGAACAGAAAGGGAGGGAGTTGCTGAAAACCCTCAGGTTGACTAATATTTATTATGTAAAAGAGCGGGCGTAGCTCAGGTGGTAGAGCATCAGCTTCCCAAGCTGAGGGTCGCGGGTTCAAGTCCCGTCGCCCGCTCCAATAAATAAAAAGGTTAGGGAGTTGGAAAATTCCAGAAAGTTAGACCTTTTCTCTTTCCTTATTTCCTTCTCCATTCACATTGCCGTTCTGCTTGCAATTTCTATAAACAGTGTTCTTTCAGGAAAAACCTACGAAGTGGTCAACGTTGTTCCACTCTCCTTTGACACAGAGGTTGAGTCAAACCTGATAGGAGTTAAACCGGTAAAGGGGAAGTTGAAAAGTGGAGCTCCCAAAACCCAGAACTCCATTACCGGTGGAAACCGCTCTGTCAGGAAGCAGGGTGGGGGGGGAGCTCCCATAAACAGACCCAGAGAAAGGGGAGTGGGAGAAAAAAGCGAGAACCTGAAATCTGGAAAGTCTCCCTCAAAACTGATAAGGAACTTAAAAACGGCAAACGGTAGAGGAAACATAGAACTTTCCGTTGACCTTCCAAACAGAAAAGGAAAAGGACTGCCATCAATCTCAATGTCAAAGCTGGTTCCCTATCTGGTAAAGGTAAGGGATACAATAATGAAGAACTGGAAGATACCCTACTACTCAAACGCTCCAAAAAAAAGGAAAGCAGTTATTGTATTAACTTTGAAAAATGACGGAACAATTGACGAACTGACCGTAGAGAAACTCTCGCCCGACATCACCTTCAACCGCTCTGCCATTTCGGCCATATATTCTGTAAAGTCCTTTGGGCCGTTTCCAAAAGGGGTGAAGGAGAAAAAAGTTAGGTTGAAGGTGAAGTTTGAGGTTAAGTAACCCTGAACTGCTCTACACTCTAAGTTCTCTGTGGGTTAAAACCCTTCGGGTAAAAGTGGAGTTTCTCGCTCCACCTCAGTTTCCCTCTATTGTAGCCTTCTGGCACGGAAGAATGTTTCTGCTTCCTTTTGCTCTGAGAAGTTACGCTGAAAAAGTGGCCATTCTCATAAGCCGACACAGAGACGGTGAACTGATAGCTCAAATAGTTGAAAAAATGGGATTTAAAACCGTTAGAGGCTCAGCAGGAAAGGGAAAAGGAGGGGATAGGGCCTTTAAAGAAATGGTTAAACTGATAGAGAAAGGCTACACAGTAGCGATAACTCCCGACGGGCCTAAAGGTCCGAGAGAAGTTGTAAAACCGGGAATTGCGAAACTCTCTATGAAGACGGGAGCTCCCGTCTACCCCCTCACCTTCTCTGCAGACTGGAAGTTCAACCTCAACTCCTGGGACAGGTTTCTGATACCATATCCTTTCTCAAAGTGCAGAGTTATTTTAGGGAAACCGATAAACCCTGAAGAGTTTAAAGATGAAGAAACTTTAAGAAAAGAGATTGAATTAAAATTGAAAGAGCTTACAGGAAAAGCCGATAGGGGGAAAAGATGAACAGCGCAATAGCCATAATCTCTGACTTCGGCCTCAAAGACCACTACGTAGGAACAGTCCACGGAATAATCCACGACGTAGCTCCTGAAGCAAAAGTAATAGACGTAACCCACTTCGTAAAACCTTTTGACGTTGTAGATGGAGCTCTAAAACTAAAGTGGTCTTTCAGATATTTTCCTGCTGGAACAATCTTTCTATGCTTAGTTGATCCTGACCCTTCTGCAGAATCGGTAATTGTCACGACAGAGAATTACTTTTTAGTCTGCCCAAACAACGGAATAGGAAGCCTTATGTTTGAAGAGGAACCACCGGAGGCCGTTCACAGAATAACGGCAGAACACTATTTTGTAAACAGGAGAAGGGCTGGAAATTTCAGAAGCAGAGATCAGCTGGTTCCGATTGCTGCGGAACTCTCCCGTCTTCAGACGGCATCCCACTTAGGTGAAGAGATGGATTTAAAACAGCTCAAAAGGTTTAAACTACCAGAACCTCAACCTATAGGAAACAACGTTTATGAAGCAATCGTTTTAGACGTTGACTACTTTGGAAACTTGATACTGAACGCAACGGGAGATATGGGCCTTCCAAAAGCTACAGAGATAAATGGAGTGAAAATTACAAAGTCTCAGGAAAGCTTCTCGGGAGTTAAAAGGGGAGAGCTCTTCATTTCTCTCAATCCGGAAAACCACGTTCAGATAGTTGCCTACATGTCAAACGCCGCCAAACTTTTAAAGGCTACAAGGGGAACAAAGGTAAAACTCTACTACTGATGGTGAAACATGTGGGACGAAGTATTTGACGTAATAGTTGTAGGAGCCGGCCACGCAGGGTGTGAAGCAGCTCTGGCCGCAGCCAGAATGGGCTGTAAAACCGGCCTTTTCACGGTAAACGTAGACAGAATAGCCGAAATGTCGTGCAACCCCGCCATAGGAGGTGTAGCAAAGGGAACGGTAGTCCGTGAGATAGACGCCTTAGGCGGGGAGATGGCAAAGAACATAGATGAAACGGGAATTCAGTTCAGGATTCTAAACAGGAAAAAAGGGCCTGCAGTTAGAGCTCCCCGGGCACAGGCCGACAAAGAGGCCTACAGGAAGAGGATGAGACAGGTGATTGAGAACACTGACAACTTAGAGGTAATTCAGCAGATAGTTGACGACATTGTTGTTGAAGATGGAAGAGTTAAAGGGGTAGTGACCCACCTTGGAGCCCGCTACGGAGCAAAGGCCGTTGTAGTAACCGCCGGGACTTTTTTAAGGGGAAAAATCTTCATCGGCTTTCAGGAGTTTGAAGGCGGAAGGATGTGGGAGCCTGCCGCAAATAAACTCTCATCTTTTTACGAGAGGCACGGCTTCAGAGTGGCAAGGCTTAAAACGGGAACTCCAACAAGGATAGACGGCAGAACAATAGACTTCTCAAAGATGGAAAGACAGGACGGAGACGAACCCCCTCCATTCTTCTCCTACTGGACAGAGCCTAAGAAAATAGAGCAGATACCCTGCTGGCTTACCTACACAACACCTGAAACCCACAGGATAATAAGGGAGAACCTCCACCGCTCTCCCATGTACGGAGAGTGCAAGCTCATAAGCGGAGTTGGAGTCCGCTACTGCCCCTCTATAGAGGACAAAATCGTAAAGTTTCCGGAAAGGGAAAGGCACCACGTATTCGTTGAGCCGGAAGGGAGAGACACGATAGAGTTCTACCCAAATGGAACGTCAACAAGCCTTCCATACGACGTTCAGGTGGCAATAATAAGGTCTATTCCAGGCCTTGAAAATGCAGAGATAGTGAGACCTGCCTACGCTATAGAGTACGATTTCATAGACCCGAGGCACCTCTACCCAACCCTTGAAACAAAAACCATAAAAGGCCTCTTTAACGCAGGTCAGATAAACGGAACAACGGGATACGAGGAGGCTGCAGGTCAGGGGATAGTCGCCGGAATAAACGCAGCCCTCTACGCCCTCGGAAAAGACGAGAGGTTCGTTTTGGGAAGGGACGAGGCCTACATCGGCGTAATGATTGACGACCTTGTTAACAAGGGTGTTCGGGAACCTTACAGGCTCTTTACCTCAAGGGCCGAGTACAGGCTCCTCTTAAGGTACGACAACGCCGACTACAGGCTTGCAAAGTACGGCTACAAATTCGGTCTTTTAACAAGGGAACAGTACGAGAGGGTAAAGAGAAAGTATGAAACTGTTAAGGTTTTCATAGAGAGGCTGAAAGAGGTAAAGCTGAAGCCCGAATCTGTAAACCCGATTCTGGAAAAAGAGGGTTCAACGCCTCTGAAGGAGAGTAAAAGCGCTTACGAGCTCCTGAAAAGGCCTGAAGTTAAGTTAGAAGACATCCTCCCTCTCATTCCACTTGAGCTGACGGTTGAAGACAGGAAGCTCCTTGAGGAGATTTTAGAAGAGGTTGAGATAGAGGTTAAGTACGAGGGCTACATAAAGAGGCAGTTAGAAGAGGTTAAGAGGTTCAGAAAGCTTGAGAACATTAAAATCCCTGAAGACTTTGACTACGACTTAGTTCCAATTTCTGTTGAGGAAAGGCAGAAGTTAAAAGAGATGAAGCCTCTAACTTTAGGTCAGGCTTCAAGGCTTGAGGGAATAAGACCTGCGTCAATTCCCATTTTGGCCGTTTACATTGAGAAGTGGAAGAGGGGAGAGCTCCAGAGGGAGAGAGCCTGATGGAGAGACTGAGGGAGCTCTGCCATCTCAACGGAATTCCGATAACAGAGGAAGAGCTAAAAAATTTTGAGGTTTACAGGGAGCTCCTCAAAAAGTGGGGAAAACGGATAAACCTTACATCTCTTTTAACGGACAGGGAAATAGAAGAAAAGCACTTCTTTGACTCACTCTTAGGCCTTTTAGCCTTTAAAAAGGCTGGAATAGAGGTAAATGGAAAGTCATTCTGCGACGTCGGTTCAGGAGCAGGGTTTCCCGGTGTTCCACTTGCCGTTGCCGTAAAGAGTTCCACTTTTACATTAATTGAGCCGAGGAAGAAAAGGTGTGTATTCTTAGAGGAGGTAAAGAGACAGCTGAAACTTGAAAACGTTTCGGTTCAGTGCTCAAGAATTGAGCAGGTTAACGGAGATTTTGACATTTTAACAATGAGGGCAGTTGAAGACCCTGAAAGCGCAGTTGAGATAACAGAGCACCTTTTAAATAAAGGATCACTTCTCTGCATCTACAGGGGAAAAGAGCCCTTTAAGGGAGAAATTCCCGGCTACAGAGTCAGGGAAATTGAAATAGAACCCAAGGGTGTAAACTTCAAGCGCCACTTTTTATTTATTGAAAAGGAGGAGTGATGGAAGAGAAGAGAACTTCAGTAATAACCTACCCTGAGGAGAACAGAGCCTCAATCCTTGGAAAAACTTACCTGCTCTTAACTGTCGGTTTCATAACAATGGCTTTAGGAACGGGAGTGGGCTTACAGTTCCTACCCATGTTTGCCCACTTAGGAAAGTGGGTGTACCTGATGCTCTCACTCGTTGCAACCACAGGAACAATGTTATTAGCCTTCCTCTTTCAGAGGAACATTCTAGGCTACATTTTCTTTACACTTTTTACGTTTACAGTCGGTTTCTTTGACGCTCCGGCAGTGGCGGTAATCTTACAGTCTCCTTTTCTCCTTGAAATCTTTAAAGAGACAGCACTCATCACAGGAGTAGTTACGGGAGCTCTCAGCCTCTTCGTTCTCATTACAAAGAAGGACTTTGGCTTCCTGGGAGGCTTCCTCTTTACAGGACTTGTTTTAATTGTAATCATGGCCATTGTAGGCCTCTTCTGGCACAATACACTTATGAACGTTGTAATGTCTGGAATGGGAGCTCTCGTCTTCTCAGGCTACATCCTCTACGACACTTCCCGCCTTGTAAACGAAAAGGGAAACCCTGTTGAGATAGCCATTGCACTCTTTTTAGACATAATCAACCTGTTTTGGTCTCTCTTTAACCTTTTAGTTGCCCTTAAAGGAGAGGAGAGGTAGTAGTTGGAGCTCTTTGAGGGGAAAAAGCCTCTCCCTGCAAGGCTGAGGCCTGAAGACTTTTCAGAATTCATAGGCCAGGAGCACATAATCGGAGAGGGAAAACCCTTAAAGAAACTGATTGAGAAAGGTCAGATTCACTCCCTAATCTTCTTCGGCCCGCCAGGAACGGGGAAAACGGCACTTGCCCATCTGATAAGCAGGAAGCTGAAGGCAGATTTTTACGAGCTCAACGCCGTTACATCAACAGTTTCAGAGGTAAGAAAAATTCTTGAAAAGGGCAGAGAGAACAGGAAGTTAGGAAGAAAAACCGTTCTCTTCATAGACGAAATCCACCGTTTCAACAAATCCCAGCAGGATGCACTCCTCCCAGATACAGAGGAGGGAAACGTAATACTCATCGGTGCAACAACCGAAAACCCGTACTTCAGCCTCACTCCCGCCCTAAGGTCAAGGGTGAAAATCTACAGGTTCAAACCGCTGGAAAGGGAAGACCTTTTGAAACTCTATAATCTAGCAACAGCGAAAAAAGAGGGGCTTCCAGGATTTAAGGTTCCAGAAGAGGTTTTGAATCTCTTAATAAACTCCTCAGCCGGAGACGGAAGGAAGTTCTTAAATTTTTTGGAGGAGCTCCACACGTTAACCGGCGGGAAAGAGCCCACCTTAGACCTTGCACAGGAAGTTGTTGGAGAGATTAACCTCTCAATGAGCGAAGACGAACGGTTTGACCTCATCTCAGCCCTCATCAAGTCTATGAGGGGAAGCGACCCGGACGGAGCTCTCCACTACGCAGTAAGGCTCTTAGAGGCTGGAGAAGACCCTAAGTTTATAGCAAGGCGCCTTGTGATATTCGCCTCTGAAGATATTGGAAACGCAAACCCTGAAGCACTCTTAATTGCAAACGCAGCCCTTAACGCCGTTTTAAACGTTGGAATGCCTGAAGCCGCAATAAACCTTGCGCACGCAGTCATCTACCTCTCAAGCTCCTTAAAGTCAAACGCCGTTTACAGAGCCCTTAAAGAGGCGCAGAAAGATGTAAAAGAGGGCTTTCAGCCGGAAATTCCGCAACATCTTAAGGCCGGAAAGAGGAACAGGGGATACAGGTATCCACACAACTACGAAAGGAGCTGGGTGGAGCAGGAATACCTGAAAGATAAAAGGAAATACTACAGACCCAAAGGAGTTGGGTTTGAGAGAACTTTAGAAAACTGGCTTAAGTGGATGAGGGGAGAAACTGATAAAATTGAGCCGACTAAAGAAAAAGAGGTAGATGATGAAGTTTAAGGTCTCCGTTCCCGCCTCAACGAGCAACTTAGGGCCCGGATTTGACGCTTTAGGCCTCGCTCTTACACTCTACAACGAGTTCTACGTTGAGCCGTCTGAAAAATACGAAGTTGAGATAGAGGGTGAGGGGGCAGAGGAGCTCCCGAAAGACGAGAAAAACCTCTTTTTAAGGGCTTACAGGAGCTCCATGGAGTATTTAGGTTTAAATCAGCCCATAAAGGTAAAACTTGTAAACAGAATACCCTTGGGAAGGGGACTTGGGAGCTCCGCAACGGCAATCGTTGGGGGAATACTTGCAGCTGAGAAGATTTCCGGAAAGGAGCTCTCACTTCCAGAGGTTATAGACATAGCCTTCAAGTTTGAACCGCACCCAGACAACGTTCTCCCTGCCTATACCGGAGGATTTGTAGTTGCGGCAACAAACGGAGACCTCTCATACGTAAAACTTGACTGGCCTGAGGACCTGAAAGTCGTGATAGTTGTGCCGGAACTCTTCCTCTCAACAGAGGAGTCCCGCTCCGTTCTTCCAGACAGCTACAGCAGGGAAGACGTAATCTTCAACATCCAGAGAGTTGCGCTGCTTCTGGGAGCTCTCCAGAAAAGGGACTACGGGCTCCTCAAAGAGGCAGTAAAAGACAGAATCCACCAGCCCTACCGCTGCGACCTGATTCCCTCTTTCTGGGAGATACTCTCTGAGGGCTACAAGGCCGGAGCCTACGCTGTTTACCTCTCTGGAGCTGGAAGCTGCATCGGAGCTTTAGCCGACAAAAACTTTGACGAAATCGGCAAAGCCATGTGCAACGTCTTTGACGCCTTAGGCATAGAATCCCGCTAC
>JALTBO010000055.1 GCA_027075275.1 Desulfurobacteriaceae bacterium
TATCCCTCTCCAGAGTACAGAAAAGAGAGAGTTGGAGATACTGTTTACGTTGGCCTTGAAGAGGTTGTTTCTCCGAAGGGCAAGTACATTTTCCGCTTTGATAGAATTGATTCTCAATAAATCAGCTTTAAGAGAGGAGAGACAATGGCTTATAGACACAAAGACTCCTGCGGAGTTGGATTCATAGCCTCAGTTAACGGAGAGAAGAGCTACGAAATAATAGATAAAGGATTAAAGGCGGTTGCCAACCTCACCCACAGGGGAGCTGCATTAGCAGATGGAAGAACGGGAGACGGTTCTGGAATTCTCTTTCAGGTTCCCCACCAGTTCTTCATTAAAGAGGCAAAAAAGATAAGAGGAGACTTTTCTGCCGAAAAGGTTACAGTTGGAACCTTTTTCCTGAAGGGAGACGTTGACGGAGCTCTCTCCCTCATAGAGAGTGAAGTTAAGGAAACCCTCGGAGATGCCGTTTTAAGGGAAGTTCCCGTTGATACAACCCAGTGCGGTGAGATTGCTAAACGCTCAATGCCGGCCTTCTACCAGGTAATTGCTCCGGCGGGAGATAGGGTTGAAACCTACCTTTTAAGGCGAAGGCTTGAGAAGAAGCTGGCGGAGCTCCACCCTGAAAACTACGTTGTCTCCCTCTCTTCAGACCTTGTTGTCTACAAGGGAATGCTCTTAGCTCCAGACCTTAAGAACTTCTTCTTAGACCTTCAAAATGAAGAACTTTCTTCATCAATAGCCATATTCCACCAGCGCTACTCAACAAACACAAACCCAGAGTGGAGACTTGCACAGCCCTTAAGGCTCATAGCCCACAACGGAGAGATAAACACAATTACTGCAAACAGGAACTTCATTAAGGCCATTGAACCCATACTCTACTCTCCCGTTCTTGGAGAGAGGATAAAAGAGGTTCTTCCCTTAGTTGAGTTTAGCGAGAGCGACTCAGCCTCTTTGGATAGGGTTTTTGAGCTTCTTGTAATCTGCGGAGTTGACCCTGCAACTGCAATAACCCTCTTAGTTCCGCCGGCCTACGAGCTCTTAGACGACATAACAGACGAGGAGAGAGCTTTCTTCCAGTATGCCTCCCTTTTAATGAAGCCGTGGGACGGCCCTGCGGCAATAGCCTTTACAGACGGAAAAGTTGTTGGCGGAAAGCTTGACAGAAACGGCCTTCGCCCTGCCAGATACGTTGTTACAGAGACCGGTTTAGTTGTTTTCGGTTCAGAAGTTGGAATGGTTGACATTCCAGATAGTGAAGTCTCCCACTTTGGCCGCCTTATGCCGGGAGAAATTTTCGTTGTAGATACAGAGAACAGAGAGATTAAAGAAAACTCTGAAGTTCTAAGGGAAATTGCCGATAAGTTCTTAGTTGAAAAGGAAGTTCGCAGGAAGCTCTACAGGTTGAAGCGAGAAAACTACGTTGAGCCAGAGCCTTCAGAAAAACTCTCTAAAGAACTTGTTAAGTTCTGCTACTCAACTGAAGACCTTGAAGAAGTTGTTGAGTATATGGCCGAAATGGGTAAAGAGCCTGTCTTCTCAATGGGAGATGACACTCCCCTTCCAAACCTTTTAGACAGGCCTTACCTTCTCTTCCGCCACTTCAAGCAGAGGTTTGCCCAGGTTACAAACCCTCCCATTGACCCGATAAGGGAAAAGGCTGTAATGAGCCTCAAGCTGAGGCTCGGAGCAAAAGTGAATTTCCTTGACCTTTCCGGAAAGCTTAGACGGAGAATAGAGATAGACTCTCCACTCCTCACTCCAACTGAGTTTGAGGAGATAAAGAACACTTCCTTTGTTCGGGTTAAAACCTTTAAGATGGAGTTTGAAAACTCTCTCAAAGAGGGACTTGAGAACCTTTTTAACTCTGTGAAAGAGGCAATTGAGAAAGAAGATGTTGAGATAGTGATTCTTTCAGACAGAGGTGTTAAATACCCAATTCCCTCTCTTCTTGCAGTTTCAGGCCTCTGCGCCTTTTTGGAGAGGGAAAAGCTCCTGCATAAAGTTTCAATAATCGTTGAGACCGGAGAGGTAAGAGATACACACCAAACTGCCGCACTTGTAGCCTTTGGGGCTTCCGGTGTTTATCCTTACTTAGTTTTTGAATACTTAAAGGCCAACGAGGTAGAGCTCAACAAACCTTACAGGGAGCTTGAGAGGAACTACAGAGAGGCCGTAAACGCAGGCCTTTTAAAGATTATGTCTAAGATGGGAATCTCAGTTATCTCCTCTTACCACCGTTCACACCTCTTTGACATTGTGGGAATAGGAAAAGAGGTCGTTGATGAGTACTTCCCTCACACGGCTTCTCCAATAGGTGGAATTGGGCTTGAAGAGATTGAA
>JALTBO010000056.1 GCA_027075275.1 Desulfurobacteriaceae bacterium
TCTTTCCCCTGTCTGTCAAAGGGTCAAGCCCGCTCGTTCCAGAAAGGTAAATACAGCCAGTTGAATCGGTGATACAGACGTCGGAACGGGTTACACCGGGGTTTCTGCAGTCTGCCGGACAGCTCCAGCCCCTATAAGTTCCTTCAACCACAACCTCTTTTCCGGACAGTGCAGGACAGTTCTTCAGGATTTCACCTACAGTAAATAGCCTTACCCTGGCTTCACCGTTTACGTTAACAGTTGCACAGCCAGATAGCAGTGTAAGAAATATCAGAGTAAAAAACCTAATCATCTTTCTACTCCATAGAGAGATATTCGGCCAAGAAATTGTCCCAGTAGGTTCCCGCAGCAAAGGGATTGTAGTAGCCGTCAACTTTTTGATCTCCAAAGGTACAGGTTACAGGTGTCTCGGCAGTATAACAGCTGTATCCAGACTGGTCCGCTTCGGTAGTGTCTGCCGGAAAGTAGACGGAAATACCGTGAAGATCTTTACCGTCGCTGCCGGGTATAACCGTTTTGTAGAGAGAGTCTATTACGTTAACAATGTCAGCAGCTTCAGGATATTTGTCTGAAAGCTGAGAAGCAAAGGAGTAGAGGTCAACGTAGTAGTAAGAACAGTTCTGATTGTTTTCTGAGCAGACAACCTGCTGGGAGGAGCTCCTTGCAGACTGGAAGTCGGGGAATGTATTTGAATTTAGATCGTAGTAGAACCTGTTCAGGTCGCCGGCAATTCTCTCAACGTCACTCTTGGAAAAGAGGGTAAGCGTAAGGGTGGAATCGGTGTTAAGAGAGGAGTAGGCCTCTCTATAGGCATCAACTATGGCCTTTCCAAACTGCTGAGGAGTTGAACTGGGATTGGAGACGAGGTATGAAAAGACTCTCTTATAATCCCAGCCATTTCCCGGCTCTTCGTTCTCTGAGGCCACAAAGTAATCAGCAAAGTCTTTAATGTCGTAGAGGACCTCTTCCATGCCCATTAAGCACTCGTCAAAGCCTATCAGACTGAAGTTTATCCCTTCTGAATGAAGGTCTGACAGGACTTTTCTAAGCTGGAACATAAGGAGGAAATCTGAGTTTGTATTATCAAAGGCCGCCGTTCTGCTTCTCCATCCGTCTCCGTGATCCCACAGAATAAGAGCAACGTTCTTTGCCGGGTAGAGGTTGTAATACTTTTCTACAAAGTCCTTTAGAGTTTGGTAGTTGCCAGAATCTACCTCATAACTTAAAGGCTGAGAAATCAGGTCACCTGTTGTATCGGAGCTCTCTGAAATCTGATCCGTTTCCGTTTGAAAATCTATGAGGGCAACTAATTTTACCTGAGGGTTGAACTTGACTGAAGCCATCTCTTTAAGGTCTTCTGATGCAAACGAGTTTAAGCTGTTATCGGCAGCCATGTAAACAAGAACAAGCCACTGTCTGTAGCTGACTTTTTGACAGCTATCGGCTGTGCACAACTCTACGGACTGATCTTCCGGGTGGTACTCTACAGAGTAGGTTTTTCCGTTGGACTGGAGCTCCACCCTAACGTCTTCCCCGTTTTGAACGGCATCTGTGAGGGATTCACCTGAGGGAAGATTAGAGTCTAAGACCTTAATGCTGGAAAAATTGAGCGTTTTAAAAGTTCCCTCCGTATCCCCGGCCATTCCGTGGATAAACCTGGCAAGAACATCTCCGACCTGGGAGCTGGGCGATAATTTAAAAGGAGTTACTGTTTCGCTGTTTTCCCTGAGGGTGTAATCTCCCAGCTCAAGGTTATCTACAAAAAAGGTGACGTGAACCGGAAGGGTTGAAACCTTTAACTGGAACTTTCCTTCTGCATCTGTATACGTACAGTAACCGCTGTCTGTGCAGACTTTCAGTCCTTCCACGTAACTTGAGAGAAACTGACCGGAGACCAATGTGCTACTTGAGGAATTACTTCCTCCTCCGCCTCCTCCACAAGCAGGAAGGAGAAAGAGGAAAAGCAGAAAGAGCAATTTGAGCACTCTCACGGTAATCCTCCTAAAGCTGACAGCTGCACGGCTGGAATCTTATCAGGTCTTTTGGGGATATTCCTTTAAAAGATTTAAGGCCGAACTCTATTACGCCCTTTTTGGAACCCTGCCGGAAAATTGTAATACCCTTCACTTTCAACTTATAACCCAACAGGAATACTCTTTTCACATCTTCAACAGTTGCGCTCTCTCTCATGTTTACAGTTTTAGAAACGGCGTTGTCTACATGTTTCTGGAACGTGGCCTGAACCTTTACGTGCCACTCAGGGGGAACGTCTAAAGCGGTTACAAATAGCCTCTTTACTTCATCTGGGATACCGGGAACGTTCTGAATGCTCCCTGTTTT
>JALTBO010000057.1 GCA_027075275.1 Desulfurobacteriaceae bacterium
CTAATACCCACCGACCTATAAAACTCAGATAGAGAAGAGATAAAGCAAAAACCCACCAAAAGAAGGGGTAAAAAAAGAATAGGGGGCGAGAAAATGGGGAATTTGGGGAAAAAAGCCACTAAAAAGGTTAAAGCCACCTCTATACTTAACGAAAATGTTAAATACTTAACAAAACTATTAAGGAGGTGAGGGTTACAATGGAGCAGGATACCATAGCCCAACTAATGAAGTTCTTCGAGGACATCAACGGGAAACTAAGCACCGAAAAGAAAAGAGAAGTAGCTAAACGACTATTAGAGAGCTTCAAAGACAGAAACGGAAAAATAAAGGCTTGGGAGATGGGCAACGAAGTAATACCCAAGATAACACAGGAAGCGGGAGTATCCCACGTTTACGCCTACAAAGTCTTAGGAGAGCTAATAGAACTTGGACTAATCGCCAAAACACTAAAAGGCTACGAACTAAGCCCAATTTTCAGAAAACGGCTTTATCGTCTATATAAAACCCTCGGAAACCTCTAAGAGGGTGATAAATATGAAAGCCCTACCCCAAAGGGTGATTGAAGCCCTATCCGAACCCGAACCCCTAAAGATAGAAGACGTAAAGACCGTAAAAGACAACGGAACCACCTACATCTACATAATAACCAATAGAGACGTAGAACACAGAGAAGGGTTAGACATAGCCCTACCCCACCTTTTGAGCGGAATAGCCAACGCCTACAACGTCCACATAGCAACCTTAGGCTTTTCAGGTGTGGTTTACCTCATATCCGACGACGAAGACCAAGAAGACTTTGGAATACTCTACGCCGACGAAGTGATAGACGAGGGACTACCGGGAATTAGCTTAGAGATAGCCGACGTATTGCAAAGGTATGTATTCTTTGGCATAGTCGAGGATAGCCGAAAAGAAGCCTACATAATCCCCAAATACTTCTTGGGAGGGGAGGAATGAGATGGAAGAGGATAAAGAGCTTTTCCTAACCCCCGAAGAGGTGTTTAAGCTTCCCGAAGAGGTGAGAGAGGCAATAGCTAACAGGATACCCGATAATTGGAACGTGATAAAGGACTTAGCATTAGACCTACTCTTTATGGGAGTTACCAAAACAAAAGCCGAAATGGACGTTTACGCTAAACAGACGTGGCATTGGCCCGCATATGCCCCTTGGGCGGTAGTGGGAGGTTACCTAAGAATGTATGGCATAGAAACCGAATACGTAAGGGCAGTAGAAGACCGCAGAGACGTAAGCTACTATAAGCTCGTTGGAGTTAGGATAAAAGAGAGCGAGCTAACCGCACTACTAAAAGCACAAAAGGAATAACCACCTTTTGATTTTTAGCCCCTCCGTTACCCTTTTTCAATAACACATTATTAACCCCTCGTAAAAGACACCACAAGCCGTTTTTAAGGAAATAAAGGCACGAGGGAAGAGATAGATGTAATAACCTTATTAAAAAAGTGCTCAAAGGAGAAAAAATAAAAAGCACCACCCTATTTATACCCTAATTCGCATAGGAATTAGTAGATAGAACATCTATTTTAGGAGACTAAATAAGTATCAAAAAGCACTTAAACCCTAAGTTGAATATTAAACCATATTGTTTAGTATCCTCTCCAAAGAAAAAGCACCCTAAACCAACTACGGAGGAATGCTAAAACATACACAGGTGGAGGGGTATGGAGGGCGAAGTTATAGATGCCAAAGAAGAATTTAGAAAGCTTCAACCGGTGGAATTCCTTTCCACAATTTGGAGGCACAGCCGAAAATGGGCTATACCAATACCCAAAGGCACCAGAGAACTATTAGACCCAAACCAGCTTTACGAGATTGAGATAAGATTTACCCGCCCAAGAGACCGCTATTTAGAGGAAAGATTAGAGGGAATTCTCCGGGAAGTTGATTGGGACACTTACAGGGAAGTAACAAAGATATGGCAAAGCGGGAACCGGCGTTTATTCCCAATAACACCAAACACCGCCCAAAGGTTAGTTCCCAAACTCCAAGAACTAAAAGAGGCCACAGAGCTAATAATAGAAGAAATAACCATAGAAGAAGCCATAGATTACCTAATAAAGAAAGACCCACGATACAAAGAGCTAAAAAGAGAATTATACAGGTTGAAGGCTTTAGACTTCCCAATGGATAAGGATATACGCAAAATGGAGAAAATAGAGAAAGCCATAGTAGAACTAATGGACGAATATAGACCCAAAGCGGAGGAGTTAGTAGCAAAAGGGGAATTCAAGCCCGGAACTAAGGTAGCGTGGGCCAAAGGGTGGATAAAAGCCCCATTACTCATAAGAGCATCCCCATACAGAGTAGAAGACCACAGGAAAGCGATAGCCCTATACAAAAGGGCACCAATGCCGTTAGATGAAGATGAATACCTGTGAAAATGTGCAGAGGAGGTTTAGTTTTTCTTTTACGGTGCTCCTCGGTTTTTTATGTATTAGAAGACCTTAGAAACCTTTTTTGTTTGAGTAGAGAGCGAGAGGCCGAGAGAACTAAAAATTATTCCGTTAAATAGCCCTATTTTGTTTTTAAGTGTGTGGGAAGGCTTGTTTAGTTTTGTTTTGTCCGAAGAGAGCTTATTTTTATTATGATACAGGTAGTGAGGGTTATACTACCTATACTACCTATACTACCCACTATTCACACACTACACACCTGTGCAAAATACTACCTATACTACCCATACTACCTCATAACTGCAACCCCTAAGCCGTGAATAATGGAGGCGTGTGTTGTAGTTTTAGTATATTACAGGTATGTTCTCTTTTTTCTACTTATTCTACCTATTCTACCCACTACCTCCTACCTGTCTTTTTCATTTTCTACCTTTTCTACCTACTTCACCCCAATTTTTGCATTTTTTAAATGAGTGTAAGAACCTCCAGCTTATTCCTACGGGGTAGAATAGGTAGAAAAAAATAGCTCCTTTCTCCTTCCTTTTTTTGTCCTAAAAAAGGCCTAAAATAGCTCTTTTTTTTTTCTACCTAAGTTCTACCTAAGGGTGAATGCTCTATTTTATGCATTCTTTATACGCAAAACTTTTTAAGGAGTAGTGCGTAATTACGTGGTAGAACGTATTAGGTGGTGGTGTCCTTGGGGAAACTAACGGTGCTCGTTAGTGATGAGGTAGAAACCGAGTTCCGGGAGTTGGTGGCTAAGAGGTATGGCCTTCGTAGGGGTGCCCTAAGTATAGCCGTAGAAGAGGCTCTTAAGTGGTGGATTATTCGCACTAAAGCCGAGCTTGAGGCTATGGAGAATTCTAAAGCGGTTGAGGAGGTGAGGTAAAGATGAGGGAGGCACCAGCACCAGACATAGGTTTTGGCTCCGGAACGGCCCCCCTCCGCAGTAACAACAGCCCCCATTTAACTAATGAGTTAAATCCATATATAAATGCTCCGTCTCCTAAGTCTTCGCTCTATGAGTGGGCTAAGTTCTATTATGCCGTTGGTTTAACACCGCTTCCGGCAAAGGCGAAGGCGAAGAACCCAATAGTTAATTGGAAGGACTATGAGGAGAAGAGGCCAACACCTGAGGAGCTTTCGGAGTGGTTTAAGGGTAAGTCTCTTAGGCACGTGAATATAGGCACTTTGGCGGGGAAAGTTAGCGGTAATTTGGTTATTTTGGATTTTGAGAGTGTAGAGGCCTATAAGACGTTTATGGATGTTTTAGATAGGATAAACCCCGATGTGGCTACTAAGTTGGAAAATGAGACGTGGTTAGTCAAGACGGGGAAGGGTTACCACCTCTACTTTAGGACTTTCCGGGAGCTTCCTTATTTTAAGGTGCCTGGTGTGGTAGAGGTTAGGGGTGATAGTAAGCACTTCACGGTTTTACCTCCAAGTGTTCACCCAAGTGGCCGGCAATATTCGTTTAGCAACCACCCGTCGGTAGGTATCGCAGAATTGGACGAAGAAGAGCTTTTAGCCGTTTATAAGGCTCTTAATGAGGCTTTCGGTGTTCCTATTCCAGAGGACATTAACCCCACCGTTAAGGCCGTTGAAGTGGAGACTACGGCTACTAATGAGCCTATCAAAGAGGTTAAGGGTAGTGCTAAGGCTCCGAGGGAGTTTAAGACCCTTACACCTGTGGAAGTCTATAACCTTCTTGGGCCTTACTATGTCTCCGGCACCCGTCAAGACCTTACGCTTTACCTTTCGGGGTATTTGGCTAAGGCTAAGGTGGACATCTTTAACGCCGTTGATGTTGTCTTAACTTTTGTTGAGAACGACCAGCAACCCGACGCTAAGACGAAGGAGGAGGTAGAGCGGAGGTTAGAGGCTCTATTCTACAGCTACGGTAAGGTCTTTGGCTTAGAGGAGCTTAAGGCCTACTACGGTGAGAACCTCATAGATAAGTTGGCAGAATACCTTAACAATCTCCTACAACGCTACAACATTAACATATCTAAGGAGTTCATAGAGGGGAGGCTTAGGGCTAAGTCTTCACCTGTGAAGGGTAGAGAGGGTCTTAGGGAGATTATCGAGAAAGTCCTTAGGTCTAAGGGCTTTTCGGAGGAAGACGCCCACGATGAGGGGCTTAAGGTTCTTAGTGAACTCTCTAACCTCCTTAAGGTGGACGTGGAGCGGACTATAACCATACCTGTGAAAGTGGGTTCTACCTACTATGCTAACGACCCTAAGCGGGGTATCCTTTACCTCACGAGGAAGAGGGTTAGGGTAGGTAACGACGAAATAATAGTATGGGAAAAGGAGTATGTTTTAGGTTATTACATCAAGGAACTTAGAGTTTTGATTAATCCGAGTGAGGACATAGACCGGTATTATAATATCGTCTTTGAGCACCCGATAACTAAGGATACTTTGACCTATACGGAGGCCACCATAGAAGAGGTTTCTAAGGATTTATTGACTAAGGCCGGTGTTAGGAACCCGTATAGGCTTAAGGGGGCTATTAGCTCTATCGTTGAGGCTTTCGTAACTAAGGGCTTAGCGGAAGTCGAGATTAAGGCACCGGCTACCGGTTTCTTCGAAGTCGAGGGAGAACTTAAGTTCTTTGAAAGCCCGAAGTTCCGGCTTAACCTCCCACCTGTGGACATAGAGAAGACCAAAGAGGCCTTTAGGAAGTTGGAGGAGCTTTTAGAGTTCTACCACTTTAGCGATAGGGCTTTAGCTAACCTCTACTTCGATATTCAAGCACCCTTAGGCCTTATTCGTAAGCAATACGGAAGGGAAAATAAGATACTCTTTAACTTTGGCACTCCCCACGTCGGTAAGACGCTCATTAGGAAGCTAATGGGCTACCTGTGGGGATTGAGGGAGGATAAGAGCGTTATAGGAGCTTCCAACATCACGGCACCGCAGTTAAGCCACAAACTAAACCAAACGACGTTGGCGATAACTTTGGATGAGGTTAGGAACGCTCTATCTAATCCTCACCTTGCCGACCTTCTAAAGACGGCTACTACCAACATCCACGTTAAGAGTAGGATAGACAAGAACAGAGGCTACCGTATGACGGAATTCCACGCCTACGCTTCCCCGGTGATTATTACTAACTATGTTCCACAGCTCTACATAGGCTTAGAAGACCGCCTTATCCCTGTGGAGTGGGATATAACCGATAAGAGGACTAAGGAGGAGGTTAGTAGGTTCGAGGGACGGTTAGCCCAATACAAAGAGGACTTAGCTTATATCGGTAGTTACCTTAGGGCTTTCTATCTCCAGAATTGGGACAGGATTAAGCCGTTAATCCTTAGCGAAGACCAGATAGAGGCCGGTAGGAAGCTTTTGGTTATGATTTATGAGAGCTTAGGGCTTAGGGTTCCAGAGTGGCTTAGGCCGATAACATTAGAGTATGAGATAGAACAGCCGAGCGAGGAGGAGTTATTCCTAACGACCATTAGGGAAGACCTTTTAGAAAAGTGCCGTATGGTGGGGGTTGTGGAGGTGATAGACCCCACCACAGAGGAGGAGAGGACGATTAAGGAGAGCATCTTAAACCTTCCGTGGAGGGAGAGGATAGAGCACTTAGCTAAGAGGGGCGCCCTACCTGAATATATGGTTCTTGGACGGAGGAAGATATACATAAAACCCTCTCTTATCCAAGCAATAAGAAAAAGAACTGGTTTCGAGTTAGCGGGAGGCCTAAAGAACTTGGCACAGCTCTTAGGTTACAAATATATGCCGTATCCAAGTCTTGGTAAAGTTATGGTAGTCCCAATAGACGACTTGGTAGAGAAGTTACCACAGAGGATACCGGAAGAAGAGGAGGACTTAGCCTTAATCCAAGACTTGGAGGAAGTCTTAGAGGCTACTAAGGACAACACAGGTTTTAGCCCGGTGGATAGGGTTACGGAAGGACTACTAAAGAGAGGGTGGAGTGAGAGGGATATTAGGCATATCCTCTACAAACTCCACGATAAAGGAGAGATTTTAGAGTTTAACGGGAGAGTTAAGTTAAGACGTGGTAGCGGTGGGTAGTCTTTTACGTGGACGCCCCCCTTAATATATTCTTTTAATTGAATTTATGGGAAAGTGGGAAACTTAGCCGGTAAGCGGTGAGAGAGTGCTCCCCTGTGAAAATAGCCGTTATCTAATGCGATTTTCTACGAAAGTTGGCTAACTTGGAGTAGAAGACAACTAAAAAATAAAGCCAATGAACAAGTATGGTGATTTTGAGGTTTAGCGGAGAGGGAGGTTTAGAGGGTAGATAGGGAAGGGCCGAAAAGCCTGTTACATCCAGTTACATCGTGTTACATACCGTTACCAGCCAATTTAAGCGGTTACATACAGTTACATCACGTTACCCACCCGCTTATGCGGGGCTTTGTCAGGTTCTGCCCGGTTCTGCCGTGTTCTTTAGTATTCCAAAAGATAAAAGGAGAAACTTAGGGGCACCCCCCTCCCCCTCTATTAATATGTGGATACCACTAAGTATCTAATAGGACTTGGGAGATTTCCCTAATGGTCTCAATGTAATCATAGGCAGTTCGGGGAGAAACCCGAAGCTTTTCCACTACTCTCTCATAATCTAAAGCATAGTTGGGTTCTCGGAGGTAGTGGAGGAAACCCTTAACGTCATACTCCCCAAAAGTTTCAACATAGACACGCTTAGCATCTTCTAAGAGTTCTATTAACCGTCTAAGACTTTGTGCCCTAACATCTACCATTGGATTATCCCCCGTCTTCCCTATGATGGTTGGCTTAAAAAGTTTGTCATAATACGACAAACCTCAAGGAAGGTGGAAACTTGGAAATCTGAATTTGAAAGTTGGACTTTGCCCCCTATTTATTGTCATAGCTAAAGGAGTTTTAACCGAAAGGAGAGTGGAGAGAGCCGGAAAATTCAACTAAAATTGAACTTTCATCATCCAGAACATAACCTACGCTTCCGCTCTACAAAGGGTCAAAGAGATAATCGGGAAACTTGGAAAGTGATTTTTCTCCTAAAAGTGCCCCACCAATAACCCCGGTTCTACGCCACCGCTTTTTATTACTTAACAAAACCGTTAAGTAGAAAGATACCCCACTACTAATACCCACCGACCTATAAAACTCAGATAGAGAAGAGATAAAGCAAAAACCCACCAAAAGAAGGGGTAAAAAAAGAATAGGGGGCGAGAAAATGGGGAATTTGGGGAAAAAAGCCACTAAAAAGG
>JALTBO010000058.1 GCA_027075275.1 Desulfurobacteriaceae bacterium
TTTATGGTCTCTGCAGCAGGCGGAATGGAGATTGAGGAGATAGCAAAGACAAACCCTGAGCTGATAATAAAGGAGCACGTTGACCCTGCAATCGGTCTTTTACCTTACCAGGCAAGGAAGATCGCCTACAAGATAGGTCTTACAGACAGAAAGCTTGTAAGCCAGTTTACAAAGATTCTAATGACCCTCTCAAAGATGTACTTTGACCTTGACGCTTCACTCATTGAGATAAACCCGCTTGTTAAGACAAAAGAGGACAACTTCATCTGCTTAGACGCAAAGATTGACTTTGACGACAACGCCCTCTACAGGCACCCCGACATTCAGGAGCTTGAAGACACAACCCAGATTGACCCGTTAGAGCTTGAGGCCAAGAAGTGGGACCTCAACTACGTTAGGCTTGATGGAAACATCGGCTGCATGGTCAACGGTGCCGGCCTTGCAATGGCAACAATGGACACGATCAAGTTCTACGGCGGAGAGCCTGCAAACTTCTTAGACGTTGGAGGAACGGCCACGGTTGAAAGGGTTGCAGCAGCGTTCAGGCTTCTCCTCTCAGACCCCAAAGTGAAGGCAATCTTTGTAAACATCTTCGGCGGAATCGTAAGGTGCGACAGGATTGCCGGAGGAATCATAGAGGCCGCAAAACAGGTTGAACTCGACAGACCTCTAATCGTTCGCCTGGAAGGAACAAACGTTGAGCTTGGAAGGAAGATGCTTGAGGAGAGCGGCCTCAACATAATTCCTGCCAAAGATATGGCAGACGGCGCACAGAAGGCTGTAAAAGCAGCAAAAGGTGAACTATAAGGAGGGGAAAATGAGCGTTTTAGTGAATAGAAACACGAAAGTTGTTGTTCAGGGGCTTACAGGTAAGGAGGGCTCTTTCCACGCAAAGCAGTGTTTAGACTACGGAACACAGATAGTTGCAGGTGTAACTCCCGGTAAGGGAGGACTCATCTGGAAAGATGATGAGGGTAAGTATGAGGTTCCCGTCTTCAATACTGTTGAGGAGGCCGTAAAAGAGACTGGAGCAGATGCCTCCCTCATCTTCGTTCCCCCTGCCTTTGCGGCAGACGCAATTATGGAGGCAGCAGACGCCGGAATTAAGCTGATCGTCTGCATCACAGAGGGAATTCCTGTAAACGACATGGTTAAAGTTAAAAGAGCTCTTGAAGGAACGGGAGTCCGCTACATCGGCCCTAACTGCCCGGGAATTATCACTCCAGAAGAGTGTAAGATGGGAATTATGCCCGGCCACATCTTCAAGAAGGGAAGGGTTGGAATCGTATCCCGTTCAGGGACCCTTACTTACGAAGCTGCCTACCAGCTGACAACGAGGGGAATCGGCCAGTCAACTGTTATTGGAATCGGTGGAGACCCTGTTCCAGGAACAACCCACAGGGAAGCCGTTGAGATGTTCAACAACGACCCGGATACAGATGCAATTGTCCTCATAGGGGAGATTGGCGGAACTATGGAAGAGGAAGCCGCAGAATACATTAAGGAGAACGTTGAAAAGCCAGTTGTTGCCTACATAGCCGGAGTTACAGCTCCTCCTGGAAGGAGGATGGGACACGCTGGAGCAATTATCTCTGGCGGTAAGGGAGACGCTAAGAGCAAGATGGAAGCATTAAGAGCCGCCGGAGCTTACGTCTGCAACACTCCCGCCGAAATTGGCGAGATGATGGAAAAAGCCTTAAAGGAAAGAGGACTTCTCTAAAGGAGGAAAGTATGGCTGTAAAGGGAATTGTTGAAGTTAGAGAGGACTGGTGCAAGGGGTGCAACATCTGCGCATCAGTCTGCCCCACAAAGGTTCTTGAGCTTGACAAAGTTAGGGCAGTCATGACCGTTGCACATCCTGAGAAGTGTATTGGGTGTAAGCAGTGTGAAATGATATGCCCCGACTTCTGCATCTACGTCTTTACTCCAGAGGAGTACGAAGAAATAGCAAGCGCTTAAGGGAGGAAAGTATGGCAAAGCTTGAGCTTAAGTATGGAAACCACGCCTGTGCAGAGGCTGCAGTTCTGGCTGGGTGTAACTTCTACGCAGGTTACCCAATTACACCGTCTTCTGAGATCGCCGAGAGGATGGCGGAGCTCCTGCCCCGCCACGGAGGAGCATTCATCCAGATGGAAGACGAGATAGCCTCTATGGCAGCTATCGTTGGAGCATCCTTTGCCGGCGCTAAAGCAATGACAGCAACCTCTGGCCCCGGTTTCTCTTTAAAGCAGGAGAACCTCGGCTATGCGTTTATGGTTGAGGCTCCCTGCGTTGTAGTAAACGTTCAGAGGGGCGGTCC
>JALTBO010000059.1 GCA_027075275.1 Desulfurobacteriaceae bacterium
TTTTCTCTAAAGTCAAAAGGAGCTCTGCAATAAACTCTGTCCTTCTTGGAACAAGCCCACCAAGGGCTATAAAGTCGTATCCCATATCTACCAGGTTTCCAACGCTGTCTGTGTAGGTCTCAACAGAGTACCCCTGAGCCGCTCCAACAGGGTGAAAACCCTTGGCCTTCTTAAAAAATTCCTCTCCGTTTTCAAGGCTTATCCGCCTTCTGAACTCAAGCTCCTCCTCAGAGAGTTCTATCTTAACCTTTCCCCTGCTCCTTTTTTTGCTCTTGTAAGAGAAAAACTCCTCTTTCCCCTCATCAACTAAAATCACGTCTGAACAGATGTGGTCAACGGAAATTCCGTAGTCAAAACCTAAAAGGGAATAGATTTTAACGGCTTCATCAACAGATAAGAGAGGCTCCTTTTCGTTAACGTAGGTAAAGGCCCCGCAGTCTCCCATAACGGGAAGACCCAATGAATTAACTCTCAAATACTCCTTAACGTTCTCAACCCCCCTTATTGTCGGCCTTCCGTTAACCTTTAAGAGCTTCAGTTTGAACTCAAACATTCCCAGGCTCAAAAGGATTCCGTCGTAGGGAGGAGGTTTAAAAATCTCGTGGGCAAAGAGAGAGTTCTCATAGCCCCCGGAGTAGGTATCGGTAATCGGGTCAAAATCTCTGTGAACCCAGTCTTCCCAGTAGGGGAGAAAAAACTTCATCGGCCACTCCAGGCTTTAAGTGGCCTGAATTATATCTCTCCATGCAGGGCAGCCAAACCGGAAATCACAGACCTTACAGGTATTCTCGTCAGGGTTTTCTGAAACAGGCCAGCTTCTCTTTTTCCTGCACTCCTCTATTTTCTGTATTTTTTGGCTTATCCAGTTCCAGAAGTCTTCTATCCCCGTTTTATCACTATCGGAAGTAAATACCTCTTTACAGGCTGGCTCTTTTTCAAACAGCTCATTGAGGAAGTAGAGGACCAGTTTCTCAACTTTCTGATCAGTTCCACTCTCTTCAATTATCATTCTGTAGAACCGAAGCTGATTTCTGTAGAGTTCTAAAAGTTCTTTCCTTCCTTTCCTCCTTGGGTTCCTCATAGATTTAAAGTCCCATATCTCAAGGCCATTTTCTCCCTCTAACAGAGCATCTATTACTCCTTTCAGGTAGTACTCCTCTTTCTTTACTTTAACGGGGAGCTCCACAGAGATAACCTTACTGTAAAAGCCCGTTCCCTCTTTCCTGATAAATGCTTTTACAGTTGAAAGTGCCGCTTTTTTATCATACTCTTTTGAAGGGTAAACTCCCTCAACTTCAAGGGATTTAACCACCTGTTCAAAAATTTTTACCAGTTCTTCATCATCGGGCAGTCTCCCTTCAACCTTCCAAAAAACGTAAATACGCCTGAGGGTTCTGTGAATAACAGTTCCAAACCACTCCTGAACTGCCGAGGAGGGAACAAAACGGAAGAATTTCCTTAAAGCGTAAAGCCTCGGACACAACTCAAAAGAGACTATGTCTCCGGTGTAGGAGTAGAACCTGGGCTCCTCTACCTCACCTCTATCACGCCCTTTCGGACTCCACTTTTTACACAGCTTTGAACCGCCATTTTTTCTGTATTTGTACCTGTCCTCGTAGTTCCCTGAAGGGTAGAGGACACCTTTCTCATAGGCATTTTCCCTGGTATCAAGAATTACGAGGAGCTCCTTCGCCCTTGAAAAAGCCACGAAGAACTTTCTCACAGAGTTCCAGTTATCCTTTCCAGGAAGGAGCCCCCTCACCTGCGGGGAAACAAAGTTTCTCAGGAACTCCACCATTGCGTCTGAATCATCATCGTAAAGCCAGTCTACGGCTACAAAAACAACCGGAAACTCCAGCCCTTTAGCCTGATGAATTGTCATAACCGGAAGGTACTGGTCGGGCAGGTAATCTGGGGGGAGCTCCGGTTCATCGGCCTCTCTGATTAACTCAATAAACACAGTCCCAAACTTCTCAGGAATTTCCTCTTTCGGGTAGACAAGCTCAAACTGTTTTATGAAGTTAGAAAGCTGAGAGAGGTCAAAGAGGAGTTCAGGGTCCTGAAAGCTCTCATCTGTAAGGTAACCCATAAGGGGAAGGAGAGCGTAGAAAACCTCTAAAAGTCCTATCTTTCCGTTCCTGAACTTCTCCTTCAGTTCCTCAACTTTTTCCCTGTTTAAAGTTTTGGGGAGCTCCCCGTTTCCCTCTACTACAAACTTCAAAACTTCAACAACTCTCTTAACATTTTCCTTCTCTCCAAAACTCTTTGAACGGGGGTTGTAGATCTTAATTCCTTTACTTTCAAGCTCTTTCCGGAGAAATGAAATAAAAGAATCTTCGTTCTCCCTTGCAGAAGGTACAAGGAGAACACAGTCAGAAACCTTAGAGATAGAACCCTCACATAAAAGTTCTTCTATCAGTCCGGAAACTTCCCGGGCAAGCTCCTCTCTTAAATCCGTAACACGGTTTGGACGCTTTTTAGGAGCAATACGTTTTAACTTTTTTGAAGCGGGATAAGAAACCCTCCTTTCAGTTCTCTCATCTCCGTCATCAGCCGGTTGAAGTTTCCATTTCTCTTTTCCTTCTACTCTCTCAAGACCCAATCTGTGGAAACTGTCTATAAAATAGTTCAGAAAGTTGATAATATCTCTATCAGAACGGTAATTCTTAACAAGAAAAACCTTCTTAAAGGGAAAATCTTCCTCCAACCTTCTTTCTAAAATCTTCTTTATCCTGCTCTCAAACTTGATAAAACTCTTTACAGTTGCCCCTCTGAAACTGTAGAGGGATTGATCTTCATCTCCAACAACCACAAAACTCTCTACAATACGAGCTAATTTAAAGTAAATTTTCTCATCCAGTGGGTTTGTATCCTGGTACTCATCAACAAGAAGGTGTTTAACCTTCTCAAGAAATTCCTTACCGTAAGGGCTATCAAGGAACTTTAAAAATAGCTTCTCAACAGTGTTAAAGTCAATAAATCCTCTATTCTTTAAGGCATCCTCATAGGTTCTGTATATATCAACAGCTTCCCTGTACGCTCCACCTTCTTTCTCCATACTGTTAAGGTCTACATCGTAATAGACTATCCTATCAACAAGGGCTTCTACTAAATTAACAAACCTGATAGGGAAAGGTGCTTTCCAACAAAACCTTCCAAAGAACTCGGGGAATCTGTCAAATTTGTCTTTAAAAACGTCGTAGATGAAAACCTTCCTGCTGAAGTCATCTATAAGTTTTTTTCCCGATATCTCATCAAAGCCGAATTCATCCATAATTTGAAGGCATAGGGAGTGAAGAGTTCCGCAGTAAACTCCAAGGGGATCAACACCGCTCCCTCTGGCCTTTTCAAGAAGCCTGGTGGAAAACTCCTCAGCGGCCTTCCTGGTAAAAGTAACCATAACTATAGAGTCAGGTGGAAAGCCCTTTTTAAGGAGCTCCACAACCCTGCTTACCAGGGCCTCCGTTTTTCCCGTTCCCGGACCTGCTACAACCTGAAGAACTCCCCTCTCAAACTCAACTATCTCTTTCTGTACCGGGTTAAGCTCCATTCCACAATCTCCTTAAAGGCTTCGGATGTTCTCTGCCCTCCTCAGAGAGCCTGTCTCTGAACCTCACAAGCAAGCTTTTCCTGGTTTTAAGTGCCGTTCCGGTAACTATTGAAACTCCCCTCTCAACCGTTTTGAGAGTTTCTATGTCCTCCTGTGAAATGGACTCTCCAACAGTTCTCACGAAAGATAAATCTTCAGGGTTTATAACCCTGTGGAGTATCAGAGTGTTGCACTGGGAAACGGGAAGTGGGTCTACAGAGGCAGGTTTTTGAGAAACGATCGCCAACCCCAGCCCCATCTTTCTACCCTCTGTGGCAACTCTCCTCACTATGTTCCTTGCGAACCTGCTTGCAGGGTGGTCTATATCTTCAGCTCCAGACCTTGGAATAAGCACCCTTGCTTCTTCAATCACAAAGAGAATAGGCCAGTCTCCCAACTGAACAGAAAGTTCCCCTGACTTGTGAAGGTGAAATGCGGAGTAAAACACAGAGTAAAGGAGTGCCCTTTGAACCGTTTCAGGGCTCAGGGAGGAAAGGTCAAAAATGATATTTGAGACAAAAGAGAGGAAACCTGACTTACCTGAAAAAGCTTTTACAAGCTCGTAGGAGTCAACAGAAAGGAATCTATCCTGAGAAGAGAGAACCATTCTCGCTTTCTCAAGCTGCCTCTTTACGGGGTATTTAGACTTATTACTATCCCTTAATGAATCAACTTTAGAGAGAAGATTCTCAACAAGTTCCAGATCCCTCCTTTCTCCTCCCAAACTTTCTATTTCCTCTTCCATACTGTCCAGCCATTTGGTATAAATTCCTTCCTGAGCTTCCGATATCTCCTCTCCAGAGTAAGCCTCAATCATGTTCATTACAAAATACTTGTTGAAGAACCTGTTAAGTATGATACTTGGATAACCTTCAATTTTCAGCTTAATCAGTCTGTCCAAAATTTGCGGCGGAACGGCCTTAGCAAGCTTCTTAAAGTCAAACTTCTCCGAAAACTTTAAGAGTTTTTCTCTGAACTCCCTGAGAGTCTCGTCTCTCCTCTCCTTAAAGGGTAGAACCACTTCTCTTTTTAGAACAGAGGAAATCATGGCAAGCCTGAAACATATTGAGCTGGGGTGGAGCTCCAGTTTCATCTCTTCTCTTACGATATCACTGTAAGGTTGGGGAATTGAATTGAGGTAATTACTCCATCTTTCCTTTAAAAAGAGTTGATAATCCTTTACCAAACGCCTTAAAGGAGAACCTACCCTTTTCAAATCCTCCTTAAGGGCTGAAAAGAGATCTTTTTTTAGAATCCCTAAGTTAACGTAGTCTCCGTGAGGGTCAAAAATGATGCTCTTAACTCCTCTAACTGTAAACTCTTCAAGGAGAACTCCTGTTGTTGTTGTTTTACCCATTCCCGTCATACCAAAAATACCAACGTGCATTGTAACCAACTGGTCTCCGTCCAGTGAAAAACGGGCATCCCTCACCTGCTCGGTAAATCCGGGAAACAGGTTAAAAGGCTCAGGAATAAAGTAAAGGTTTTCAAGAAGGTCTTTGTCTATGAAGAAGACGGGAGCTCCCGTTTCCACAGGCCGGGTAAGGGTTCTTATTTCACCAGCTTCCTCATCAAACTCACCGATAACTTCACAGCGGGCGATGTAAGTCTTAAACCGGTCTGACCTTAAGTAATCTGCAACTTCTTTACCGTACTCATCGCTAACAAAAAACTTTAAATTCTCTGGAGAGAGGAGCGGGTTATCCGTTAGAATATCAACAACCTTTCCTACAACTTTGTAAGTTTTCCCTTCCGAATCCTTAGATTCAACTACAACAAAGAGATTTCTCAAGCTCCTAACCTTCTGAGGATAAAGAATAAAAGAAAATCCCTCAGTTGAAGCCTCTCCAAAAACCCTTCCTATAGCTTCTGCCATTTTCCCCCTCCGCTTAACGGGAGTAAAAATCCCTTTTCATACCGAAAATCACCTGCTTAACGATTTCAAGGGCATCTCTATCGCCGTCGGTTCTGCCAAGGAGCTCCCTAACAACCCTCTCCCTCAAAAGCCCCTTAGCAAGCCGATTGATCAAATCTGTAGAAACCCGCACCAGGTTATCAGCATACTTAAGGAAAATTGGAATTCCATAGTTCCTGTAAACAGAACTAAAAAGGTAGACCATACGACACAGCTCATCTGCTCTGCCGAGAGCCGACTCAGGAAACTCTACTCTAAGAGCAAACTTAAGATCAGAAGTTCTAACGTAGGCCATATAGAAACGGATTTGCTCAGGTGGAAGGAGACTCTTAAGGAGAATCTCCTCTAACCAGAAGTGTTGAAGACCGTTGTTGGCGCTTCCAAAAGGAGTTCTGTAAACCTGATATTCCTCATCTGCTTCATAAACCTCTTTCCTGTTTGCCTCTCTGCTCCTGTAACGCCTTATCTCAAAAGGAGGGGTATAAAAAGCAGTAGTGGGGTCAAAATCTAAGGCAAAAGTAAGAAGATGATCGTCGTAAAAGTCTAAAGATTCAAGGGCTTCATGAATTTTTCCCTCCCGCAGTAGATCTTTAAAAAACCTCAGTTCTTCGTCGTTGCTCAAGCCCAGAATTCCGGTAGAGTACACCTTATACCTGATTTTTCTATCTGTATCCCCTACCTTTGCAAATGCAAACGAGTAGTAAAACCTTATAAACTCCTTTGACCTGGGAGACTTAACAACTCCACATACGAGAAAATCGTGTTTCTTTGAAAAGTCATTAAGAAGCCTTAAGAGGAGGAAGTAAACAAAAAGTCCTGGAACTTCTCCATTCTCAAGAACAGCCTTCTTAAATTCTGGAATCATATTAAACTCATCGCTAAGTTCTAACCTTTTCTTCATCTCCTTATAGATAGAACTATCAAGTATAAGATCCAAAAGTTTTCCCTTTGCCAGCTCTTCAACTGTAAGTTTTTTCTCAAAAAGCTCAAATCTGAGATTTCTATCTAACCATACTGCGTTTCCAACATACTTCCTAACGTCTGGATCCACTTCAAACAATTTTTTCAGTTCATCTAAAGTGAAAGTTACAAAGAGGAATGAGTGAAGCTGTCTTATCAGAGGTCCATCAATAAAAAGAGCATAAATACTTTCTTCTCTACTTAAAAGAAGAACAGCCGAGTAAAGTGCAACTATTAGATTCTGAATATAAGTAAGAAGATCCAACTTTCTTTTAACGAATTCGTCGTCTTCTGAAATCTTAAAAGAGGAGAGAACAGCGAGAATTTTCTCTCTATCGGAAGAAGAATTTGAAACTTTCATGCCAAACGCCAGACTTCCTCTGTAAAAATAATCTTTGCTCATTATTAAATCGTCTGAATGTTGGGATTCATCAACGGCAATAATCCATTTATCCTTTACATTTTCATAAAAGATTTTAAGAATTTCCTCTTTAACACCTTTTCTTATTTCAAGTGGATATTCTCTCGTTCCAACTTTAACGGAAACGTTTTTGTTAAAAACTTCCCTAACAAGGGGAACAAAACTGAAGTAAGAATCTATAATACGGGATATTTCAGGACTTTTCCCCAAAGAGACTATGATAGAACTTAAAATGTTTGAAACTGCCTGCTCCCTTGCCTTATCCTTCTTTATAAGCTCTAAGATCTGTTCACTATTCAAAGGTTCAACTTCCACTTTTAACTCCCCTGATAACTTCTTCCAACTTTCCTATGTCTCCCATATTTCCGTAGCCGAAAACAATTAGCTCTTTGCCAAGGAGCTCCACTGCCTTCTCCATGCAGTTCAGATACTCCTTACGGGCTCCCCCTCTATAGTAAACGATAACGTCAAACTCTTTCAGACGGGAAAGGAGGGTTGGGAGGAGCTCCCCGCACCTTTCTTTCGTCATTACTGCCTCATACGGCTCAATCTCCTCATCGCCGGAGATAAGGCCGTAACCGGCACTCAGAATAAAAAAGGGAACTCCAAGCTCCTTAGACCTTCTGTAAAGGTGCCTTATCCTTGCAGACTTGTAGAGCTTCCCTGCCGGAAG
>JALTBO010000060.1 GCA_027075275.1 Desulfurobacteriaceae bacterium
CCTTTCCTGGTTCCGGCTACTTTGAAGTCCATGTCTCCAAGGTGGTCTTCGTCTCCCAAAATATCGGAAAGGACTACAAACCTGTCTCCTTCCATAATGAGGCCCATTGCGATACCGGCAACCTGCGCCCTTATAGGAACGCCGGCGTCCATAAGGGAGAGTGAACCGCCGCAGACCGTTGCCATAGACGAGGAGCCGTTGGATTCAAGGATGTCTGAAACAACTCTTATGACGTATGGGAACTCCTCCTCAGGTGGGATTACTGGGGCGAGGGCCCTCTCTGCCAGAGCTCCGTGTCCAATTTCCCTCCTTCCAGGGCCTCTCATTGGAGCAATTTCTCCAACGCAGAAGGGCGGGAAGTTGTAGTGGAGCATGAACCTCTTCTGCTCTTCAGGCATTAAGCCTTCAACTAACTGATACTCCTCTGGAGTTCCAAGGGTTGTTGTAACAAGTGCCTGAGTTTGACCCCTTGTAAAGAGAGCAGAACCGTGGGCCCTTGGAAGAACTCCAACCTCTATTGAGATAGGCCTTATTTCGTCGGGCTTCCTTCCGTCTATCCTTACGCCCCTCTCAAGAACCATCTTACGGACAAACTCTTTTTCGGCTTCTGCAAAGGCCTCCTTTGCAAGGTGGTGCTCTTCTTCAGGGATGTTCAGCTCTATAAGCATGAGCTCGCGGAGCTCCCTCAGCTTCTCACGTCTTTCGTGCTTGTCGGGAATTGTGATGATGGGCTCAATCCTCTCAAAGACCCACTTCTTAATCTTCTCTTTTGCTTCCTCGCTTAAAGAGGGAGCTATGAACTCGTACTTGGGCTTTCCTGCAAGGTTGCGGAGCTCCTCCTGAGCCTTAACAATCTTTTTAATCTCCTCGTGGGCAAAGAGGATTGCGTCAAGAACTTCCTCTTCCGGAACCTCTTTTGCTCCGCCCTCAACCATAACAACGGCATCTTCAGTTCCTGAAACAATAAGGTTTATATCTGCCTTCTGCTGTTCTTCGTAAGAGGGGTTAATAACCAGTTTTCCGTCAACCCTTGCAACCCTCACAGCTCCAACGGGCTTTTCAAAGGGAATCCTTGAGATGTGGAGGGCCGCTGAAGCTCCGTTGATTGCAAGGACAGCAGGGTCATTCTCCTGATCTGCAGAGATCACAAAGGCTATAACCTGAACGTCGTTTTTAAAACCTTTCGGGAAAATCGGCCTGATTGAACGGTCTGTAACCCTTGCCTTTAAAACTTCCTCATCTGTAGGTTTCCCTTCTCTTTTAATAAAACCACCGGGAATTTTACCTGCGGCGTAAGCTCTCTCTCTATACTCAACTAAAAGGGGAAAGAAGTCTATATCCTCCCTGGGCTCATCGCTCATGACGGCAGTAACAAGAACCATAGTATCGCCCTGAGAAACTACAACAGCACCGTCGGCCTGCTTGGCAACCTTTCCGGTCTGAAACCTCATAGGCCGGCCACCAACTTCTACAGCTACTTCTGAAATTGACATACTTAACCTCCAGCTATTTTGTTTTTTCACCCTTCAATTTATTGACGGATAATAGCACACAGCAGAACAAGAGACCATGAAGTTTCCTTAAAATATATTTAAGGATAGAAACACCTGTTTCAAGGAGGCATCAGTGAGGAAGAAAGGTAAGTGCTTCAATGGGGAAAGCTACTACTTTGCCGTGAGACAGATGACAAGCAGGGCGGTAAAAGAGGAGAAGCTCAGAATAGCAAAATCCCTCCTTGAGAAAACGGACCTTTCAATAAACCAGATAGCAGACATAGTAGGAATTAAGAAAGAGGAGCTGGAAAAGGCTTTTCGTCACTTAAGGAGAGACGAGAGCAAAGTTAAGTACCAGCTACACTCCACAACTTCAAAAGAGGAAGAGCTGTTCAGAAACCTTGATAAGAACCTATCAACAATGAAAGATAAGCAGGACAAGCTGAGCTAAATCTGAATAAATTTGAAAGGAGGGAAAAGGGGGGAGCTCCCCCCGAACTTACTTCCTGAGACCCAATTTGAGAACGATGTTCTGATACCTGTTAAAGTCCTTTTCTTTAAGGTATTTGAGAAGCTTTTTCCTCCTACCAACGAGCCTCTGGAGAGCTCTCTTGTTGTAGTTGTCGTGCTTGTGCTCCTTAAAGTGCTCTGTAAGGTTCTTAATTCTTTCAGTTAAAATGGCAATCTGAACTTCAGGTGAGCCTGTGTCCTTCTCGTGGAAACCGTACTTCTTAACGATCTCCTGAACAAC
>JALTBO010000061.1 GCA_027075275.1 Desulfurobacteriaceae bacterium
TGGAGGCGGCGGGCGGAATCGAACCGCCGAATAAGGGATTTGCAGTCCCCTGCCTTACCACTTGGCTACGCCGCCTTAATGGAGCGGGCGACGGGACTTGAACCCGCGACCCCAACCTTGGCAAGGTTGTGCTCTACCAACTGAGCTACGCCCGCCCTGTGGTGCGGGAGGTGGGAGTCGAACCCACACGCCACGAGGGCACTGGATCCTAAGTCCAGCGCGTCTGCCAGTTCCGCCACTCCCGCATGGCGGAATTGTGGGGTGGGAGACGGGACTTGAACCCGCGACCGCCGGGGCCACAACCCGGCGCTCCACCAACTGAGCTACTCCCACCACAATAAATAAATGGCTGGGGCGGCAGGATTCGAACCTGCGAATGGCGGATCCAAAGTCCGCTGCCTTACCGCTTGGCTACGCCCCAGCTCTACACTGCGGAGAGAAATTTATACCACCAGCCGCTCTTTTTCAAGGGGGTTAAGTCTGGGGTTTCGTTTTCTTCAAGGATTGCAAAAACAGAGGAACCGCTTCCGCTCATAAGAGGTTTTAAGCCCATCTCCTCAAGAACTGATTTTACCTTTTTAACCTCTTTAACGCACTCAGCTTCACTTCTTTCAAGGTCGTTTTCCATGTTCTCCTTAACTTCGCCAAGCCTGTGGGCTACAAGGGGAGAAATTATCAGTTTTTCAGCGTCTTCAGGTGTAATGTCTCTTTCTATTTTTGGGAGTTTCTGGTAGACCTCTGCAGTTGAGCAGGGAAAGTTTGGATAGACTAAAAGAAGCTTGAAGCTTGCCGGGTTGTAGTGCCTGAGCTTCTCCCCTCTGCCGAAAGAGACTGCAAGCCCCCCTTTTATGAAGAAGGGAACGTCGCTTCCGATCTGTGCTGCCAATTGGTGGAGCTCCCCCTCTCCCAGGGGCTCTCCATAAAGGGTGTTAAGTCCTTTTAAAGTTGCCGCTGCGTTGGAGCTCCCTCCCCCAAGCCCTGCACCAACGGGAATTACTTTCCTAAGGGTTATCTTCACGTGGGGCTTTATTCCTGTTGCTTCTCTGAAGAGGTCTTTTGCCTTAACTATCAGGTTGCTCTTCCCAAGTGGTAGAGGCTGGTTCCCCTCTATCTCAAGCTCAAAACGGTCAGACGGCAGGAATGTTAAGGTGTCAAACAGATTTACTGTGTGCATAACGGTTACAAGCTCGTGGTAGCCGTCTGGCCTTTTTCCCTTTATCCAGAGTGATAAATTAACCTTTGCAGGTGATGGAACTATCAGTTTCATCTAAAGCCACCTGTTTGAGGAGTTTTTATGGCAGATGTGGTTTTCTACCTTCACAAAGTATACCCTGAAAAGGGGAAAGACGACCTCTCTTTAAAAGATTTCGTTCGGGTTTTAAAGCTGATAAGGCAGAGATTCAAGGTTGTCCCCCTTGAGGCCATCTTTGAGGAAAAGGAAAACAGCCCAAGGGTTGCAATTACGTTTGACGACGGCTACGCCGACAACTTTATCTATGTCTATCCTGTTCTGAGGAAAATGGGAATTCCGGCCCACCTCTTTATAACTGCAGACAGGATAGGCTCCGGCGGTGTAAGGAAGAACCTTTCGGACTACTGGAGCGGTAAAGTCTCTTTCAGCGAACTTCAAAAACCCCTCTCAATGTTTGAGTCCCACACGGCATACCTGAAAGGAGAGAGGGCGGATTATCTTACCTGGGAAGAGCTCTCCCTGATGAAAGACCTTTTCACTTTCGGCTCCCACGGCCTTAAGCACCTGAGGGAGCCGATCTCTCCTGAAATCCTTGACTTCTACGACGGAAAAAACTTCCACTGGGAGTACCTCCTCTTTGGGAGTGCTGACATCGGTACTCCAAGGTTTAAGACGAGGAGCTCCCTCTCATCGCCCCTCTTTAAGGTTAGCCCAGAAGTTGTTGAATTCTGCAGGTCTTTCCCCAAAAAAGGAAGCTGGAAAGAGCGTTTAAAAGAGGAGTTGGAGAGAAGTTTTAAATCTCTGGGAGAGTTTGAGACGGAAAATGAGGCCTCTGAGAGGATAGAGGAAGAGCTAGAAGAGTCAAAAAGACTGATTGAGGGTAATTTAGGAGTTAAAGTAGATACTTTCTCCTGGCCTTTTGGCCACTTTTCAGAGTTCTCTGAAGGAATTGTTAAAAAACATTTTAAATACATCTTCACGACAAAGCGGGGAGTTGTTTCCGAGAGCTCAAAACCTTACCGTCTTCCAAGAGTTCCGGTAGGAAGGGATATTTTTACAGCCTTTGGCAGGGTTCTGGTTTTTTCAACGCCGCTCTACAGTCTTTATAAAAAGTTTAAAAAGGGGAAAGTGGTTTGAGCTTGAGCGTTGGGATTCTTACTTTTAACTCGGAAAGACACATAAAGGAAGTTCTGGAAAGCATTAAAGATGTTGCAGACCAGATTGTTGTTCTTGATTCAGGGTCAAAAGACGGAACCCTTGAAATAGTCAAAAGTTTTGGAGCAGAGGTTCACTACAGGCCTTTTGACAACTTTGTGAACCAGAAAAACCACCTCCTCAGCCTTTGCAGGGGAGACTGGGTTCTCTTTTTAGACGACGATGAGGTTGTATCTGAGGAGCTCTCTGAGAGTATCAAAAGGGCCGTTTCTGAAAGTTCTCACTTTTCAGGCTACAGGATGAACCGGATTACAAACTACCTTGGCAGGTGGATACGCCACGCCTGGAATCCAGACTACCAGCTGAGGCTTGCAAAGAGGGAAAGGTGCCGCTGGGTCGGTGATATGGTTCACGAAAGGTTGGAAGTTGACGGAGAGATGGGAACGCTGAAAGGGGAGCTCCTCCACTACTCATACGATTCCATCTCTCAACACCTAAAAAAAATTGACCTCTACTCAACCCTCTACGCGAAAGGAGCTTATGAGAGAGGAAAGCGGTTTTCACTCTTTAAACTTCTAACCTCTCCGGCCGGTTCGTTTTTCAGGCGGTATGTTTTAAAGAGAGGCTTCTTAGACGGCTTTGAGGGTTTTGTCTTGAGCGTTATGGCCTCTTACTACTCTTTCCTCAAATACCTGAAGCTGTGGGAGATTGAAAAACGTGAAAGCTCTTGTCGTCCTTGACGAGCGGTGGAACAGTGCACTGACCGATTTGGGCTTAAAAGTTGCGAGAGCTCTCTCTGAAAAGTGCACAGTATCGGTTGCCGCAATTCCCGGATTTCCCGCCTACAGAATTGCGAAAGAGCTGGGTTTTAACGTTCTTCCTATAGAAGACCCACGGAAAGGACTTCCTTTTAAGGCTTTTTTCTCCTTTAAGCGGGCTGTTGAGACTTTTAAGCCCCACGTTGTCTTCACAATCAGGGGAGACGAAATGCTCTTCGGAGCTCTCCTCAAAAACCGCTACGGTTACCGTCTCTTCCGTCTCCACGGTCAGGCTAAAGGAGTTAGAAATACGTTTTTAAACAGGGAGCTCCACCGGCGGTTCGTAGACGGCGTTATCGTTTCATCAAGGAGGCTGGTAAACGAGGTTATTTCACCTCTACCGAAAATTTTTATTCCTGGAATGGTTGATACAGAAATTTTTAGATTTTCAGAAGAGGGAAGAAAAAAGTTTAGAGAGAAACTTGACGCTGGAAACAGAAAACTGATTGGAGTTGTCGGCCGTTTAGACCCGGTTAAAGGCCATAGGCTCTTCTTAAAAGCCCTTTCTCTTCTAAAAAGAGACGATTTTCTGGCTGTTATCGTCGGTGAAGAGAAGAATGAAAAGCTGGAAAATTTGAAAGGCCTTGCTAAAACCCTCGGAGTTTCAGAAAAAGTTATTTTTATCCCGGAAAGGATTTCTCCTATTTCAGACTTTATGTCTGCCTGTGATTTAGCAGTTGTTCCATCAATCGGTTCAGAGGTGATAGCAAGAGCTCCCTTAGAGTTTATGGCCTGCAGAACGGCTGTTGTCTCTACAAATGTGGGAGCTCTCCCCGAGGTGATTCTCCCTCCTTACGGAACAACAGTTCCGCCGGATGAACACTCTCTATCAAAGGCTATAGACAAATTTCTCTCATCAGACCTTGAGAAATTGGGTAAGATTGCACAAGAGGTGGCATATGAAAAGTTCTCTTTTAAAGCTCTCTCTCCTGCTGTTTGCAGGTTTATTTGCGGCAGGGTGTAAAACAACCGACAGGGACTACACGATAACCTACCCGGCAGGGTTGCTTGCCAACCACCCTAAAGGCTACTGGGGCTGCTACGTCAGGGTTATAGGGAAGCTCACATACAAAAGGCCTCAAGACCTCTTTCCCCCTTACCCCGGAGACCCCTTAGTCTGCGATTCTTCCGGCTGCATCTACGTCCACTACGACTACGGCGACCTCTCAAAACTGATAGGAAAGAGAGTAAAGGTTGTTGGCTACGTCAAGGCAACGAAGTTCAACTTCCCCTACATAGACGCCGTAAAGGTGGAGCCGATTTATAATTCTCCCGGCAAAGGGAGGTAGCCGTGCCGAAACTTTTTGAGTTCTTTGTTGTTGTTTTAGTAGTGGTCTCTGCTCTGCTTCTTCTCCTTATGGCCGTCGGTTCCACCGTAAGGAAGAGGTAAGGTGTTTGTTGAAGTCGCCCTTGACATTCCTTTAGATCAGACCTTTACCTACAGGCTTACAGGCTACGAAAGCTTCCCACCTGAAGTTGGGAAACGGGTCATCGTTCCCTTTGGGAAGGGAGACAGGTTAAAGACGGGAATCATAGTTTCTGTAAAAGAGGAAACTTCCCTTTCCTGCGAAATAAAAGAAGTTTTTGACATTCCAGACCCCTATCCCCTCTTTACGGAAGAGACCCTCAACCTCTGCCGGTTTATCTCTGAATACTACTGCTCGTCTTTCGGCGAAGCCCTCTTTCGGTTTCTCCCTGAAGGGTTTGTCGTTGAAGAGAACCTCAGGCTGAAGGTTAACCGTGAGTTTTCCGGGAAACTCTCCCCAAACGAAGAGAAGATCTTTTCCCTGCTTCTCTCCTCATCTTCCGGAGCTCTCTCCCTCTCAACCCTCAAAAAGAGGCTCTCTATCTCAAACTTCAACGACTGCGTAAAGAGGCTTGTGAAAAAGGGAGCTGTGGAGCTCCTTGAGGAGATAAAGAGAGACGCCGTTAAGAGGGTTCCATACCTGAAGTTTGTTTCAGATAACTACACAGGTAGAGGAAAAGCTATCAGGGAGCTCCTTTCCTATTTAAAGGAAAACCGGATAGTTCCTCTCTCTGAAGTTAACAAGAACTTTTCCCGTTTTGCTGTTAAAAGAGTGTGTGAGTTGGGCCTTGCAGAGGTCGTTTACGAAAGGGAACTGGGAGAAGTTCGCCGTCAGGAGCTTGAAGATAAAAGAAGAGTGAAGCTTACGGCTGAGCAGGAGGGAGCTCTCTCAGAAATCCTCAAGCCGGGAGTCCATCTCCTTTACGGAGTAACAGGCTCAGGGAAGATGGAGGTCTACCTTCAGGCAGCAAAGAGGGTAGTTGACTCTGGTAAGAGTGTGATAATTCTGGTTCCGGAGCTCCTTCTAACTCCGGAGCTCCGTGCAAGGGTGGAGGCCTACTTTGGCGAGGTTGGAGTCTTCCACGGGAAACTAACAAGGAGAGAGAAAGTTTCCCTCTGGCTTTCAGCCCTTCAGGGGCGCTACAGAGTATTCATTGGAACAAGGCCTGCAGTTCTCCTTCCAGTTAAAAACCTTGGTCTTATAGTTGTAGATGAGGAGCAGGACTCTTCCTACAAAGAGCAGCAGAGACCCTACTACAACGCCAGAGACGTTGCCGTTCGCAGAGCTAAGATTCTGGGAATTCCAGCTGTTCTCGTTTCTGCAACTCCCTCTGTAGAGTCTTACAAAAAGGCGAAAGAGGGAACCTACACAATTATCCAATTAAAAAACAGGGTTACAGGTCTCCCACTTCCAAAGGTGGAGCTCCTTGACCTCAAAACAGAACCCCGAAAGGGAATATTCACAGAGAAGCTCCTTAAAGTCCTTGAGAGGGTGGTTGAAAGCGGAAACCAGGGGCTCCTCTACATAAGCCGTAGAGGTTACTACTCACAGGGATTCTGTCCAAGGTGCGGCTACGTTGCGGAGTGTAAATACTGCAAGGTTTCCCTAACCTACCACAGGGCTAAAAACCTCTTTATCTGCCACATCTGCGGAAGGCGCTACAGGCCAATTTTCCGGTGTCCAAAGTGTGGAGCTCCCCTGGAGTTCAAGGGATACGGAACAGAAAGGGTGGAAGAGGAATTAAAAAAGCTCTACCCTAACTGGAACATCGTCCGATTAGACCTTGACACAGTGAAAGACCCTTTTAAAGGAGCACAGCTGATAAAGGAGATAAAAGAGGGAAAGTTCAGCGTAATAGTTGGAACAAACATAGCAGTTAAAGGGCACAACTTTCCCCGCCTTACCTTTGTAGGTATTTTAGCTGCGGACCTTTTGGGAGGAGCTCCAGACTTCAAAGCTTCAGAGAGAATCTTCCAGTCAATCGTCCACGCAGTTGGAAGAGCTGGAAGGTTTCAGCCGGGCTCAGCAATCGTCCAGGCCTACGACACAGAAAAGCCGTCAATCAAGTATGCCGTTAACTACAGGTTTGACGAGTTTTACGAGGGGGAGCTCCTCTCAAGAAAACTCTTTGGCTATCCACCATACTCCGTTGGAGTTCTCCTTGAGTTCCAGCTTGAGAAGCAGAAGAAGCTCCAGAAACTCAGGGAAGCCTACGAAACCCTTTCCATTAAACTTTCCAATGACTTTAAATTTCCGAAGCTCAACCCCGCCCCTATCCCAAAACTTAAGGGAAAGTACAGATACATCGCGTTCCTTACAACTTCAGAGGAAAATCTCCTGGAGAAACTGAAAGGGCTGAGGGAAGAAGGGGAGCTCCTCTTTAGACCCCTCTCAATCAGGTATAAAATAGACGTAGACCCGGTCAGAATCTTTTAATTCAGGAGGGGAAAATGAAAAAAGCATTTATCATTCCGGTTATTTTAATAGCCTCGGCCTGTGCTCCTGTTTCCCAGCAGAAAGTTGAAACAGCGCCAGTTCCTCAAGAACAACAGGTTAAAGCAGACCTTTTAGAGGAAAACATTCCTGTCTATCCTGGCTTTCATCTTATTCCGGAAAAGAGCTTTATCTACGAGTCGGGAAACATAAAGGTTGGGAGACTCATTTTCAAAGGGAGTGCTTCTGTTAAAGACATAGTTTCCTACTACAAAGCAACACTTCCCGACAAGGGCTGGGAACCACTTACAATAACTGTATACGGTAAGAATGCTGAACTTACATTTACGAATCCTGATCAGGTTCTCCAGATACAGGTAAACAGAGGTTTCAGCGAAACCTACCTTACAATTCAGGTTGGTCCAAAAGGGGAGTTGACAAACCAGCAATAACTCCTATCTTTACTAACCGCCTTGAGCGGGCGTAGCTCAGTTGGTAGAGCGCAACCTTGCCAAGGTTGAGGTCGCGGGTTCAAGTCCCGTCGCCCGCTCCATAATTAG
>JALTBO010000062.1 GCA_027075275.1 Desulfurobacteriaceae bacterium
AAAGAAAGAGTATGGTTCTCTCTGAACAGGAGAAACTCACAACCGCATACCACGAGGCCGGTCATGCCCTTGTTGCAAAGCTCCTTCCCAACGCCGATAAGGTTCATAAAGTTACGATAATTCCCCGTGGAAGGGCCCTTGGTGTTACCCAGCAGCTTCCTGAAGAGGATAGATACACCTATACAAAAGAGTATCTGTTAGACAGGCTTGCGGTTCTCTTTGGAGGAAGGGTTGCCGAGGAGCTTGCTCTTGGGACCATTTCAACTGGAGCCGGCAACGACATTGAGAGAGCTACCGAGATTGCACGTAAAATGGTAGCCGAGTGGGGAATGAGCGAAAAGATAGGTCCTGTTGCTGTTAAGATAAGGGAGCAGTTTGGTGAGCCTGTGGAGCTCGTCAGTGAGGAAATGAGAAAGTTGATTGATAAAGAGGTTAAGAGGATAATTACTGAAACCTACAACAGAACGAAGGAGCTCCTATCCCAGAACATGGATAAACTTGAGAACCTGGCCAGAGCTCTCCTTGAGAAAGAGACGCTTACAGGAGAGGAGATAGACAGGGCGATAAACGGGGAGCTCCTCAAAGAACCCCCGGAAAACGGCGGTTCTGGAACCTCTGGGGGAGATTCCTCAAAGAAAGAAAAGGAGGAAAACTCTCCGGTAGAGGGATTTGGCTTCAATCCACAGTTGGAGGCTTGAGAGTTGGCGTTTGACAGGAAAAGAATAGAAAAAGCCGTTAGGGAAATTCTCATTGCCATTGGAGAAGATCCGGATAGAGAAGGTCTTAAAGACACTCCAAAGAGAGTTGCAAAAATGTACGAGGAGGTTTTGGGGGGCTACAACGACTCCCCGGAAAACCATTTAGTTCTCTTTACAGAGAAGTATGACGAGATGATAATCGTCAGGGATATTCCCATCTATTCAATGTGTGAACACCACATGCTTCCCTTTTTCGGTAAAGCCCACGTTGCCTACATTCCGGGAGACAACAAAGTTACCGGCCTTTCCAAGCTTGCCCGCATTGTTGACGTTTACGCAAAGAGACTCCAGCTTCAGGAGAGAATGACAGAGCAGATAGCCGACGCAATTATGGAGAAGTTAGGAGCTAAAGGGGTCATGGTTGTTGTGGAGGCTCAGCATCTCTGTATGATAATGAGAGGAGTGAAAAAGCCCGGTTCTTACACTGTAACAAGTTCCGTTAAGGGAGTTATGAGGAAAGAGCCCACAAGAATGGAAGCCCTCTTTCTCATTAAAGGAAGATCATGAGAGTTTTAAAGTATATATCTGTTTCTCTGATTGTTCTTTCTCTATCTTCCTGTGCTTCTCTGTGGGGAAGTGGGAAAAAGGAGAAACAGCGGCCTGCTCCTCCCCCTCCTCCTGTAGAGCAGAAAATTAGTAAGAAGGATAAGGCGGAAGGATACTATCAGATAGGTATAGCTTACCTGGAACTGGGCGAAATTCCCCTTTCGCTTAACTATCTCTTTAAAGCAAAGAACCTTACTCCTGATGACCCGAAAATATACAACGCAATAGGCCTTGCATTTATAAGGAGAGGAGACCTTAACAGTGCCGAGAAATACCTGAGGAGAGCTCTCTCCCTAAAACCCAACTTCTCGGAAGCCTGGCTCAACATGGGAATACTCTACGAGGAGAAAGGGGACTTTAAAAAGGCAAGGGAGTGTTATCAAAAAGCCCTGTCAAATCCCCTTTATCTAACTCCTGAAGTTGCCTACTACAGATTGGCTCTTTTAGACGAAAAACAGGGGAACCTTGAAAAGGCTAAGAGGGAGCTGGTCCTGGCTATAAGGAACAACAGCGACTACGTTCCTGCTTACCTTGAACTTGCAAAGATCTTAAACAGTGAAGGCTATACGGAAAAGGCTAAAGAGATATACTACAGGCTGATAGAGCTCTACCCTGACTTTCAACAGCCCTACTGTGAGCTTGGTAAAATTTACAGAAAGGAGGGAGATTTAAATAGGGCAGTTGAGTTCTTTAAAAAGTGTATTAAAGTGAAGCCCGATTCTCCCCTTGCATCAAAAGCCAGAATGGAGCTTGACGAGTTAAATGAGGAAAGTCCTTAACGGGATTATAGTTCTATCTCTTTTTATTACAGCTGTTTCGCTGGGTTTTTTTATTTATTACCAGTTAACCTTTGTTCCATCTGCCTCTTTTACTGAAGAAACAGAGCCGGTTACGCCTGTAAGTCCAAATAGTGGTTCAAGTCAGGATTTGAGCTCAGAGAGTCAGGAGCAGAACGGAGCTCCCCCAGAGGTTCTTTCTCAGGTGGAGAACCTTTCTTCTGTTGTTACCTCTTACTTTGTGAAAGTAAAGAATGGACTCTCAACTTACCCGGCACTGGTTCTGAAGACAGTTCCTCAGGAAGGAGGACTGGAAGTTTACTTGCTAACCTTCTACCCTATGGAGTGGCCTTTTGTCAAGGTTTCACTTATGGGTAATAGCCTGGGAGCTCCGCAAAAAGTCTACCAGTGTCCGGGAGGTTTGCTACTACTGGACTATCTCGTTAAAGGAGTTTTCCCTGTGGAAGTTGAAAAAGGTGAGTTAGGGCAGTATGGAGCTCTGGTTACCTGGACAGGAAGTGGTTTTTACGTTGAGCTCTTTGACAGCAGTAAAGGATGTAGCGATAATGGATTTGTTTTTAACCTTGCAGGGGATTTTTCAGGCGTCTGTTTTGGAGGAAAATTCTACAGTGTAGGGGAGCTTTACAGTTCCGTTCCTGATAGCTGTAAAATTATCTTTCAACAGGGGGGAGAAAATGGCGATCTACAGAGCGAAAACTGATAGCTGGTACGTTGAAAGAATAACGGCTTTCCTTGCAGGATTTTTCGTTTTTGGAAGCGTCCTTTTGGGGCTGATAACCGGGAATAAGTACTTTTTCTACTTCACCCTGTTTGTTGGCTTTATGTTGATGTTTTACTCTATTACCGGTATATGTCCCTCTTCTATCCTTATTCACAAGTTGGGAGTCCCGTCTCTCCTTGAGAGATACTGTAAAGAGGAAAAGTAGATGAAGAAGGTAGTGGCTCTGTTCTTTCTCTTTACTGCTTCTTCCTTTGCTGCTTCTCCCTATGTTCCTCTTGAACGCTACCAGAGAGAATACAGGCTATTGGAGAGGGCAAAGGAGATAGGTCTTGTTAAAGAAACCGATTTGACTTATAGACCACTTACAGAGGAAGATTTTGCCAGAGCTATTGTAGAGATTTACAACAACAGGAAAGTAGACCCTTCTCTTGCAAAGAGAATGTTTGATGAGCTCTATCCAGAGTTCAAACCTGCCGTTGATTCACTTTTACGGTCGGAAGATATCAACTATATCAAGCCCTTAAATGACCTTTCCTTTGAACTTTATGGTCTATTTGGTGCTCAACACTACAGGCTCCCTTACGCCGAAGGATTAAGAATTGATGAAGGGTTGAATGGAAGGTTCCGGTTTTCCTCATCTGCAAAGTGGGACGGGTTTGTTTTCTACTTAGAACCGGAAGTTAGGAATACAACTGTAAGGCTTAATAGAGGTTATCTCCTCTTTGAGAAGAAGAACGTTAGAGTCTCTTTTGGAAAGTCAAGCGTTGTCTGGGGAGCTCCCCCAAACGGCGGTCTCCTCTTTACAGACAACATCAGGCCGTGGCTCATGTTCAAAGTGGAAAATCCCCGATTTGAGAAGTTCCCCTGGTTTTTAAAACCGCTGGGTGACTGGAAAATATCAACTTTCGTTTCACAGCTTGAGAAGGAGAGACCCCGCTCCTACGCCCACGTAATTGGAATGAGGTTTACCTGGCGTCCGTTCGGAGTAAAGAGCCTGGAGCTCTCTGCATCAAGGGCAATTCAGTTTGGCGGTTCAGGTAGACCTAACTACCACTCTCTCCACGACTATTGGGACCTCTTTATCGCCAAGCAGGAAAACGAACCAGGTTCAAGGCACGATAACAACCAGCTTATGAGCTATGAAGTTGTTTACTATATGAACTGGCTTAACAGGTATAAGTTCCAGCCCTTTAAAGGTGGGAAGTTTTACTTCATTTACGGCGGAGACGACGCTGTAAAACCCAGAGGCCCTGGCGGATTCCCTCTTCCCCTTGCTTCAGGCCACATTGCAGGTGTTACCCTTACAACTGGGTATACCGATTTCAACGTTCAGTATACAGAAACAACCGACTCAGCTGCCTATTGGTATACACACCATAACTACCCTGCCGGGTTTACCTACCACGGGTTTATTATCGGTTCTGCTATAGGCGGAGATTCAAAAGAGATTAAGTTTTCTCTGGAGCACGATTTTTCTTTTGCCAATGGGGAGTTCTCCTACTCCTACCAGAGGCACGGAGTTTACCACGCCATTTCAGAAGAGAAAGTCCATTCCTATACGTTAAAACTTGACAGAAAACTCAATCTGACACAACTTTTTCCACTGAAAGTTTTCTCTTCAAGGTTGTACTTTAGCCTTTCTTACAACAGAGTTGATAACTACTTCAATAGGCCCGGAGAGAATAAGGATTACGTAGTTTCCGGTTTGGGCCTTGACTTCAAGTTTTAGGCTGGCGTAGCTCAGCTGGCAGAGCGGGGCACTCGTAATGCCCAGGTCGGGGGTTCAAGCCCCCCCGCCAGCACCATCTAATAAGAACAATGTATAATTCCTCAAACCTTTCCTCAGGAGTTCTCAATGAGCCGTTTTGCTCTTCTCTTAGATTACAGCTTCTCTGCCGTTTTAAAGAACTGGAAAGCAGTCGTTCTCTTTTTTCTAATATTGATTCTTCTGTTTTTCTTCCACTTTTTCCCTTTTCTATCCTTTGTTGGGCAGGTAATCGTCTCATTTATAGTTACTCAAATTGAAGTTTACTACGGTAGGGCTTTTATGAGAGCAGGGAGTAGAGAAGAACTTCTTGAGTTTTTGAAGAATTCACCTGTTTCAAAAATATTCACTGAGAATATTCAGGTTTCTTCAGGGATTTTCTTTGCTTCTTTTATAGTTACAACAGCTTTAAGTCTGTTTACCTTTGGTCTCCTTTTTGTTACCGGGCTTATCTACGATTTTAACAGTGTTGAATCGGTGGAGAATGCTCTCGTTTACGGTTTGATCTATTTCCTCATTATTTCAACTGTCTGGCTTACATACTTTTACCTCGTTCCACTGGGAATCGGTTATGGAATGAGCAGAGAGAGCTTTGGGGAAGCCTTTTTGGGCTTTTTCAGAATATTTACTCCCTCTTTCTGGAAAAAGGCGATGAGCTTCCAGTACTTTAAGCTTATAACTTTAGGCGGAATACTGCTTACAGTTTTTGCTGTTCTCGGTTTTGTTTTTACAATAACCCTTATCCTTTCTCCTTTGGGAGCTGCCGTTTTCTACCTGACGGCCGTTTTCTGGGGCTCTCTCTGTGCCGAGAGTTATCGGGTTTCCTTTTTACAATCTGATAACGGAGCTGGCGTTAACTAAAGACTGAACCACGTCGTAGGCGTTTGAGGCGACCCCTACTTCAAGCTGGTCTAAGAGGCCGAAGTAGTCTAAACAGGTTCCGCAGCAGATTATTTCAACTCCCTTTTCAGAGAGCTCCTTCAGTGCGTTTAATATCTCCTCATCAGCTCCTTTACAGGCCAGCTTAACTGCTGTGTTTATGAGAACTATCTTTTCAGGCATCGGGTCTGCATTGAGAAACGTCTTTATGAACCCTTTTATAAGTATCTTTCCCAGCTCAGGGTCTTCACCAACGTATGATGAAGCTATTAGCACTACAGGTCTTCCCTTCTGAACCGGGGCTCCTCCTTTTTCAGGTTCTTCCTCTTTCCTTTTTTCTGGAGTAGCACCTTTTGTGATCTTTATGTAAAAGAGCCCATCCTTCTCCTCAACCTCAACGGAGCAACCCTCTTTCTGTGCAAACCTCTTTACGTTCTCCCTTGAGGCTTTGTTGTCAACGATTACAGTTATCTCTCCCTCTTCTAACTGTGAAAGGGCTTCTTTTGTTTTTAAAACGGGTATCGGGCAGGCCTGACCTCTGCAGTCAACTATTTTCATTTTCCACCTCCTTGAGGAGCTCTCTGAATTTCTCAAGCCTCTCCAAAGTTATTCCCAGCTCTGCAACTGCGTTTTCTCCCTTTAAAACCTTCTGCTCTAACTGAAGCAGGAGCTCACAGGGAAGGCAGTATTCACTGTTCTGCAGGTGTTCTTCCCACATCCGGTTCAGGGGGAGCTCCTCTTTTGCAATTCCAAGACTTTCAGTTCTCTGTTCTTTGTCTTTCAGGTAGATGAACCTCTTTCCTTCCCACTCCGCTTCAATAAGGGTGTACCTGCTATCTCTGAACTCTTTTAGAACCTTCAACGTAGAGCCTCTCTGCAACTTCTCTGAATATCTGTTCTCCTATTCTCCTCAGGCACTCCTTTTTCTTCTCCTCAACTTCAGAGGCGCTGCCGTAGGCGTCGTAAAAGCCGTACCTCTTTATTGTAAATACGGCAAGGGGCTTTTTGAAACCATACTTTATGAGCTTTACCGTTGTTACAACGTTCAGCTGGTACTCCCTTGCAACGTCTCTACTGTCAAAACCTACAGCTACGGAGGAAATTGAATCAACAGAGGGTTTAACCACTATGGAAACGTCTGGAATGGGTTTTAGATCAACTCTGAACCTTGGATCTTCGGCAAATACGTCGTTTGCAACCTGGGTGAATATTACGTCTAAGGCCTCTTCTGAAGTTCTGTTTGTAACGGGCTCAAGGTAAACGTGTTCAAGTTTGTGGGGAGCTCCCACCCTGTTTGGGGCGGAAGCACACCCAAAAGAGAGAATGCCAAAAATCACCAGAAGCAGTATTCTCAAAACTTACCTCACAACGATGTTAATAATCCTTCCAGGCCTGTAGATAAATTTAACGATCTGTTTTCCTTCTACAGCCCTTTTAACCCTTTCACTTGAAAGGGCAATACTTCTGGCCGTCTTCTCGTCTGCGTCAGCGGGAACGCTTATAACATCTCTCACTTTCCCGTTTACCTGAACAGGAATCTCAACCTCTTCCCTCTTAAGGGCTTCCTCCTCAACCTCCGGCCACCTTTCAGATGCAAGCAGTGTTGTGTGTCCCGTCATCTCCCACATCTCCTCAGCTATGTGGGGGGCAAATGGGGAGAGCATAACTATCAGCTTCTCAATCGCCTCCTTCAGAGCTCTGTAGTCTCCCTCTGTTTCCGGCTTAAAAGAAGAGATGGAGTTGAAGAGCTCCATAATGGCAGCAATTGCCGTGTTGAACTTGAACCTCTCTGAGAGCTCCCCCGTAACCTTCTGTAGCGTTTCGTGGGTTTTCCGGCGGAGCTCCCTTCCACTTTTAGAGAGCTCTCCTGAAAACTCCTCTTCAAACA
>JALTBO010000063.1:0-8616 GCA_027075275.1 Desulfurobacteriaceae bacterium
TGAAGGAGTTTCTCGTCTGCGCACACTTCTGCGTTTTCCGGAATTTTTATTGAGAGCTGGATTCTCTTTCGTAAGAGGAGTTCTGATACGTTGTTGAGAATCTCTTTTATGAGGGGTAGAACTTTTACTCTGGTTAGCTTTAACGTCAGATTTGTGCTTTCTAAAAGTGAGAGGGTTATCAGGTCTTCTATGAGCTGTTCCATGTAGTTTACCCTTTCCTGAGCTTTTGATATGTACTTCAGGGCTTTTGGATTTTCCTTGCAGGTTTCTTCAAGGGTTTCAAGTGATATTTTCATTGCAGCTAAAGGGGTTTTAAGCTCGTGGGAAGCGTTGGCTATGAAGTCTTTCTTCAGGGTTTCGTACTTTTTCATGGGAGTTTGGTCTATAAGAAGAAGGACTTTTTCGTCCATGTCTGAGCCGAAAATTACCTGAACGTAGCTGTCTTTTATCTTCTTTTCCTGCCACACTCTATAGCTGTCGTTAAAGGCCTCGTTTATCATTGAGACAACGTCAAAGTCTTTTATTGCCTGGTAGAAGAACTTTCCGATGTCTTTTTCGTCTATTCCGAGGAGCTCCCGCGCAAACCGGTTTGTGAAGACGATTCTCCCGTAAGGGTCCATTACTACTATTCCCTCTTTTATAAGGCTGAGAGCTCTGGCAAGGAGTTTTGACCTGTCAATTGGTGGTTGCTTTTCCTCTCTGCTCTTTTCCTTAAGCCTCTGGAGGAGCTTTTCCCTCTTTCTTCTCTCGTTTAGAGCAACCGACACAAAGACAAGTAGGAGCAGGAATAAGAAGATGATGAGCGCCAGAAGTAGCCGGTTCAAGGTCAACTCCCGTTTGAGAGGTATGATTTAATAGTTTATCATTAGGAAAGGAAAAAAGATCTATAGGGAGGAGCTATGTCTGTAAGGGTAGCCATTAACGGTTTCGGCAGGATTGGAAGGAGTTTCTACCGGATTGTTCACTCAGACCCTGAGGTTGAGGTTGTTGCTATCAACGACCTTACAGATGCTAAAACCCTTGCCCACCTTCTCAAGTATGACTCTGTTCACGGTAAGTTTGATGCCGAAGTTTACGCCGACGGAGATGAATTAGTAGTTGACGGTAAGAGGATAAAGGTTTACGCCGATCCCAATCCAGAGGAGCTCCCCTGGGAAGACCTTGAAGTTGACGTTGTTCTTGAGGCAACGGGCCGTTTCAGAGATAGAGAAGGGGCAGGTAAGCACCTGAAAGCTGGTGCAAAGAGAGTTGTTATCTCTGCTCCTGGAAAGGAGCCCGACATCACAATAGTTATGGGAGTAAACCACAAGGAATACGACCCTGAAAAACACAGGATAGTTTCAAACGCTTCCTGTACAACAAACTGTTTGGCCCCTGTTGCCAAAGTCCTCCTTGATAACTTCGGGATAGTTTCCGGTTTCCTGACAACTGTTCACGCTTACACTATGGACCAGAGACTTCTTGATGCACCCCATAAAGACCTGAGAAGGGCAAGGGCGGCTGCTGTTTCAATAGTTCCTACAACTACAGGTGCAGCAAAGGCTGTGGGTCTCGTTATTCCTGAGCTTAAAGGTAAGTTTAACGGTATTTCTATACGGGTTCCAACTCCTGATGTTTCCCTTGTTGACTTTGTCTGCGTTGTAGAAAAAGAGGTTACAGTAGACGAGGTAAACAGAGCACTTAAAGAGGCTGCAGAGGGAGAGCTTAAGGGTATTCTTGAGTACTCCGAGGAACCTCTGGTCTCTATAGATTACCTCGGCAATCCCCACTCATCTATTGTTGATGGATTAAGTACAGACGTTATTAACGGAAACCTTGTTAAGGTTATAGCGTGGTACGACAACGAGTGGGGTTATTCAAACAGACTTGCTGATCTCATTAAGTACATGGCCAGTGTAGGGGTTTAGTTGCTTTTAGGGGGGGTTACCCCCTCTCTATATACTTTCTCAGAACGAAGTTTTTCCAGAGGAGCTTTTCTGCCTTAAACCAGTTTTTTAGAATCGGGTCTTCCTTTTTGTCTTTGAGGGGAAGAAGCTGAAGGCTTCTGTCAATAACGGGAACGGCCAGACCGCCGAGGGAGCTCCTCTTTATTAGATACCCGTCTGGCGTTAAAACGGCGATCAGAAAAACAGCAATAGAGGCGAGAAGCCAGCCCCTCAAAATTCCAAAGAAGAAGCCCAGTATGTTGTTAAGAATCCCCATTGCTGTTTCATTTATCTTTCTGTTGAGGTGGAAGGCTACGTACTTTGATACGGCAAAGGAGAGTACAAACAGAAAGATCCCAGAAAGTATTACAGTTGTCTGATCTGGTCTGTTAACCAGTAATTTAGCGATCTGAGGTGCAAAGATATATGCGATGTAAATACTGATAACTATACCGATAATAGAGAGAATCTCCTCAACGAACCCTTTGTTAAAGCCTCTTATCAGGTTCCAGCCTATTATGATGATTATTAAGCCGTCTAAAACGTTGAGGGTTGTAAGGTTCACTCTACCTCCAGGCTGAAGTCTATCCATTTTGCTGCGGTTACTATTTTACTTGTAGAGACGAAATCTACAGGCAGATTCCTGATAGTTTCCAGGTTTTCAAAGGTTATCCCTCCAGAAACTTCAACTTTTATGCCCTGTTTTGCTCTCTTTAGAGTCAAGGCTGCCTCTCTTAACTTTTCTAATGGCCAGTTGTCCAGCATTACTATATCAATCAACTCTATTACTTCAAGAGCTTCCTGGAGCTGTTGGTTGTTTTCTATCTCAACTTCAATTTTTGTTGTGATGGGAATTTCTCTGGAAACTGTTGTGACTGCAGTTTTAACCCCGCCAAAGGCTTTAATGTGGTTGTCTTTTATCATTACCGCGTCGTAGAGACCCAACCGATGGTTGAGAGCTCCCCCCACTCTGGTTGCGTGTTTTTCTAAAATTCTCAACCCCGGCGTTGTCTTTCTGGTATCAAGGAGCTTTACTTGAGAACCTTTCAACTTCTCAGCGAATTTCCTCGTTGTTGTTGCAATTCCACTCAACCGCTGAATAAGGTTTAGAGCGGTCCTTTCAGCGGTGAGAATGGAGGGGAGCTCCCCTTCAACCAGACAGACAACCTCGTTTTTTTCAAACGCATCTCCTTCTCGTTTTAGCCACTTCACTTCCGTTTTGGGGTTTACCGTTTTGAACGTAAGGCTGAACGGTTCTGTTCCGCAAAGAATTCCACTTTCTTTTGCTATGAGTTTTGCTCTTCCCTTTACTCTGGGGAGAGCTCTACTTGTAATATCCCCTGCAGCTCCTAAATCTTCGTTGAGAAAGTTTAAAATTAACCTCTCTAAATAGAGGGGGTTCATCTCTCCTCCGGAGGTGACGTGGTAAGCGTTCCAAACATAATAACCGTCTTCCGGGTCTTTATGGTGCCGGTCTTCATTATGGCCGTTTTTTACGGCAGATTCAAGGTGGCTCTTTTTACATTTCTCCTTGCCTCTTTCAGCGATGCTTTAGACGGTTTCCTGGCAAGAAGACTTAAACAGATAACTGCCCTTGGAATCATACTTGATCCTATTGCCGACAAGTCCCTGATAGATTCAGGATATATACTTTTCTCCTTTGCAGAGAAGGTTATTCCTGTGTGGCTCTCTATAATTGTGATAAGTAGAGACCTTCTTATCATTTTTGGCGGGTGGCTACTTTCGGTTTTCGGGAAGTTAGATAGGGTAAGACCCTCTATCCTTGGAAAGTTAACTGCATTTTTGCAGTTCTCAACAATTTTAGCGGTTTTAATAAAGGTAAATTACGGTATTATTGGTCTAAAAGAGCTCTATTTACTCTTTTACCTGACGGCAGCTTTTACAGTTGCCTCTGCTCTTCACTATACTTACAGGGGAATAAGAGAGTTAAACGGTGAGTAGGTATCTACCGGAGATCTATCTATTTTTAACAGTTCTCCTCCTGTTACTACTTCTCTTTCTATTAGAACCGGCGCTTTTACCGTTCTTCATAGCTTCCGCTCTTGCTTATATATCGCTACCCATCTTTAGTTTTTTTAACCAGTTAACAGGAAAGAGAAGGGTTTCTGCTCTACTTACTATTTGTACTCTTTTTCTGATATTCCTGATAGGTCTTTTTGTAATTCTGCCTACAGTAATTGAACAGGTTCAAAGTTTTATTAACTATCTTCCTGTTCTTGCCCGTAAACTTGATTCTTTTCTGTATTCCCATTTTGGTAGACATTGGTCTATTTTTCACCCATTTAAAATAAAAAATCTTACAGAGCTTTTGCAGGAAATTTATTCTAGGCTTGGAACATTACCTATTGGAAGTATAATTTCTAAGTTATTTTCTGGAGTCTTCTCGGTTATCTCTATTGCTGTTAACATCGTTGTTGTTCCTTTTCTTACCTACTATTTTCTGGTAGAGTCAGAGAAAATCGTTGCTCTTTACATCTCTCTTGCTCCAGATTCAATACAGCCGGAGCTTAAAAGGCTAGTTAAAAAAGTACATTCAGCCTTATCAAGTTACCTTGTAGGACAGCTTGCTGTAGCAATTTTTGTAGGAAGTTATATTGCTGTAGGTCTTTACTTTGTTGGAATTAAGTATTCGCTTCTCATAGGTTTTCTCGCTGGTGTTTTAAATATGATTCCCTACGTTGGTTTCTTTTCCGGTCTTCTACCGTCGCTGCTGCTTGCAATATTTGACAACGGCTCCCTTGAAGCAGTTGTTGGGGTTTTAACCGTCTTTCTCACAGAGGCCGGTCTGGAAAACCTTATCTATCCGCTTGTTATGAGCAGAACTACAGGGGTTAACCCCATTCTTATAATTCTCTTTATCTTTCTGGGAGGTTATCTGGGAGGGTTTCTGGGAATTGTTGTTGCAGTTCCCCTTGCGGTTATACTGATTCCCATATTTGAGAGTTTCCTCAGAAAGAAAAGGAGAAGGGGAGTTGATAGTAGGGATAACCGGTAACATAGGTTCCGGCAAGTCCACTCTTTCAAAGTTTTTAACCCTTAAAGGTTTTCCCGTCTATAACGCCGATGAGATAGGTAAGGAACTCCTCCAGACCGAGGCAAAAGGAGAAGTTATTAGAGTTTTCGGTGAGGAGCTCCTCACCGGATCAGGTTTAATAGACATTAAAAAACTTGCTTCTATCGTTTTTTCAGAGCCTCCTTTACTTTCAAAGCTTACTGAAATACTTCACCCTCTTATCCTTGAGCGGTTAAAGAGGTTAAAGTTGGAGTACTCTGGATCTGTGGTTTTCGTTGAAGCAGCGGTGGCTGTTGAGTACGGCTGGCATACTTTCTTTGACGCTCTAATTGTTGTCTTTGCCTACAGAGGACAGAGGCTCTTGAGGGCTGCTAAGAAATTTGGGCTGAGAGAGGCTCTAAGGAGAGATTCTCTTCAACTACCTTACAGTGAAAAGTTAAAATACGCAGACTACTTGATCTGCAATACGGAAACTTTACTGCACCTTAAGGAGCAGTCTGATTTTCTTTTAGAGGAGATACTGAAGTGCTGAAGGTTCTTTTCGTTGGAGATGTTGTAGGTAGGCCCGGTAGGAGAGCTCTCCACCTGTGGCTTGAGGAGAACAGAAAGGAGATTGATCTCTGCATCGTAAACGGCGAAAACGCAGCGGGAGGTTTCGGTCTTACAGAGAAAGTAGTTAACAAACTCCTTTCCTATGGAGTTAACGTTATAACCGGAGGAAACCACACTTTTGATAAGAAGGAGATATACCAGTTTATTGATAAATATCCGATTTTAAGGCCTGCAAACTACCCTCCGGGAACCCCCGGAAAAGGATTTTTGACCCTTGAAGTAAAGGGAGTGAAGGTTCTTGTTGTTAACCTTATGGGAAGGGTCTTTATGGAGTGTCTTGACAACCCGTTCCGGGTTTTTGATACCGTTTATGAAGAAAATGAAGCAGATCTTGTTATAGTTGACTTTCACGGAGAGGCTTCATCTGAGAAGCAGGCCTTCGGCTTCTATGCCGATGGCAGAGCAACTGCCGTTTTTGGAACCCATACTCACGTTCAAACTGCCGATTTAAAACTTCTTCCACAGGGTACTCTCTACATTACAGATGCAGGAATGACCGGAGCGACCAACACTGTTATAGGTATGGAGCCAAAAGAAGGTATAGACCGTTTTGTAAAACAGCTGCCTGTCAGGTTTAAGGTTCCTGATAAGGCTGAAGTTGTTCAGTTCTGCGGAGTCCTTTTTGAAGTTGGAGAGGACTTAAAGGTTAAATCCTTCAAGAGAATTTACGAATTTTACGAGAGAGGGGAAGATGGCACTTATATTAGACGGGAGAGCTCTCTCTGAGAAGATAAGGGGAGAGCTGAGAGAGGAGGTAGAGGAGTTAAAGGGGAGGTTCGGGAGAGCTCCCACACTTGCCGTTGTTCTTGTGGGAAACGACCCGGCCAGCGAGATATACGTTAGAAACAAAGTTAAAGCCTGTGAAAAGGTGGGAATCAGTTCCATAGACAGAAGGTTCCCCGCAGATATTACTCAAGAAGAGCTTAACAGCGTTGTGAAGGAGCTTAATGAGAATCCTGAAGTAGACGGGATAATTGTTCAGCTTCCCCTTCCGGAACACCTCTCCTGCCGGGAAGTTATCAACTACATCTCTCCAGAGAAAGACGTTGACGGGTTCCATCCCGTTAACGTGGGAAAGTGTATGCTGGGGCTTTATGATCAGGGGCTTATGCCGTGTACCCCTGCCGGTGTTATGAAGTTCTTTGAGGCCTATAACATTCCACTAAAAGGGAAGAACGCCGTTATGGTAGGGCACAGCAACATAGTTGGAAAACCCCTTGCAAATATGCTTCTCAATGCAAATGCTACCGTTTCTGTTTGTCACGTTTATACTGAAGACCTCTCACACTACACCAGATATGCCGATATTCTCTGCGTTGCAACGGGGGTTCCCCACCTTATAAAGGCTGATATGGTTAAAGAGGGGGCGGTTGTAATTGACATCGGTATTAGCAGGGTAAATGGTAAGATAGTTGGAGATGTAGATTTTGATGCTGTGAAGGAGAAGGCTTCGGCCATAACCCCCGTTCCGGGAGGGGTTGGTCCTATGACTATAACGATGCTTCTCTACAACACGGTAAAAGCCTTTAAGATGAGGATGGGTATTTGAAGGTTATTCCCTACATTGATCAGGAAAGTTGTATCGGCTGTGGAATATGCGTTGACGTTTGTCCTACAGGTGTTTTCGTTATGAGTGGTGACAAGGCGGTTGTTATGTATCCAGAGGTGTGTAACGGCTGTGGTATCTGTGTTGAAAACTGTCCTGTTGACGTTATAACCCTCAAGTGGACAGACCTATAACCTTTCAGATAAAATCCTTCTCTGTTTCCGATAACTTAAAGGAGCTGGAAAATGCTGTTGATACTGAAATCTCTATACCTGTACGCAGTTTCCCTCTGGGTTGGAGCTCTCTTTTTCTTCACCGCCGTAGGAGCTCCTTTAGCTTTTAAGGTTCTGAGTAAGGAAGAAGCCGGAAAGTATACGGGAGCAGTATTCCCCAGGTACTTCGGTCTGGGCTACATATTAGGCCTTTTATCACTTGTCTCTTTCTACCTTCTGACGAAGGATAACATGACTCTCATATCCTCGGTAAACCTGTTCCTTCTCCTTATTATGAACCTTCTCAACTTTTTAAACGGGTTCTTTATTGTTCCCAGAGCTGGAATTTTGAAAGCAGAGTTCTACAGGAGCAATGACCGCTCTTTCTACGATAGGTTTCTAAAGCTACATGCAGTTTCTATGGCTTTAAACGGTATTACTGTGGTTTTAGGGCTTATGGTTATTGGAATAACCTCTCTGTATTTAACTTTTTAGAGGTTAAAAATGACCTTGAAGCAGAACTTTTATGCAGTTTTAGTGGCCATAATTGTTGTAGGAGTTACCCTTTTTGCCCTTCAAAATTTCCAGGATGTAAGTGTGACTATCCCTTTCTTAGGGGAATTTAAGACGAAACTGTTTGTAGTTATAGTTTTTTCATTTCTGTCAGGTTTCCTCACGGCAGGTTTCCTCTCCCTTATCCTTAAGATATTCTCGCTTCCTTCCAAGATGAGGAAAAAGGAGAAAAAGGGTGAGACTGGATCAGTTTCTGAAGCTGGCAAGGATAGTAAAGAGGAGGAGCGTAGCTAAGGAGCTCTGCGATTCTGGGGCTGTTAAAGTAAACGGCCAGACTGTTAAACCTTCAAAAGAGATAAAGGAAGGGGACGTTATTGAAGTTGATACGCTGACCCGCTTTTTAAAAGTAAAGGTTCTAAAGGTTCCCTCTGGAAAGAACGTTTCAAAAAAGGAGGCAAAAGAGCTCTGCCTCGTTCTTGAAGACAGGAAGAAGGATATCAGAGACATAATAGACCTTATCTGAGGGGAGGCTATGGGAACGTTCCTTGAAAGAGTTTTTGAAAACGTTCAGGAATTTCCCGATAGAGAGATACTGATAGACAAGAAAAACGGCAGGTACGTTCCTCTAACTTACAGGGATTTTGGAAATCAAATTTCCCGGCTTCAGAGTTCAATGAGGGAGCTCTCTCCCGAAGACAGGGTTGTAATCTTTATGGGAAACAGGCCTGAGTGGATAAGCTCCCTCTTTGCCGTTCTTTTTCTGGGAGGGATAGC
>JALTBO010000063.1:8716-28184 GCA_027075275.1 Desulfurobacteriaceae bacterium
AAGAGGAGAGTTGTTGAGGGAGCTCTGAAAGTTTTCAGGAGGGGAGCTCCCCTCTCCGTTAGGAGAAAGTTTTTCTCGGAAGTTCACAGAAAGGTTGGTAAGCATCTTCGTTTTATGATAAGCGGCGGAGCAAAACTTAGTGAGGATGTTTGGAGAGATATGGAAGCAATGGGGTTCAACATCTTGGAGGGTTACGGACTGACAGAAACCTCTCCTCTTATCTCTGTAAACAGACCTGATAAAAAGAAGATAGGCACTGCGGGAGTTCCCGTTGACGGTGTTGAGGTAAGAGTTACAGAGTCGGGCGAAATAGTGGTGAAGGGTGACAATGTTATGAAAGGTTATTACAATAAACCAGAAGAAACTAAAAAAGTGATAAAGGACGGCTGGTTTCACACCGGAGATCTGGGGTTTGTTGATGAAGAAGGATTTATCCATATTACCGGAAGGGCAAAAGAGGTTATCGTTCTTGAGAGCGGAAAAAACGTTTACCCTGAGGATATAGAGATAGAGCTCCTTAAAAGCCCCTATATTCTGGAGGTGGGAGTCTTCTTCCATGAAGGGAAGCTGAAAGCCATTATAAGGCCAGATTTTGAGCTTCTAATGGAAGAAGGTGTAGAAGACGTTAAAGGCTTTATAAAGAGGGAGATAAACAGACTCATGAGGGGATTCCAGCCCTACAAAAAGGTTAAAGAGTTTAAGCTGGTTGACAGGGAGCTCCCCCGAACCAGAATAGGTAAGCTGAGGAGATTTCTGCTTCCAACCCTCTGGGAGGAGATTGAATAAACTCGGAGAAGAAGAAATGGAGCTAAAATTTGCGAAGATTCAGGGGACGGGAAACGACTTTATCGTAATTAACAACCTCTCTGGCCGGTTTAACAGGTTTTGTGAAGACCTTCCTCAGGAACAGGTTGTCAGAATTCTCTGCTCAAGGAGAACAGGAATCGGCGCCGACGGGCTTATTCTGATAGAGGATTCGTCCGTTGCTGATTTCAAGTGGCGCTTCTTCAACTCCGACGGTTCAACTGCAGAGATGTGTGGAAACGGTATGAGGTGCGTTGCCAGGTTTGCCTACGAGAAGGGGCTTGCTCCTGAAAAGATGGCTGTTGAGACAGAAGTAGGAGTTGTTGAAGCTGAAGTAAAGGGTAGGAACGTTAAAGTTAAACTTACCCCTCCACGTGATATGAAGCTTAACCTTAAAGCGGAGGGATTGACAGTTCACTACATAAATACCGGCGTTCCCCACGGTGTTATCTTTGTTGACAGGCTTAAAGATGTTGATGTTGATACTATTGGCAGGAAAATCCGCTTCTCTGATCTTTTTGCTCCAAAGGGGGCCAACGTTAACTTTGTTGAGGTTCGCCTGAACAGAGTTCTGGTTAGGACCTACGAAAGGGGAGTTGAAGGTGAAACTCTTGCCTGTGGAACAGGAGCTGTTGCCTCTGCTCTAATTTCTGCTAAAGTATTTGGTTTAAGTTCTCCTGTAGAGGTTGAGGTCTCGACCGGTGAAAGGTTAAAGGTTTTCTTTGATGAGGATCTGAAAAACGTTTACCTTGAAGGACCTACAACCTGGGTTTACGACGGAGTGGTAAAGAAAGAGGTTTTGAGTGGAAAGGGTTAAGAAGTTCGTTGAGTTTCTAAACCTTTTAGGTTACGATGAGGTTAAAATTCCTGAAGTTCCGGGAGCTGAAGTCATGGAGTCTGTTGATCCGGTTTCTGAGCTGAAAAAACTTGAGGAAGAAGCCAAAAAGTGCTGTAAGTGTAGGCTGTGCAAAACAAGGACTAACGTTGTTTTTGGGGAAGGAGATCCACGAACAAACCTGATGTTTGTAGGAGAAGCACCGGGAGAACAGGAAGACCTTCAGGGAAGGCCGTTTGTAGGTAGGGCCGGTCAGCTGTTAACAAGGTTTTTGAACCTTTACGGTATTTCAAGGGATAAGATCTACATAACAAACGTTGTTAAGTGCAGACCTCCCGGAAACAGAAATCCTGCTCCAGATGAGATAGCTGCTTGCTACCCGTTCCTTGAGAAACAGATAGAGTTTATTTCCCCAAAGGTTATTCTTTGTTTGGGAGCTTTCGCTGCAAGAACGATTCTCAACCTTCCTGAAAAGACTCCTATATCAAAAATTAGAGGTAAAGAGCAGAAAATAACCGTTAATGGGAAGGAGATAGTTGTAATTCCCACTTTTCACCCTGCTTACCTTCTCAGGAACAGGAGGGGGGAACCTGAATTTCAGAAAGACCTTGAGAATGCACTGAGGACAGCAGGTCTTATCTGATGGATAGAGTTTCCCTCATAAAGGAGATTTATAGACGGTTAAGTGAGCTATTCCCGGTTCCCTATAAACCCAGCAGAAACCCCGTTGAGCAGGCGGTTTTTACCGTTTTGAGCCAGAACACAACAGACAAGAACGCAGAAAGGTGCCTTGAGAACCTGAAAGAGGTTACAGGTGGGAACCTGCTTAAAGTGGGGGAGCTCCCCTTGGAAAAGTTAATCTCGGCAATCCGCCCCTGCGGTATGTTCAATCAGAAGTCAAAGGCCCTTAAAGAGCTGATTTCAAACTGGCCTGAGGTTGAAAAGAGGTTGAGGGAGCTCCCAGAGAAAGAAGCCATAAAACTCCTTACCTCTTTTCCGTATATCGGTTCAAAAACTGCAAGGGTAATTCTCACCTTTGCCTTCAACAAGAACACGTTTCCTATAGATACCCACTGCTACAGGGTTTTAAGGAGGCTTGGAATTTTTCCGGAAAACTGGGATAAAGACAGGATCTCAGAGTTTATGGAGAACCACTTTAACGGAGAGTTCAACAGAGTTTTCCACTACAATCTGATAAGACTGGGAAGAACAGTTTGCAAGGCCAGGAAACCTGAGTGTGAAAAGTGCCCTCTGAAAGACCTTTGTAAATATTACAGAGAAAAAGGAAAGAGTAAAGAGAGAAATTAGGAAAAAGAGGGAGCGGGGGAGCTCCCCTACTCCTTTTCAACCTTAATCAAGTGGTGGGAAAGACCAGACTTATCTTTATCAATCCCGAATGCGTAGGCCATAATCTCCGGCAGGAAAGAGGACGGAACCCTGGGCGGGTTCTCCATGTTTGTTTGGTAGATATCAAAAGATTTAAAACACAATGGGCAGGGAGTAGCTACTATGTCAGCTCCAACCTTCTTAACTCCTCCTAAAATCCTGTTTAGCTTCTTTAAAGTCATTGACTTATCTGTATAAAAAGAGTGGTACCCGCAGCAGGCATCTTTCCCTTCGTAGTCATCAATAACTTCTGCTCCTAGGGCTTTCAGTATCTCCTGTAGAGATGAAGGATTGTCGCTGTTGTCAACAGCAATCTCTTTCGGGTAGAGAACGTGGCAGCCGTAGTAAGCGGCAACTTTCCATCCCTTTAAAGGCCTCTTAACGGCCTTCTTTATCTTCTCATAGCCAACAACGTCCCTGAAAAAGTCTAAAAGGTGGTATATTTTGCTTGTTCCTTTATATTCCAGCCCTTCCTCTTTAAGGAGCTCGTTTATCTCATCCCTGAGCTTTTTGTTCGTATCAAGAGCCCTTTTTGCCTTTGCTATTACCATGTAACAGGTGTTGCACGAAACGAGCATATCAAGGCCTTCTTTCTCTGCAAGGGCGATGTTCCTGGCGTTTATTGCGTAAGAGAGCTTCCTGTTCTCCTCGTCAATTGTGTTCCCGCCGCAGCAGGTTGTTTCCTCTAAAAGAACAACGTCAACGTCTATCCTCTTGAACATCTCCTTCATAGTCTCAAACATGTGGGCGTCCTGCCCCTGAAAGCAGCAGCCCTGATAAAAGCCAACTTTAACCATTACTGACCTCCTAAAAGACCTTTCAGCTTAGAGATTAACCCCCGTGAACTCCTGCCCTCCTCGTGGGCTTTGTCAACGATTGTGCAGATGTCGGCCTTGAAAATGTCGCTTACCATCTTGTCAATCTTCCTTACGTGGGAGTAGTCAAGGTCTAACGCCTTGTCTTCTTTAGATAGGATCTCAAGGTAAATATCCCTGAACTTCATAAGGCCTTTTGTCGGCTTTGGAACTTCCCAGACCTCAACACCCATCTCAGTGTAAGCCTTTGTAAGTTTCTCCCTTGCTTCCTTGTTCCCGTAAACCTCTTCAGGCAGGTAGAGCCTGTTGATCTGACCTGTAGCGTAAATCCAGTCAACAAAGTGCTTGAGCTTCTTGGCTCCTGGTTTGTCTGTAAACCCTTTCTTAACGGCCTGTCCTCTTAAGTTCTGTATGTCCTCTGCGGGTTTAACCCCTTTAGGACAAACATACAAACACTTCTGACACTGAACACAGCTCCAGAGCCCTCCAGAAATTGCGTACCTGATTCTCTTCTCTTTAGCGGTTTCTATGTCCCTCCTGTCAACCTGAAACCTGTAGGCCTTTGAAAAAGCAAAGGGCCCTCTGTATCTCTCGTTATCTGCAACGGCCTCACAGGCTGAGTAACAGGAGAAACAGAGCATACAGTGGATTTGATCTTTGTAGGCCTCCATCTCCTCAGGGTAGATGATGCTCTCGTGCATCGGGTCTGTAGGAACGACCCTCGGGTCTGGAACCAACCAGGGAATAAGGGTTTTCATCTTCTCAATAGGTTTGTCTATATCAACAACTAAATCTTTTATAACTTTCATGTGGTTTAAAGGCTCTATCCGTAAAGGTTTACCTTTCCAGGTCTCAACAAGCTCTTTCATGGGAGTTTTACAGGCAAGTTTTGTCTTCCCGTTGACCTTCATTGAACAGGAACCGCACACCTCACTTCTGCAGAAAGCCCTGAAGGCGAGGGTGGGGTCTAAGTTGTCTTTTATATACAACAGGGCATTAAGTAGCGTTCCTTCAACGGGAACCTCGTACTCCTTGTAGTAAGGAGCTTGATCTTTCTCGGGGTCGTATCTAAAAACCTGTAAAACGGCAGTTTCCATAGCTTCCTCCTTAGTACTTCCTTTCCTCAGGTGGGAACTTTGTAATCGTTACCGGCTTCCAGGAGAGCTCGTAAGTTCCATCCTCTTTCCTTTTAATAACAGAGTGCTTCAGGAAGTTCTTATCGTCCCTCTTCGGGTAGTCCTTCCTTGCGTGAGCTCCCCTGCTTTCCTTCCTCTCTATTGCAGGAACGGCAATGGCCGGAGCCAGGTCAACCAGGTTTAAGAACTCAAGGGCTGTTATCAGGTCTGTGTTGAACTTCTTACTTGTATCGTAAACCTTAACGTGCTTGGCCCTTTCCTTAATCTCCATTATTTTCTCAAGCCCTTCTTTCATAGACTTCTCTTCCCTGAAAACGCCGAAGTGCTTCATCATAACGTTGCCCAATTCTCTCCTTAGATCGGCAACCTTTTCCTTTCCATCTGCTTCCATAAGCTCCAGTATTCTCTTCTCATCGTCCTTCGCCTTTGCAACAGATGGGTTTGTCTCTGGAGCTTCATCTGCGTATTTAACTGCTTCAAGGGCTGTAAGCCTTCCGTAAACCAGAACGTCAAGTAGGGAGTTTCCGCCTAACCTGTTTGCACCGTGAACGGAGATGCAGGCGCACTCACCTGCGGCGTAGAGCCCTTTAATCGGAGTCCTTCCAAACTTATCTGCGTCAATTCCACCCATTGAGTAGTGGGCAGTTGGAGCAATGGGAATCGGCTCCTTAACCGGGTCAACTCCCTCGTATAGGATTGCATGTTCCCTCGTTTGAGGTAGCCTTTCGTTTATCTTCTCCTCTCCAAGGTGTGTGAGGTCTAAACAGATGTAGTCGCCGTTTGGTCCACATCCCCTTCCTTCATCTATCTCCGTCTGGATAGCCCTTGCAACGATGTCCCTTGGTGCAAGCTCCATCTTCTCAGGGGCATACCTTTTCATAAAACGCTCACCATCTTTGTTCCTCAAGTATCCACCCTCTCCCCGGGCACCTTCTGTAACAAGAATTCCCGTTTTTGCAAGCCCCGTCGGATGGAACTGAATGAACTCCATATCCTTCAAAGGCAAACCAGCCCTTAGAGCGGCAGCGGTTCCGTCTCCAGTATTACCGAGGGCGTTTGAGGTTCTGTTCCAGTAAACCCTTGCGTGTCCTCCGGTTGCGAGAATTACTGCTTTTGTCTTTATGAGGTGAACGCCGCCGTTCCTTATGTCCCAGGCAGTTATTCCCTCTACCTTTTCACCGTTGTGGATTATTGAAAGAAGAAACCACTCGTTTAGGAATGTAACGTTGTTCTTAAGACATTGTTCGTAGAGGGTTTGGAGTATGTAGAAGCCTGTTTTGTCGGCAGCGTAGCACGTTCTCGGGAAGGAGGCTCCGCCGAACGGCCTCTGGGCAATCCTTCCGTCTGGCCGCCTTGAGAAGGGAACTCCTCTGTGGGCTATATCGTATATAACGGCGGCTCCCATCTTGCACATTATGTCAACGGCATCCTGGTCAGCCAGGAAATCGCTTCCCTTTACCGTATCGTATGCGTGGGCCTCGGGGCTATCTCCTACAGAATGGGTTAAAACGGCGTTAATTCCACCCTCTGCAGCTCCAGTATGGGAACGGGTTGGATAGACTTTTGTCATTACAGCTACTTTTAGTATTGTGTTTTCTGCTGCCCAAAGGGCTGCGTAAAGGCCTGCTCCTCCGCCTCCCACGATTACTATATCGTAGTCAAGCTCTACCATACAGGAAACCTCCAGAAAAATAAGTTTATGTGCATTTTATAAAGATTAGGATACAACGTAAATTTTACAAAATTTTTACAGTTTTAAGAAAAGCTGTTTTCTTTTCCTTTGGTTACTTTACTTAAAATCTTTTTTACAATTTTTCTATAATTGCTTAGAACTAAAAAAGAATTAAAGGAAATTTTAAGCATAAGGAGGCTCTATGATTCAGTTTGATATTTTGATTGTTGGAGCTGGAGGAGCAGGGCTCTATGCTGCTCTTGAAACAAGTAAGAGAAAAGGTTTATCTGTTGCTGTCCTTTCTAAAGTTTACCCTACCCGTTCCCATACAGGGGCAGCTCAGGGAGGAGTAAATGCTGCTCTGGGAAACGTTGCTCCTGATAGCCCTGAGAAACACGCCTACGATACGGTAAAGGGAAGTGATTTTTTAGCTGATCAGGACGCTGTTGAACTAATGTGTGAAATGGCTCCAAAGATCATAAGAGAAATGGAGCATATGGGTCTTCCATTCTCAAGGCTCAAAGATGGGAGAATTGCACAAAGGCCCTTTGGTGGAGCTTCCTTCCCGAGAACGTGCTACGCTGCCGATAAGACGGGTCACGTTATGCTTCAGACTCTCTATGAGCAGTGTTTGAAAAACGGAGTGAAGTTCCTTAACGAGTGGTTCCTCCTATCAGTTCTTCACAACGGAGAGAGGGTCTCTGGCGTTGTTGCGATGGACTTGAGGACTGGAGAGATTCACGGAATCAGGGCAAAGGCTGTAATTCTTGCAACAGGTGGTCATGCAAGGGTTTACTGGAACAGAACTTCAAACGCCCTCGGCAATACCGGAGATGGAACCGCTGCCGTTCTAAGGGCCGGTTTACCTTTAAAGGATATGGAGTTTGTCCAGTTTCACCCCACGGGACTGAGGAGAACGGGAATTCTTGTCACAGAAGGTGCCCGTGGAGAGGGTGGGTATCTGGTTAACAAAGAAGGCGAGCGTTTTATGAAGAGGTATGCTCCCGAGAAGATGGAGCTCGCTCCGAGGGATATGGTTTCAAGAGCTATAGAGACTGAAATAATGGAGGGAAGGGGCTTTAAAGACGATGAGGGGAACGAGTTTGTCTACCTTGACTTGAGGCACCTTGGAAAGAAAAAGATACTTGAAAGGCTTCCTCAGATAAGGGAGCTGGCCATTGACTTTGAAGGTGTTGACCCAATAGAGGAGCCCATTCCTGTTCGGCCGACTGCCCACTACTCAATGGGCGGAATTGACGCAGATAAGTTTGGAAGGACTCCGATTAAAGGGCTCTACGCCGCAGGTGAGTGTGCCTGCATCTCCGTTCACGGCGCAAATAGGTTAGGTGGAAACTCCCTCCTTGACATAGTTGTTTTCGGGAAACTTTCCGGTGAGGATGCTGTTAACTACGTTTCAGAAGTTGGTTTTGCTCCCTTTGACGAGTCTGAGGTTAAGAGAGAGGAAGAAAGGATTGACAGTCTATTCTCTGCAGATGGTAAGGAGAAATTGTCAGACCTTAGGGGTGAGCTAAGTGATGTTATGAGTTACGGGGCGGGTATTTTCAGGGAAGAGAAGAAGATGAAGGAAGCCCTTGAAAGGGTTAGAGAGATTAAAGAGAGGGCTAAGCACTTAAAGGTTTATGACGGGGAAAGAACCTTCAACACTAACCTTCAGCAGACTTTAGAGTTCCTGAACCTTGTTGATATTGCCGAGGCGATAGTTCTTCCCGCCATAGAGAGGAAAGAGAGCAGGGGAGCTCACTACAGAACAGACTATCCGAAGAGGGACGATGAGAACTTCCTGAAACACTCAATCATTGAGAGAGGAGAGGATGGGGAGCTCCGTCTTTCGTGGAAGCCTGTTGTAATCACAAAATACCAGCCTGAGGAGAGGAAGTACTAAGGGGGAAAGAATGGAAAAGAGAGAAGTCCTTTTCAGAATAAAGCGTTTTAACCCTAAAAGGGACGAAAAGCCTTACTACCAGGAGTATAAGTTAACTGTTTCAAAGGGTATGACAGTTCTTGAGGCCCTTCAGCAGATAAAGGATACTCAGGATCCAACCCTTTCCTTCAGGGCTTTCTGCAGGAGCGCAATCTGTGGCTCCTGTGCCGTTAAGGTAAACGGTTTCCCAAAACTTGCCTGCAAAACCCAGGTTTTCAACGAGCTTGATAAGTTTGGAACGGATACTTTAACTCTTGAACCCCTTGATAATATGGAAGTTATAAGAGATCTGATTGTTAACTGGGATAAGCCCTTAAAGAGAATGGAAGAAATGAAGCCCTGGTTAGTTCCAGACCCTGATGTTGTTCCAAAAACCTTAGATGAGGAAAGTAGAGTTTATCCAAATGAGCTTAAAAAGTTTGACTCCTTTACAGACTGTATTCTCTGCACTTCTTGTTTCTCGTCCTGTACGGCTACTCAGCTTGATGAGAACTACGGCGGTCCCTTCCAGCTTGCAAGAGTTTACAGGTTTGCAGTTGACCCCAGAGATGCCCTGAAGGCTGAAAGGTCAAAAATTGGCTACGCTTTTGATATGTGGAACTGCGTTCGTTGTAACAAGTGTGCAGACGTCTGCCCCAAACACATCTCTCCCGTTGATGGGATTATGAAACTGCGAGGTCTTTCCATAGATGTTGGCCTGAAAGACAACCCAGGGGCAAGGCACGTTATGGCCTTTTATAAGTCCCTTCTTGAGTCTGGAATGCTCAACGAGGTTCTCCTTCCCCTTAGAACTAAGGGAATTAAGGGTGTTCTTGAGAACCTGCCTGTTGGGATAAAGATGATCCTCAAAGGGAAGGCCCACTCGCCAGTTATGAAGCCGATTGCCGAACATGAAACTCTTGTCAAAGTGATGAAGGCAGCTATGGAGGTGGAATAATGGGGAAATATGCCTTTTATCCGGGATGTGCTGCTAAGGGAGCCTCAAAGGAACTCTACGAGTCAACGGTTGCTGTTGCAGAGAAATTAGGAATAGAGCTTGTTGAACTTCCCCAGTTCAGCTGCTGCGGTGCTGGAGTTCTGGAAGAAGTTAAAGAGGCAGTTGACCTTGCCGTTAATGCGAGGAACCTCGCATACGCAGAAAAGGAAGGTCTGGACATAGTGACCGTTTGTAGCACCTGTCTTTTGGTTTTGAGGAGGACAAAGTACCTACTTGATAACGATGAAGACCTGAAAAAAGAGGTAAACGAAATTCTCTCTGAAGCTGGGCTTGAGTATAAGGGAAGTGTTGACGTTAAACACTTCCACTGGGTTCTCTTAGAGGAGTTTGGAGAGGAAGGGCTTAAAGAGAGAGTTGTTAAGCCCCTTTCAGGAATGAAGGTTTATCCGTACTACGGATGCCACACTGTAAGGCCTGAGAGCGTTTTAGGTTTTGAACCGTCTGAGAACCCTCAATCCCTTGAGAAAATCATAAGGGCTCTGGGGGCTGAGCCTGCTTCTGGAGAGAGAAGGCTTGAGTGCTGTGGGTTTCACGCTTTCTGGCCAGCTCCTAAAATGAGTTTGAAGCTTACAGGGTTGAACCTTTTAGACGCTAAAAAGTGTGGAGCTGACTGTATCACAACTCCCTGTCCTCTCTGCCACATGAACCTTGACGCAAACCAGTCAAGAGCTCTCAAAGAGGTAGGAGAGAACTTTAAAATGCCTGTTCTCCACGTTCCGCAGCTTGTCGGTTTAGCTCTCGGGATTGACCCTAAGAAGTTGGGGCTTCACAGAAATATCATTCCTGTTAACTGCTGATTTTGGGGGAGCTCCCCCTCTTTTCACTCTTTTTTTTCTACTTTTTCATCCTTGTTGTAAGATAATTACCTTACTTGGAGCTGGAGGGATGAGATGATAACTCTCCTCTTTGTTGTTGCTGCGGCTGTTCTGCTGATAGCTTACTTCACTTACGGAAGGTTTTTGAGGGATAAAGTTTTTGGACTGAAGAAGGATGCTAAAACTCCGGCCCACGAGCTAAGGGACGGCGTTGACTACGTTCCAGCTCCTGCTCCCGTTCTCTTAGGCCACCACTTTTCCTCAATTGCTGGAGCAGGTCCTATTGTTGGTCCCATAACTGCTGCTTCATCATGGGGATGGCTTCCTGCATACCTCTGGATTCTAATCGGAAACGTCTTCATAGGCGGCGTCCACGATATGAGCTCCATCGTTGCCTCCGTTCGTAACATGGCAAAGTCAATTGCAGAGATTGGAGGCAGATACCTTTCCAAAAGAGCAGGATTCCTGTTTAAACTCTTCATCTGGCTTGCCCTTCTCTACGTTGTTGCCGTTTTTATAAATGTTGCCCAGATAACCTTTAACGCTAAGGTTCCGTTGGTTGAGGGCGGCAAAATTGTCTCCCTCCTTCCCATCGGTGGAGGAGTTGCAACCTCTGCGGTTATCTACATCTTTCTGGCCATTCTGTTTGGAATTTCCGTCTACAGGTTCGGCCTCTCCCTCAAGTGGGCTACGCTGATTTTCGTTGCCCTTGTCTACATCGCCGTTTACGTCGGCCAGCTTTTCCCCATAAACCTCTCTCCGGCAGTCTGGAACATCATTCTTCTCATTTACGTTGCAGTTGCCTCAGTAACTCCCGTCTGGATACTCCTCCAGCCCAGGGACTACCTCTCAAGCTTTCTCCTCTACGGTGCCGTTATAGGTGCAGGCCTTGGAATCCTTTTCTCTTTCGGCAAATTCCAGCCCCACATTCCTGCTTACTTAGGATTTAACAGCGATATAGGGCCTTTAGTTCCCCTCCTCTTCGTTGTTATAGCCTGTGGCTCAATCTCCGGATTCCACTCTTTGGTTGGTTCCGGAACAACCTCTAAGCAGCTTGATAAGGAGACAGATGCCCTACCCGTTGGCTACGGAGCAATGCTCTTAGAAGGGCTTGTTGCTGTTATGTCTGTTATCTTCGTTCTGATACTTACATTTCCGGAGTTCCACATTCTTAAAAAGAACGTTGCAGCCATCTACGGAACCGGTGTTGGCCGTTTTATGTCTGTTCTTGGAATTCCTGAAAATGTGGGCGTTGCCTTTGGAATGCTCGCCCTTTCTTCTTTTGTCTTAACCAGCACAGATACAGGAACGAGGCTTGCAAGATACGTCTTTACAGAGCTTACAGGAATTACAAACCGCTTTGTGGCTACCGGTATTTCTCTCATCATTCCGGCCTTTCTGGTTTTTATGAAGTATAAAGACCCTGCAACAGGTAAGCTCCTTCCCGTCTGGAAGGCCCTCTGGCCTGTTTTTGGGGCAACGAATCAGTTGATTGCTGCCCTTTCTCTTTTCGTTGTTATGGTCTGGATGATAAAGACGGGAAGGGGGAAGTACTGGTTTGTTCCTGGAATTCCATCACTCTTTATGGCCGTTATTACGGTCTGGGCTCTTATTATGCTTTTTGTTAAGTGGAAGTTTACAGTTATAGGAGTTGCTGCTCTTGTTCAGGTTCTTCTTGCCCTCTGGATATTCTACGAGGGGATTTTAGCCCTTAAAAAGCTTAAAGAGGAGAGTAATGGCTGAAGCTAAGGGTCTTAGTGAGAAGCTCTTTTTTATTGCAACTGGAGTGAGGCTTCATGCAAAAGAGTTTTTCCTAAAAGCTACCGGTCTCTTCAATAGGTACGAATACTGTATAGCTTTCCCTTCAATTCCCGAAGGTTTAAAGGCTGAGAAGTATCTCGGTGGGTTTAAAGCGGTTTCTATCCCCATTCCCGATGAGATATTTGAGGGATGTGGTGTGGGGGTTTTAGTTAGGGAGGAGGATTTAGACGGACTTCTGAATTACCTGAAAGAAAAGGGAGTTCTGGTTTCTGGTATCTTTAAAAGGGAGGGAGACCGGTTTGTTGAGGTGAAAAAGTGAAGCTGGCCGTTTTAGGTTCGGGAAGCTGGGGGTCTGCTCTTTCAGTTCACTTTGGAAGGAGTGGTTTTGAGGTTGTTCAGTGGTGCAGGGAACGGGAGGTTGCCGATTCCATAAACAGAGAAAGGGAGAACCCTGTATTTCTTAAAGGATTTAAGTATCCTGAAACTGTTTCAGCTACAACTTCTGTTGAGGAGGCGGTTTCAGAGGCAGGTTTTATCTTTTCTGTTATTCCTGTTCAGTTTACCTCTTCTTTCTGGAAGGAGTATAGGGAGTTCCTTGTTTCCAGACCTGTTGTCTGTGCAAGTAAAGGGATAGAGATTGAGAGTTTAAAGACCCTCTCTCAGAGGTTTTCCGAAATTTTTGGTTCTCTTGACAACTACTACGTTCTTTCTGGCCCTACCTTTGCCAGAGAAATAGCTTCCGGATTGCCTGCTGCTGCTGTTATTGCGAACGTAAGTTCAGAGAGAGCTCTTAGTGCGGTGAAAAAGCTCAATACTCCTACTTTCAGGCTTTACGCCTCATCAGATGTTTTGGGAGTGGAGCTCGGGGGAGCTCTCAAGAACGTGATAGCCATAGCAACCGGTATTTCAGACGGAATGGGGCTTGGGAACAACGCCAGGGCAGCCCTTATAACGAGGGGGCTCCACGAGATAAAGAGGTTGGGAAAAGCCCTTGGAGCAAAAGAGGAAACCTTTTACGGCCTTTCAGGGGTTGGAGACCTTGTTTTAACCTGCACCGGAGACCTTTCAAGGAACAGACAGTTCGGTTTAGCTGTTGCTGAAGGCAGAGAATTTGGAGGGAAACAGGTTGTTGAGGGAGTTTATACGGTAAAGGCGGTTGTGGAGCTTGCTAAAAAGCTCCTTTTAGAGATGCCAATTTCGGAGGCTGTCTATAAGATTATTTATGAAAGGAAAGACCCTGAAGAAATTATGGTGGAGCTCCTCTCAAGGCCTGTGAAGGAGGAGAAAGTTTAATGGGCTGCTGTAATTTTGGCAGAGAAGATGAGTTTTTCCCGTTTGAAGAGGAAGCCCGGCGGTTTGTAGAGGGAATTTTCCCCCGGTGGAGCGTGAACAGGGAGTTTAGAATTGAGACAAAGAGAGGGGAGCTCCGCAGATTTGTCTCCTCAGTTAAAAACTCCCTTTTAGGGTATCCTGAGGAGGAGAAGCTCTCCTACCTTGAGTGCCTCCTTGAAAGACCTGTTCCTGAGAAGAACAGACAGACTTTCTTTTACATATCCCAGAACTACCTGATTCCATTCCTGAAAAGGCTTGTCTACTACAGGGCAAACGAACCTGAAGGATTTGAAGATTTACTCTTCCTTGCCGATGAAATTTTGAAAGAGCTCTCAACTTTTAAGAAACTGTTAAGGGAGGAGAGAGTAGAATTGGCCTTAGACGTTTTAATCTCTGCACTTTACAATCAACTGGAGGGGTAAATGATAGAGCGCTACATAGCAGACCTTGACGAGCTGAAGAAAAGCTTTATAGAAATGGCTGACATGGCCAGAAAGATTATTAACGATGCAATGGAATCCCTTATGGAAAGGGATCCTGAAAAGGCAAAGGCTACCTACCAGTTTGATAGGCTTATAGACATAAAAGAGCTTGAGATTGAAGAGAGATGTGTCCGTATCCTTGCCCTCTACTCCCCAGAGGCTGCAGACTTAAGGTTTGTTGTTTCAATCTTAAAGAGCATCGTTGACCTTGAGAGGGTAGGTGACCTTGCAAGGGACATCTGTGAAACAGCCATAAGGCTCTCCGAAGTTCCACCTATAAAGCCCTACGTAGACCTTCCCAGAATGCTGAAGATAGTTTCTGAGATGCTTAAAGACTCTGTTATGGCACTTTTAAGAGGAGACGTTGAGCTTGCGAAAGAAATAATAGATAAAGACGACATTGTTGACAGCTTCTACGATAGGCTCTTTGACGAGCTGGTTGAAATTTCCCAGAAGAACCCTGAGAACGCTGCTGCTGCTGTTCGTCTCATACTTGTTGTTAAGTCTTTGGAGAGGGTTGGAGACCACGCAACGAACATTGCCGAGTATGCCATTTACTACAAAACGGGAGACGTTGTTAAACATAAAAAGGCGCAGGAGTACTTGAAAAAGCTGAAAGAGAAAGGGGATTCCAGTAACTCTGAACAGGGCGAATAGTTGAGATGGTTTCAAATCCCTTCCTTTTTCTCGGTTATGATTTTGGAGTCAGGGCGCTTGTAGCTTCAATTCTCAGCGGTTTTGTCTGCTCTGCCGTTGGTTCATACGTGGTTCTTAGGAAAATGAGCTTTGCCGGGGCAGGCCTTGCCCACGTTGCTTTCTCGGGAGTGGCCTTTGGCTTTCTGATAGGTTTTTCACCTCTTCTAACGGCACTTCTTTTTACTGTTGTTGCCTCTGCCGTTATCTGGTACCTGAGGCGAAAAGGTTTCCACTTTGACGTTGGAATGGGAGTCCTCTTTGCAACCAGTATGGCTCTGGCGGTTCTCTTCTTGAGCCTTTCAAACGCTTACGGTTCTTCTGTCCTTTCTTACCTCTTTGGAAGTCCTCTCTCTGTTGAGACTCAGGATCTGTTGGTCTTATTGGTTTTAACCGTTGCGGTTTCTCTCTTTTTCACTTTCCTGTGGCGGGAAATCTACTTGATAACCTTCAGCGAGGAAATTGCAAAGGCTTCAGGCTACAGAGTTGAGCTTATTACCTTCCTGATGAACCTTCTCATTGCCGCTGTTGTTACTTTTTCCCTTAAGGCGGTGGGAGCTCTCCTGGTTTTCTCCCTCCTTGTTGTCCCTTCAGCTTCAGCCTTTAGGCTCTCTAAGAGCTACGGCCAGTATTTCACTCTGTCCCTTCTCTTTGGAGTCCTTTCAGGTTTTTTAGGAATGCTAACTTCGTTTGCATTAGACGCTCCTTCAGGAGCCACCATTACGCTGGTCTCTTTTTTAATTTTCCTCCTCTCCACCGTTAAGTCCTAAGAGTTCCTTCAGCTTCAGTGCGTTTAGAGCTCCGATTCCCCCTGCCGTGTTGTTGAAGAAAATGCACTTAACTTCAGAGGAGCTCCTTTCTATCCTCTCTACAATCTCTTTAAGCTCATCTTCGGTGTAGGAGCTCCTGTATAAACGCTCTCTGCCGTGGAACCTGAAGTACGAGAGTTTTTCCGTTTCCCTGCACTCCTTCAGCCAGCCCAAACTCTCTGGAAAATCTGAACAGACAACAGTTGTTTCAACCTCGCTGAGGTGTTCTTTCCAGGTTGGACTGCGGAGCTCCACGGCTACGTCAATTCCTTCTTTCCTGAAAATTTCAACTGTTCTGTTGAGAAACTCAGTGTTCTTCTCGCTGTAGGAAAAGCTCCTTGGAAACTGACCCAGAAGGCAGACAAATTTCTCTTTCAGTATTTCCTTTACAGTAAGGAAAGGCTTAACGTTCTCTTCCGTCAGCTTTCTGTAGTGAGTTATTCCCCTGTAGAGCTTGAATACGTATTTGAGCGGAACCTTACGGTAGTTTCTGATTGAGGACTTAACGGGAAGCCTATAAAAAGTTGAGTTCACTTCTAAACCGTTGAAGTGCTCTGCGTAGTAAAGTAGCCACTGGCTCATAGGCAAATTTTCCGGGTAGAAGACACCCTTCCAGTCCCTGTAGAAGAAACCGCTTGTTCCAAGAACTATCAACGGCTTCCCTTAATGAGGTTCAGAACCTCCCTTACCCTCTTTCCAACGCTCCTTGCCGTTTTTAAACCCCACTCGTCAATCTCAAACTGGTCGTCAACCTGCTTTGCAACAGCTGCACACCCGAAATGTGCCGTTGGATCTGAGTCTGCGACTAAGATCATTCCGTGGATAAGCGCCCAGGCGTGGATCGCCTGAAGCGTGTGCTCCTGACCGCCGTGCTTTGTCGCCCCAACGGCAATTGCGGCACAGACCTTGTCCTTCAGCTCCCAGTTGACCCTTAGAGTCCTTGACCTGTCAAAGAGGGTCTTCAGCATTCCCGTGATTGAACCGAAGTAGACCGGAGAGCCAATAATGATTGCGTCGGCCTCTTTCATCTTTTGAGCTATCTCCTCATACCCGTCTTTAACTACACAGATTCCCCCGTTCCTCTTACAGGCGTTGCAGACCTTACAGTACTCAAGGACGTAGTCAGAGAGGGAGATTATCTCAGTGTCAAAACCCTCAAGCTCTTTAAAGGCTTCTTCTAAAAGGATGAGTGTTGACCCTTTCCTGTGTGAGCCGTTTATTCCTAAGACCTTCATAATCCCTCCTAACTCCTCTTCTTAAATACAATTCTGATAGGAATTTTGTTGAACCCAAAGGCTTCCCTTATCCTGTTCTCTAAAAAGCGCCTGAAGGACTTTGGAATCCCCTCAGGGTAGTTTGAGAAGAGCAGGAACGTCGGTGGCTTTGTTTTAACCTGTGTTCCGTAGTAGATTTTGACAATTTTGTTCTTATAGACAGGGGGCTGGTGGATCTCCATCAGCTTCTGGAGAACCCTGTTGAACTCTCCCGTTCTCACCTTCTTCGTATACTGCCTGTAAACGTCTTTTATCTGCTTGAGGAGCTCCTTTAACCCTTTCTTTTCTTTGGCTGAGATGAAGACCCTTGGAGCATAAGGGATAAAGTCAAAAGTAAGATCTAATTCTCTGTGTATTCTTTCCCAGTCCTTTTCGCTTTTCAGCTTATCTATTTTGTTTACTGCGATGATTATGGGCTTGAACTTCTCAAGGGCTATTCCGGCGATTTTCGCATCCCTGTCTGTAGGGCCTTCCTCTGCGTCAACTAAAAGAACGACAACGTCCGCCCTGTCTATTGCGTCTAAAGCCCGAAGATACGAGTAGTATTCAATGTCCTTTATCTTCCCTCTCCGCCTTATTCCGGCGGTGTCTATAAAGATGAACTCGTCGTCTCCAATCTTTACGTAGGTGTCTATTGCGTCCCTTGTCGTTCCGGGAACGTCGCTGACTATCGCCCTCTCCTCTCCAACAAGGGCGTTTAAGAGGGTAGATTTGCCCATGTTTGGCCTTCCAACTATTGCAACCTTTATGGGCTCCTTCTCCTCTTCCTCTATCTCATACTCCTTTCCGGCTGCAAGGTCTTCTGAGAGCTTGTGGAGCTCCTCGCTCTCCTCTCCGGAGATGAGCCTTTCGGCCTTCTCTCTCCTCTCTTTCTTCTCGTGCTCCTTCCTCGCCGCTTCCTTAAGGTCTTTCGGGAGCTTTTCTAATATCTTCTCTATCAGGGTTGGAATTCCTATCTTGTGGATTGCAGAGATGGGGATAACCTCTTCAAAGCCTAACCTGTAGAAATCGTAGATAAGGTCTTCCATAAAGGGTTCATCAACCTTGTTAACGGCCACAATTACCGGCTTTTCCCACTTCCTCAGAATCCTTGCAACTTCTTCGTCTAAAGGGGTTACCCCCTCTTTCCCATCAACCACGAAGACGATTACGTCGGCCTCGTCCATCGCCCTTTTAGCCTGCTCTGTCGTCTCCTTTGCAAACTCGTGAACCTTTCCTGTTGTATCAACTCCCCCTGTGTCAACTAAGAGAACTGTGTGGTCGTCTAAATCTGCCTCCTGAACTATTCTGTCCCTCGTTACTCCTGCAGTGTCGTCTATTATTGCCACCTTTTTCCCAAGTAGCCTGTTGAAAAGTGAGGACTTACCGACGTTTGGCCTTCCGACTATCGCAACAACGGGGAGTCTTCTCATACCTCCTCCGCCATCACCATATCGTAGAGTTTCTTGAATACGCAGGTAAACTCAATGTTCTCGTCAAATGCAAAGGGAAGGGTTTCTACCTCCCATATCTCCTCTCCGGCGTACAAATAGCGGGTTCCTATAAAGGCAACGTCGGGGAGCTCCCTGAAGTAGTACTCCCTGTCTCCCTCCTCTTTCGCCCTTTTCAGGAATTCCCTCAGCTCATCTACAGAGTCAAAGTTCTTAGTTACCGGAATAACAAACCTTAAGGCTGCGTAGGTATTTCCACACTTTCTACACTCTCCGTAGAGCTCCCTTGCATCTATAACGGTTCTGAATTTTCTCTCTTTAACAAGCTCCTCAACCATCTCAATCAGGTCAACCAAAGGTTCCTCTTCCTCTCCCAAGTAAACTTCCTGTTCGGTTTCCTCTAACCTGTCCGGGTATATGGTCATGAGGGGAGCTCCGCAGTAGGGGCACTCAATCCTTTCCCCCTCCTCAGGAGCAGGCTCTAAAAGGCCTATAAGCCTATCAAAGAACTCGTTCATATCGTAGTCGTCTGCAACCAGCTCAACCGGTTCGCTGCACATTGAGAAGTCGTACCTGTAGTTCCTGCTGATGAAGTCCTCCATCTCTCTCCTCCTTCTGTAGTTTCACAGAAAATTTAACCATAAAAAGAAAAGAGGGGAGGACTTACCGCCTTCCCCCCGATAGGTTCAAAGTAGAAATTACTGAGATTGCTGGCCTTCCTGGTTCTGAGCTTCAGCTTCTTCTCCTAGCTCTTTAACGGCCTTTACAAGGGCCTGCCCCACGTAGTAGCCGGCAAGGAGCTCCAGTCCCCAGACAAGGAGGGTAGGAATAGCAGCTCCGAGCGTTACAGCTTCGGCTACTGGTCCTATTACTATTGAAGAGATGATGTTCAGCTCAAAGAGGGCTGCGATGAGGAAAACTAAGAAAAACCCTAAGTAGTAGGCGTACTTAAAGGGCTCTAAAGAGCTGAGCCACATGGAAAGTAGAGCTGCAACGCTTAGATCCTCAAGTTTCTGGAGCTGTGCAGCTTCAGGGCTTTTGGCTATCTTCTGCGCGATTTCGGACTTATCGGGAATTTCCCCATCTAAAAATGCTTTAGCTGCATTTGCAATTCCACCGTAGCCGAAGATGAGCCTGTTGGCAAAGAGCCAGAAGCCTAAGAATCCAATAACGAAAGCTGCCGCTTCAGGGTGTGCGGCAATAACTAAGCTGAATAGGAATATTCCCAGAACAATTACAGCTATAAAAATTCCAAATACTATCCACCATAGAACCCGCTGCATCA
>JALTBO010000064.1 GCA_027075275.1 Desulfurobacteriaceae bacterium
CTCTGGAAAAAGCTCATAGCTGCCTTTATACCTACCGGAATACTGGGTTTAGCACTCCACCACTATATTGAAAAACTCTTTAATCCCGTTGTCGTCTCCTCTATGCTGATAATCTGGGGTGTTATCTTCATACTGGTGGAGCTCCTCCACAGCGAAAAAGAGCACCACATATCAGAGCCAGAGAAGGTAAGTTATCTTAAAGCGGTGGGAATCGGCCTCTTTCAGTCCCTTGCAATGGTTCCCGGAACCTCCCGCTCCGGCGCAACCATAATAGGGGGAATGGTCTTGGGAATGAAAAGACCTGCTGCTACAGAGTTTTCGTTCCTCCTTGCCATTCCGACGATGTTCGCGGCTACCGGCTTTGAGCTGTTTAAAAACTTTAACTCCATCAACGTTGAAGACTTCAAACTACTTTTGGTGGGAGCTATAACAGCCTTTGTATCGGCTTTCTTTGCAGTTAAGTGGCTTTTAGGTTATGTAAAACACCACAGCTTTATCCCTTTTGGCGTTTACAGAATCATAGTTGGGATAATTTTCCTCGTAGTTTTCTACTTTCAAAATAGTTAAAACTTGAAACCGTTAGGGTTTGTTATAATCAGCCGGGGGTAAAGATGCAGAGTAACGTAACAATGCTTCAGCTTCTTAAAGAGGTTGTTGAGAGGAAGGGATCCGACCTTCACATTGCTCCCGGCAGTCCTCCCCGTATAAGGATAATGGGAGATCTTGTTCCTTTAAACGAATACGGTATCCTTACTCCGGCAGATACGAAACGCTTAATCTACAGCGTTCTTACAGATCTCCAGAAAAAAAGGCTTGAAGAGGACTGGGAGCTCGACTTCTCCTTTGGAATAAAAGGAGTTGCCCGCTTCAGGGGAAATGCCTACTTCCAGAGGCAGTCTTTAGCTGCTGCTTTCAGGCTCATTCCGTTTGACATTCCCAGCTTTGACAAACTCGGCTTACCAAAAGTTATAGAAAATTTTGCCCATAAAGATAAAGGTCTCGTTCTTGTTACTGGTCCAACAGGTTCCGGTAAGTCAACAACCCTTGCTTCTCTCCTCAAAATTATCAACGACACCTACCCCTATCACATAATAACAATTGAAGATCCAATAGAGTTTGTCTACGAGCACAGCAAGTCTCTGGTTACTCAGAGGGAACTGGGAAACGATACAAAGAGTTTTGCCAGGGCTCTCCGTTCAGCCCTCCGTGAAGATCCAGACGTTATCTTAGTTGGTGAGATGAGGGATCCGGAAACCATAGAGGCAGCCCTTACAGCAGCTGAAACCGGTCACCTTGTCTTCTCAACACTCCACACAAACTCAACAGTTGAAACGATAAACCGTATAGTAGACGTATTTCCAGCTGAAAAGCAGGCTCAGATAAGAACACAGCTCTCTTTCGTTCTTGTTGGAACAGTAGCTCAGAAGCTCTTAAAGAGGAAAGATGGTAAGGGCAGGGTAGCAGCTGTAGAGGTCTTTATACCGACACCTGCTATAAGGAACCTTATCAGAGAGAATAAACTCCATCAAATATACTCAATGATGCAGACAGGTCAGGCTGCAACAGGAATGATTACTCTGAACCAGCATCTGGCGGAGCTCTACACAAGTGGCCTTATAGATATTGAAGAAGCTAAAAGAGTATCGCCAGACCATAAAGAGCTTGAATCCCTGATAAAATCACTTTCCAAAGGTTTCTAATGGCCGTTTACAGATACGTTGGCAGAGACGTTCTGAACAGGAGAAGGAGAGGGCTTGTAGAAGCAGACAGTATTGACGCTGCTAAGGAGCTCCTCTTAAGCCGTGGAGTTGTTGTAGTAGAAAAGCTCTCAGAAGACAAATCCCTGTTTAAAAAGAGCTTTGACGTTCCCTTCCTCAACCGTATAACTCTTCGCGACCTTCTTATCTTCACCCGTCAGCTCTACGCCATGATCCACGCAGGAATTCCCTTAGTTCAGGCCTTAAGAGTCATAAAAGATCAAGTACCCAACAAAAGACTTAAACAGATAGTAGACGATGTAGCAACTTATATAGAAGAGGGAGGTAAGTTCTCAACGGCTCTCTCCAAGTACAGAAACGTTTTTGGAGACCTTTACGTTTCAATGGTAAGAGCTGCTGAAGAGGCAGGAACACTTGAGGAAACCCTAAAACGCCTTGCCGAGTATTTAGAAAAGATAGAAAAGCTTAGAGGAAAGGTAAAGAGTGC
>JALTBO010000065.1 GCA_027075275.1 Desulfurobacteriaceae bacterium
TTAATTACAAAAACTCCCATCCATCCTAAAATTCCCGAAACCAGCCCTATTAGGAGAGCTCCAAAAACATCAACAAACCCGGCGGCAGGTGTAATAGCAACAAGTCCTGCAACAGCTCCAGAAGCAGCTCCCAGGAGAGTGGGCTTTTTAAGGAAAATCCACTCTGTAACCATCCATGAAATAGCTGCTATTGATGCTGCAACGTTTGTAACGAGGAGAGCAGTTGCAGCAGAGCCGTTGGCTGCCAGAGCAGAGCCGGCGTTGAATCCGAACCATCCGAACCATAAGAGTGCAGCGCCTAAAACTGTTAGTACTACAGATGAAGGGAAGAAAGCTGTCCTTCCGTATCCTTTTCTCTTTCCAAGGAGCAGTGCCAAAACGAGACCGGCTATACCGGCGTTTATGTGGACAACAGTTCCACCTGCAAAGTCAAGAGCTCCATCGTGGGCTAAGAAACCTCCACCCCATACCCAGTGGGCTACAGGAGCGTAAACCACAGTTGCCCAGATTACAGAGAAGACCAGCCAGGTTGAGAACTTAAGCCTTTCAACAACCGCTCCACTTGCCAGAGCTACAGTTATTGCTGCAAAAGTTCCCTGAAATGCTACGAAGAGAAACTCCGGGATTGTCCCGCTTAGAGTTTCAGGAGTTATTCCTTTGAGGAATAACTTATCCAGATTACCGATTATTCCGCTTACATCCGGACCAAACGCCAGAGTGTAACCCCAGAGGACCCAAACAACGGATACCACACAGTAGGCTAGGAAGCTCATACCGATAGTGTTCAGTATGTTCTTGCTTCTAACCATTCCTCCATAAAAGAGGGCAAGTCCTGCAGGAGTCATAAGCATCACCAGGGCTGTTGCTATCAACATCCATGCGGTATCACCGCTGTTAAGGGTCGGTTTCTCTCCGGCTAAGGCTACTGCCGGTATTAGGGCAATTGACAGACTTTTTAAAAAACTTTTTTTCATATTCAGAACCTCCGTCAGGTTTTTAGAGTGCACTTTCACCTTTTTCTCCTGTTCTAATCCTTACAGCATCTTCAACAGGATAGATAAAGACCTTTCCATCTCCAATTCTTCCGGTTCTTGCAGCGTTGACTATTGTTTCAACAGCTTTTTCAACCAGTTCGTCCGGTAACACCAACTCAACTTTTATTTTTGGGATAAAATCAACAACGTATTCAGCACCCCGGTAGAGCTCCGTATGCCCTTTCTGCCTTCCGAATCCCTTGACTTCAGAAATAGTCATTCCTGTAATTCCAATTTCTGTAAGGGCTTCTTTCACCTCATCCAGCTTAAAAGGCTTGATGATCGCTTCAACTTTCTTCATCTTCTCCTCCGGAAAGAAGTTCTGTTAAACAGTAGAAGCAAAGAGTGTGCCAAATTGAAAAGGGATAACTTTAGGCCTAATTTCCCACTAAATTTGCACACAGTTTGTTATTTTGAATTTGAGTTTGCACAAATTCTGTGCAGAGGAGAGATTTTGGAAAGGGAGATTTACCATCCACCGGTTCTTTTAAAGGAGGCTCTTGAGTACCTAAAGGCTGAAAAGGGAGGTATTTTCGTTGATGCAACTCTTGGCGGTGGCGGCCACACAGAGGCAATATTGAAGACCAATCCTGAAAACAGGGTAATCGCCATAGATAGAGACGAAGAGGCCATAGAGAGAGCTCTCAAAAGGCTTGAGCCTTATGGAGATAGAATTACTGTTTACCATGCAAACTTTTCCCAGATAGATAGAGTTCTGGAAGCTGAGGGCGTTTCAGAGGTTGACGGAGTTCTTTTTGACCTTGGAGTCTCCCACTTTCACCTTAGAGGAGAGAGAGGCTTTACAGTCTGGCAGGAACAGCCTTTGGATATGAGAATGGACAGGAGCCAGAGGTTAACTGCAAGAGAGGTTGTTAACGAACTTCCCGAGAGAAAGCTTGCAGAGATAATCTTCAAGTACGGAGAGGAGCGTTTTGCAAGGAAAATCGCCCGGGAAATCGTTAGAAGACGTAAAGTTAAACCGATAGAGACAACAACAGAGCTTGCAAAAATCGTTGAAGATGTAATCCCCAAAAAACTCTGGGCCGGCAGGAAAAAGCATCCTGCAATAAAAACCTTTCAGGCAATAAGAATTTACGTGAATAAAGAATTTGAGGAAATAGAAACCGCTATTCCTAAAGCCGCTCATTTTCTAAAAAGCGG
>JALTBO010000066.1 GCA_027075275.1 Desulfurobacteriaceae bacterium
GCAATTGCCGTGTTGAACTTGAACCTCTCTGAGAGCTCCCCCGTAACCTTCTGTAGCGTTTCGTGGGTTTTCCGGCGGAGCTCCCTTCCACTTTTAGAGAGCTCTCCTGAAAACTCCTCTTCAAACAGGTCTTTCTTTTCGGCTACAAACTGGAAGACCCTTCTCAGGAACCTGTAAGCTCCCTCAATTCCCTCTGTCTTCCACTCAAACTCAGCCTCAGGGGGAGCAGCAAAGAGAACGTAGAGCCTCGTTGCGTCTGCTCCGTACTTCTCAACCATGTCTTGAGGGTTTACTATGTTGAGCTTAGATTTGCTCATCTTTGAGACTTCACCGTACTCCCTCTCAAGCCTCTCCATAAGGGAGTCAAAGTCGTCTATGAACTTTTTAATTTCCTCTGTTCCAAGGAGTAGAATGGCGTTGTCTCCTATTGAGATGTGGTATCTCCTCATAAGTGAGCCGATTGTTTCAGCTACTTCTGTCTTTTTCCCCGTTAAGGCTTCTATCAGTACAGAAACAGGGCTTTCTTCTGTCAGGTTAAAGGCCTTCAACAGGTTCTTAACGCTTACCCACCTCTTGTTTACCATTCCCTGAGTTAAGAGGTTCAGGAACGGCTCTCCCGCTTTGAAGAAGAGCTCCTGCTCGTCCTTCCTGCCTGCCCTGAACAGGCCTAAGTCCCTTAAGACTTTTGTGAAGAACCTTGAGTAGAGGAGGTGTAAAACAGCGTGCTCAATACCGCCGATGTACTGGTCAACAACCATCCAGTAGCCGGTCTCTTCAGGGTCAAATGGGAGTTTCTCCTCGTTAGGAGAACAGAACCTTAAGAAGTACCAGGAGGAGTCAACGAATGTGTCCATAGTATCCGGGTCCCTCTTTGCGGGGCCGCCGCACTTTGGACAGGTGGTGTTTATGAACTCAGGAACCCTCTCTAAGGGTGAGCGGCCTTCACCTAACAGCGGGGCGTTTTCGGGGAGTTTTACGGGGAGCTCCTCTTCCGGAACCGGAACAATTCCGCACCTTTCACAGTGGACAACGGGAATCGGAGTTCCCCAGTATCTCTGCCTTGAGATGTTCCAGTCCCTCAGCCTGTACTGAACGGCCTTCTCTCCCTTTCCGAGCTTTTCAAGTTCTTCGGTTATTTTCTCCTTTGCCTCTTCACTCTTTAACCCTGTAAACTTCCCGCTGTTAACGAGAACTCCCGGCTCTGTGTAAGCCTCTGTTAAGTCTTCCGGCTTTAGTTCTTCTTTCTCAGGCGTTATAACAATCTTAATCGGCAGGCCGTACTTCTTCGCAAACTCAAAATCCCTCTGGTCGTGGGCGGGAACTGCCATAACGGCTCCCGTTCCGTAGTCCATCAGAACAAAGTTTGCAGTGTAAACGGGAACTCTCTCTCCCGTTAGCGGGTGAACTGCGTAAACCCCAAGGAACACTCCCTCTTTCTCAAGCTCTCCGCTCTCCCTTTTCCTCTTCTCAACCCTTCTCATCCTCTCAACAAACTCTCTAACTGCTTCCTCCTGCTCAGTTCCTTTAGAGAGCTCCACTGTCAGCGGGTGTTCAGGTGCAAGGGCAACGTAGGAGACTCCAAAGAGGGTGTCTGGCCTTGTTGTAAACACCTCTATTGTTTTTCCTTTTTCAGGAACCTCAAACTTTACTTTTGCTCCAACGCTTTTCCCTATCCAGTTTCTCTGCATCGTTATTACAGGTTCCGGCCAGTGGCCTTTGAGGAGTTCTAAATCTTTGAGGAGCTCCTCGGCGTAGTCTGTTATCTTCAGGAACCAGCTGTCAATCTCCTTTTGAACAACCTCTGTTCCACACCTCCAGCACCTCCCCTCCTCGTCAACCTGCTCGTTCGCAAGAACAGTTAAACAGGAAGGGCACCAGTTAACCGTAGCCTTTGCCCTGTAGGCAAGGCCTTTCTCAAGCATCTTTATAAAGAGCCACTGGTTCCACCTGTAGTATTCCGGCAGGCAGGTTGCAATCTCCCTGTTCCAGTCGTAGGAGAGGCCTAACCTCTTGAGCTCCTCTTTCATGTTGGCGATGTTTGAGAGAGTCCAGTCTTTCGGGTGAACTCCGCTCTTGATGGCGGCGTTCTCTGCCGGAAGGCCGAACGCGTCCCAACCCATCGGGTGGAGAACGTTGTAGCCGAACATCCTCTTAAACCTTGCAACAACGTCTCCTATTGAGTAATTCCTCACGTGTCCCATGTGGATCTTTCCGGAAGGATACGGGAACATCTCAAGGACGTAGTACTTCTTCTTTGAAGGGTCGGGGGAGCTCCCAAAAACTCCCTTTTCCTCCCATACCTTCTGCCACTTCTCCTCTATCCTCTTAAAGTCGTATTTCACTTCTCTACCTCCGCAGCTGGTAAACTTTACTGCCGTAATATTATCCTATTCCATCCAGCAGATTAAAGACTAAGGGAGGAGCCGATGGCAATTCCAGAGCCGCTCTTAAAGGTTGCTGCCATCTTCTTTGACGTCGTTTTCGTTCTCTTTGTTGCCTACGTTGTCTTTATCTTCGGCATCAGGATTTACTGGTCTTTTAAGTCCAAGAGGATGAAAGGACAGGAGATTCCTGAGATTCCGGAGTTTCAAAGGCTCAAAAGGGGAAAGGGAGTAATCTACGTCTACTCCCCCAACTGCAAGCCCTGTAAGTTCGTTGATCCAGTTGTTAAAAAGCTCTCTAAAGAGCTAAAGGGTGTTCACTTTGTAAAGGTTAACGCAATGGAGAAACCTGAGATTGTGAGGAAACTTGGAGTTCTTGCAACACCTTCCCTTATAATCACAGAAAGTGGTAAAGTTAAAGAGGTACTGATAGGGCCTGTTAATGAAGGAACTCTGAGGGAGAAGCTGAAGTGAGAATAACCTTTAACGGAGCTGCTCAGGTAGTTACGGGAAGCTGCCACTTTGTTGAAACCGGCGGTGTTAAGTTCCTCTTAGACTGCGGCCTCTTTCAGGGGAGTGAGGAGCTTGAAGATTTGAACCCCAAGTTCACCTTTGACCCGAAAGAGGTTGACTTTGTCATCCTCTCACACGGCCACTTGGATCACTGCGGCCGTCTTCCATATCTCGTTAAAAGAGGCTTTAGGGGGAAGATTTACGCAACTTCCGGAACTATAGATATCTCCCGCCTCATCCTTATGGACGCTGCACAGGTTCAGGAAGAGCAGCTGAAAACTGTAAACAGGAGGAGGCTCAGGGAGGGGAAAAAGAGGAGGGAGCTCCTCTACACCTTAGACGACGTTTTTGACACTTTTAACCACTTTAAACCCTGTGAATACCATAAATGGTATCAGGTTGGCCCGGTTAAGTTTCGCTTCTTAGACGCCGGCCACATCCTCTGCTCTGAAACTGTTGAGTTAGAGGTTGAAGGAAAGAGGGTTGTTTTCAGCGGAGATATTGGGAATAGAGGAAAACCCCTGATTAGAGACCCTGAAACTCCCCCCAAAGCAGACGTTGTTATTATGGAAACAACCTACGCAAACAGGAAGCACAAGAGTTTTAAAGAGTCTGTTGAGGAGTTTAAAGAGGCTATTCTCTCTACCTTTGAAAGGGGCGGTGTTGTTCTCATTCCAACGTTTGCGTTAGAGAGGGCTCAGGATATTCTCTACATACTTAAGAAGATGTATGAAAAGGAGGAGCTCCCTCCCTGTAAAGTCTTCTTAGATTCTCCCTTAGCAATATCTGTCACAAAAACCTTCCGCCGCCACCCTGAGTGTTTGGAGGAAAGGGTTCTAAAAGAGCTTGAGCAGAAAGGAGATATCTTTGATTTTCCCTACTTAGAGTTCACCAGAAGGGTTGAAGATTCCAAAAAGATAAACGACTACAGGGGAAGAGCGATAATCATTGCCGGGAACGGAATGTGCACCGGCGGTAGGATTCTCCACCACTTGAAACACAGAGCGTGGGACGAGAGGAACTCAATCATTTTTGTTGGCTACCAGGCAGAGGGGACAACAGGAAGGCAGATAGTTGAAGGGGCTAAGAAGATAAAGGTATTCAACGAAACAATAGCCGTTAAGCTGAAGGTTTACACGATAAACGGCTTCTCCTCCCACGCCGACCAGCCCCAACTCCTTGACTGGGTTAAGAGCGCTGCCGGTAAAAACAGCAGAGTTATTCTGGTTCACGGAGAGAAGCCTGTTATGGAACAGTTTGTTCCTCTTGTTGAAAACGGGGTTGACGTTACTCCAGTGATGCCGGAGCTCTACTCGTCTATAACCGTTTGACAATTTTTGTCATCTTTCTGACAAAATTTGTCATCTTTATTGTTTCAATGTGGGAAAACTGCTTTTTTCCAGCAGATCTAACTTTGGCATGAAATTTGCTCCTAATCTGAATGTAGAAAACAAAATTTCATAAAGGAGGTTTTACCATGAGGAAACGTTCAGGTTTCACACTCATTGAACTGATGGTTGTTGTAGCTATCATCGCAATCCTGGCAGCAATTGCCATCCCTCAGTACAGGAAGTTTCAGCTGAGGGCTAAAACTGTAGAGGCCAAAGAGAACATTGGCGCTATTGTAACAGCTGAAGAAAGCTTTGCTGCAGAGCACGGACAGTATGCTCAGTGTAGTGGTGCTCCTACTGACAAAGATGGAGGAAACGTAGTTACGCCTGGTCCAACTAAACATCCGTGGCATATCAAAACACCAGGGGCTGGATTTGATCTTATCGGCTTTAGGCCTGCAGGTGATGTTTACTACGTTTACGGAGTAACGGCTGGAGCTCCCAAAAGTCCATCTCCTGCTGGAAAGAGTATGGCTAATGATGCTACTAAATACAGCACAGATACATCTATTGGAACTGATGGTAGCATTCAAAATGGAGTTCCTGTCAAAGATGGTACAGTTGACATTACAATTGCTGCTACTGGTGACCTTGACGGTAATGGAATATTAGCTGGTTTCTACAGGGATGACGAGCATACAAAAATCAATCCTGACCCGGTTGATGCTGGTGCAAGTGAGTTTTAATGTTGCTGGTAAATTAAAGGCGGGTTTTTCCCGCCTTTTTCTATTTGGTAAACTTTATTCAAAATTTAGGAAACTATGGAAGGATAGTTGGGGAGGAGAGGTTTTACTTTACTTGAGCTTTTAGTAGTTGTTGTTCTATTAGGTGTAATTGCTGCGGTTTCCTCTTTCTACTATAAACGATATTCCCTTTATGCAAAGCGTTTAGAGGCAGTTGAAAACCTCGGTCACATTCGTCAGCTTGAAGAGGTTTACAGAGCGGAAAAAGGGAAGTACGTAACCTGTGACTGGTCTCCGAAGGATATACCGCCTCCTCAGGGAACTTCTGATTGGAATAGTAGCTCTTACTTTAGGTTTATCGGTTTTCACCCTGTAGGGATTTTAAGGTATAGATACGGGGTTGCAAAGAGTAACGGTAACTACACTGTAGCTCAGTGTATGGCGGATGTGGAGACCTGTTACAGTAACTCTGTTGTTGAGAACGGTTTTACCGTTTCAAGGGATAACGTCATAGATATACTTGCGAAAGCAGAGGGAGATTTAGACGGCGACGGGGAAGTTGGAAAACTGTTTATTCCCGACGAACCTCCAGAGAAGGTCGTTTACGTTAACTACTCCGTATTCTAATTTTTCTTAAAACCGGAGGCAGTTTTGGGAGTTCTTGTTGTTAACAATTTAAGAAAAACTTTCAAGAAAAACTCGCTTCTTGGCTTTAAAAAAGAAGAAAAGAAGGTTCTTAAAGGTATAAGCTTTGAAGTATTTGAAGAGATATTTGGTTTCATAGGTCCGAACGGAGCCGGGAAAACAACAACAATAAAAGTGATTATGGATTTTGTTAAGCCGGATTCTGGGGAAATTTTAATATTTGGAAAGCCGAATTCAGATATTTCTGTTAAGCAAAACTTAGGTTTCTTGCCTGAAAGGCCTTACATTTACGGTTCTATAACGGGAGAAGAGTATTTAGATTTCTGTGCAGACGTTTACGGTATACCTTACTATGAAAGGAAGAGAAAGTTTGCTGAACTCCTTGAACTTGTTAATCTAACAGGTGTAGAGGAACAGCCCATTTCTTCGTACTCCAAGGGAATGGTTCAGAGGCTTCTTTTTGCTTCTACGCTGATTAATGACCCAGACCTTCTTATTTTAGATGAACCGATGAGCGGTCTTGACCCTGTTGGCAGGAACATAATTGCTTCTGTTATGAAAATGTTGAAGGAGAAAGGAAAGGCCGTTTTTTACAGTTCACATATTATTCAAGACGTTGAGAGACTTTCAGATAGAGTAGCGATCATTGTTGACGGTAAGATAAAGCTTTTAGATAGCGTTGCAAACATCGTTCAGGAGTTTTTAAGGGGCTACGTAATAACTGTTAGAAAGCGGGGTAGTAGCAGCCTTGAAGTTCTTAAAGTTGGTGTAGATGAGCTGTGGCAGTTACTTGAGCGTTTAAAGTCTGAAGGATATGAGATTATAAGTGTTGAACCGGACAGACTCTCCCTTGAAGAGATACTGGTTTCTTACATTCAGGAGAACAGGAGGGCTGGTTGAACCCTTTTCCAGTTGCAAAGATTACTTTTGAAGAGCTCCTTAAAGAAAAGTCGTTTATCGGTCTTCTAACTTTAGAGGTTTTCCTGCTTTTTGTCAGCAAGCTTATTTCAAATGTTGTTGCTGGAGACACTGTAAAGGTAGCCATGGATTTTGCCTTGTCGTTTTTCTTCTTTACCGTTGCCCTCTATTCTGTTTTTGTTTCTGTTGGTAGCACTTTTAGGGATGTATCAGACAGAGTTGTCTACCTTATTCTTTCTAAGCCTTTAAAGAGGAGTGATTACGTTATCGGAAAATTTTTAGGCTGTACCTTAGCTGTAGCCCTTTTTACATTTCTCTCCTTTTTTATAGTTACATCGGGAATACTTACAATAAGTAGTACTGCAAACCTTTACGTCCCTCATGTTGTCGTTGTTGAAAGGGTCTTTCTCCTCTCTCTTCTGGTATTTCTGATGGGAGTTTTCCTTTCGGCTTTTGGCATTCTGTTTGCAATTCTCTTTACAAGCCAAGTTCTGGCTCTGATTTCTGCAATTTTTCTCTTTCTTGCCGGACTGGAGCTCTCCCCTGTAAAAGAGCTGGTAGTATCATCAAAATACGTTTCTCCTGTCAATAAACTAATCGTTCAAATTGCTTACTATCTGTTTCCAAACTTTTCTCTTTTTGATGTAAAAGACTATGTAGTCCATTTAGCTATCAAAGTTTCTCCTCTCTTTTTCGCATCAGTTTTTATTTACTCTCTTATTTACACCTCTGCAGTTCTTCTTGTTGCTACCTACCTGTTTGACAGGAGAGAGTTGTAGTGAAACGGCTTTTAGTAGCTTTTCTTTTAGTTGTTGTTTCTATTCCGTTTATGCTGAAAGCCGATAAAAGCAAACCCCGGGTTAACGAGGTAGCTCCTGTTCTTCCCTACTCTTACAGTCAGGTTCTCCTCTCCTCACCCGGCTTAAGAAGTCCGGCTGCAGACCTTCTCTTTATGAACCTTTGCTATCTAACGGGAAACGACGTGTTTAACAGGTGGAAGGAGAGAAAGTTTACAGAGGAAGAGTGGAAGAGACTGATTGAGAACGTAGAGGTGATTGAGAAGTTAGATCCTTACTACTTTGACCCACTTTACTACCTTGGCTCTTACGTTCCCTGGAAAGTTGAGAAGAACAGGGAGCTCCTTTTAAGAATTAACTCAATACTCCTTCAAGGTAACCGAAGAGTGAAAGACTGGCGACTGCCCTTTTTTGTTGGGTTTAACTACTTCTACTTTTTAGGCGATAAGGTTAAGGGAGCAAAGTATCTTAAATTGGCATCTCAAATGAAAGGAGCTCCCTCTTACTTGAAACTTCTCGTTCCCCGTCTCTATGCCGAATCGGGCAGGATTAACCTTGCCATTGCTGTTACTTATGAGGAGCTTAAAAGGGCAAAGGAAGAACCTGTAAAAAAGGAGCTGAAAAGGCGTTTAAAAGCTCTAATTGCTATGAAAGAACTTGACAGGGCTCTTGAGCTCTACAGGAGAAGGTTTGGGAAATGCCCTTCAGATCTCAAAGAGCTTGTTAAGTCTGGAATAATCATGTCTATTCCTGAAGATCCATACGGCGGAAAGTTTTATATAGAGAAGGGAAAGTGTTCCGTCTGGACAACGAGCAACCTGAGGCCTGTTAAGGAACCTACTTCTTCCCGGTAAGCTTGTAGCCGTAGCTTCCAAGCCTTAAGAGGTTTATTCTGATGAGTATCTGGTAGTCTATCGTGTTATCGTAGTTCTTTATCCACCTGTAGGATATGTTTCCCGTCCAGCATCCTCTGTCAATCTGAAGGGAGTACTGTCTTTCCCTGTCTTCTTTCAGTTTCAGGTCGTACCTCTGCTGGTAAGAGAAGGAAAGGTAACGGTTTATCGGGAAACTTGTTCCCCACCTTAAGTAGGTTATCTTCTCGGGAGTGTTCTGTCTGTAGTAGTTTCCCCACAGCGAGGCCCTGTTGAGGTTTAAAGAGATATGCGTGTTTGAGAAGCGGAGCTCTCCTTCCGACGGGGAAAAGAGGAAAGTTTCTCTGATGCCGAGCCATTTGGTCGGTGACGTGTCTGCATCAAAGGACAGGTCGTTCCAGTTCCCTGATAGGTTGTATCCCGTTGAGAGGTTAATCCTTGCTACTCTTCCTTCCGGCGAATAGATAAAAGTTTCCAGCTCCGGAGTTATTGTCCTTTCCCCCTTCAACCTATCTGTAAGGTCAAAGAAAGGGTTGGAGCTCTGATTTTCGCTCTCTCTGTAGAAGAATGAGAGCTTGGGGTTCAGTGAAATACCGTAATTTCTGAACCAGAAGAACCTGTTAACTTCTGAAGTGTTTTTAAACTCCCATATGTGTCTGCTTCCTCCGTTCTGATAGGAGGTAAACAGATAGCTAAGTTTTGAGCTGTTCTTCACTACTCCAACCTTTTCCGTTAACCTTATTGAGGGAATGGCGTTTATTCTGTAGCTGCTTCCACCGGCTTCTCTGTAGAAGTAGGTAATGTCTGAGCTGAGGTTAAACGTCAGTGGTGTTCTGGGAATCCGGGTATCCATCAGGTAGAAGTTAACCTCAGGAACTTTCTGGTAAGCAGTGTTTGTTGAGCCTGTCAAATAACGGAAGTAAGTGGAGTTAACGTTTAGGATAGCCCGCTCCCACAGTTTGGAACCGGTTATTGTTGACTTTGTATAAAGCTGGGTCTGTTCTTCAACGTTAAAGTCTGATGAGTTTATGTAGTAAGACCTGCTGCTTACAATATCTACGTTTGTATTGAGGTAGAGGTAATCGTTAGGGTTGTAGGTGTGGTAGAAGTTAACTTTCCAGTCTTTTCCTTCTTTCCTGTCAAGCTGGTAGTAGTTCAGGTCTCCCCGGTTTCTTTCTCCTAAAACGTAGCGGAACTCGGCCTCTCCTCCCTCTCCGTTGATGCTCCTCTTTTCGTACGTAAGGGTAAGGTCTGCACTCCTTCCTAAAACAAAGTAGATTGGCTGTCTGTATACAAAACCGTCTTTACTCATATATCCCAGTCTTGGGGTAAGGAGTCCCGATTTTCTCTTTCTCTGGATAGGTCCTGATAGGTAGGGAGAGACCAAAATGGGGATCTCCTTGACTCTGAAGGTTACCCACTTCCCGCTGAACGACTCTCCGAGGAGTATTCTAAATTTCTTAGAGGTTACAGACCAGTCGGGGCAGGTGTGTGAACAGGGAGTATACTCTCCGTCGTAAGCTATCCACTCCTTTTCTGAAATCCTTTCAATCTCTTTTGCTTTTATTCTGTCTGTAGGTGAAAGGTAGCCTTCAACGTCTGTTAAAACCGCTCTCTTTGTCTTTACGTTGTAGATTATCTCCCTGCAGAAAAGGTGTGCCGGTTTCTCCTCTATCTCTACGTTTCCCCAGACCTTTAAGATTCCGGTTTCTCTGTTGTAAGTGGCGTTGTCTCCTCTTATCACAACGTCCTGATACCTGACGGTAACCCTTCCTGAAGCTGTTATCTTCTTCTCTACGTTCCCTTCTACCTTTTGAGCGGTTATCTGAACTGGAACTGCTCCGTAAACTGCTGCAGGAAGTATTAAGAGAATGGCAGCGGTTAACCTTTTCAAGTTTTTCCCCTTTCTCTTTTAATCTTCATAATTTTAAACTGAAATCTCTCTCAGGAGGTTAAGATGAAGAGTCCGGCAGAGCTTGTTAAAAAGGTTGCACTTCTCCAGATAGGTTTTATCTCCCTTGTTTCTGAAAAGGTTGAGAAGTTTATTGAGGAGCTTGAGGAGAAGGGGAAGCTATCTGAGGAGGAGGGGAAAAAGTTTTTGAAGCAGATCAAGGAACAGCTGGAAAAGCAGAAAGAGGAAGTGGCTAAAGAGGTTGCAAAGGCACTGAAGGAGCTCCCGGTTGCAACGAAAGATGAAGTGGAAGCGCTTAAGAAGGAGATACAGTCGCTCAGGGCTGAAGTTGAGGAGCTGAAGAAGGTCCTTGAAGGAAAAGAGAAGAAGTAATGTCCCACCTGATAAGGCTCTATAGGGTTTTGGGTTTTCTTTACTTCTGTTCCTACAGCCTTGTTGAGAAGTACCTGACTCCTGTTGGAGCTCTCCTTTTGAGTATTCCTTTTCTGCCCTACAGGGAGCTCCTTTCCTACCCTCCCCCTAAACGGTTAAAGGTGGCGCTTGAAAGGCTTGGTGGAGCTTATGTTAAGATAGGCCAGCTCCTCTCTACAAGGGTTGACATTCTACCTTCGGAATACGTAAGAGAGCTTGAGAGCCTTCAGGATAGGGTTCCCCCACAGCCTCTTGAAGAACTGCTTCAGCACTATCCAGGGCTTAAAGAGGCTTTTCTTCACATAGACAAGGAACCAATAGGTTCAGGCTCGGTTGCTCAGGTTCACAGGGCAGTTTTGGAAGACGGAAGAGAGGTTGCCCTGAAAATTATAAGGCCTAAGGCAGAAGAACTTATAAAGAGAGATATCTCGATCCTTAAGACCCTTGTTTCCCTTCTTTCTTTCATTCCGGCTGTAAGAGAGTTCAGAATTCCGCAGATAGTTTCAGAGTTTGAGAGAATGCTCTTGGGCGAGCTTGACCTTACAACTGAAGCGGCCTATATGGAGCTTTTCAGGAAGTTTTCCCGGGAGGAATCCTCCCTCTTTGTTCCGGAAGTTGTGTGGGAGCTCTCCTCTCACCGATACCTGACGACAGAGTTTGTAAAGGGGAAAAAGCTCTCTCCTGAACTTTTTGACAGGTTCTCCCCGGAGGAGAGAAAGGAACTTGCAGAGAAGTTTGTTCACATCGTTAACAGAACGGTATTTGAGCTCGGTGTTTTTCACGGAGACCTTCACCCGGGAAATATATTCCTGTTAAGTGATGGACGTTTTGCCTTTGTTGACTTTGGAATAGTGGGACGTCTCTCTCCCGATACACTTACAGAGTTTTTCCTCTTTTCCGTTGGAGTTATGAATAGAGATCCTGAGCTTGTAGTAGGCTCTCTGAAACGGATCGGTGCTGTAGGTGAAAAGGTTAATGAATGCCTTTTAAAACGTGAGGTTCTCATCTTCCTTGATAAGTACTACAACAGGCCCCTTTCTCAGATTGATGCAGAGAGGCTCTTCTACGAGGAGCTCTCTGTAGCAAGGCGGTTTAAGGTCGTTCTTCCAGAGGAACTTGTTACCCTTATGAAAACGATTGCCCATACAGAATCAATAGCGCGGATAATATACCCCGAATTTCGTTTACCTCCCGTTTTAAAGCCCTACCTTAAGAGAATTGCTCCTAAAATAGTATCTTCTGCTGTTAAGAGGAAGAGCGTCAGGGTTGCTATGGAGTACGGGGAGCTCCTCTCACAACTCCCTGCGTCCGTTAAATCAAAGTTAAAAGAGGAGAAGAGAGAGGAGAGTTTAGTTCCCTTTTGGGGAGCTTCCATTCTGGGATTTTCCATCCTCCTTGCCCTTTCCCCCAAGCTACTCTTTATTTACGTTCCCTCTCTCTACATCTTCAAAAAATTGGCCACAAAGTAGTATCCTTTCAAAAACGGAAAGGAGAGATAGATGGCCGTATATACAGCCCTTCTCCACTACCCCGTTTACAACAAGAGTAAAAAAGTTGTTGCAACGTCCCTTACCACTTTAGACATCCACGATATAGCAAGGGCTTCAAGGACTTTTGGTGTAAAGCGCTACTACGTTGTCCAGCCCATAGAGAACCACCTCTGGCTTGCCAGGAAACTCCTCTCCTTCTGGCAGAGCGGTTTTGGTAAAGAGTACAACCCGAAGCGGTGGGAGGCCCTCAAGATAGTTGAGGCGGTTCCCTACTTTGAAGACGCCCTTAAAGATATTGAAGAAAAAGACGGAGTAAGGCCGAAAGTTGTTGTAACCTCTGCCAGAAAATATGAAAATAGTGTCTCTTACGAATATCTGAAGGGTAAAATAGAGGCTGGGGAAAACGTTATCATATGCTTTGGAACGGGCTGGGGATTAACCGAGGAGTTTATCTCGTCTGCCGACTACATTCTGGAACCTGTAAAAGGGCCTACAGATTACAACCACCTCTCTGTTAGGTCTGCAGCTGCAATTATCTTAGATAGATTACTGGGAAGGTGAGCCCGAAGGCCCACCGTAAAACTACTCTCCTCTGTATTCCCACTTTCCGGTCGTAAGGTATTTGTGGATAGACCTTGCAGCTATCTGGGCGTGTTTTATTGCCGTAACGACAAGGTCTCCTCCGTTTACAACATCTCCGCCGGCCCAGATTCCCTCAACGTTTGTCCTGAACTCATCGTCAACCGTTGACAGGTTGTTCCACTTGTCAATCTTAAGGCCTTCAAAATCCTTGTAGGCTACAGGGTTGTCTCCCTGACCTATTGCGAAAACTACAACGTCGCAGGGTATCTCAAACTCTGAGCCTTCTATAGGTCTAATCTTGGGTCTTCCACCTTCCTGGGGAATTAATTCCATTTTCACGCACTTGAGGGCTTTAACTTTTCCTTCCTCATCTCCAACAACTTCAACAGGCTGTGTGAGCCAGTTCATCTTTACACCTTCTTCTTCAAGCATTTCCCACTCATCTTCCCTTGCAGATGAGGAGTCTTTAGTTCTTCTGTAGACTATTTCAACTTCATTTCCGAGTCTAACGGCAACAATGGCGCAGTCAACTGCTGTAAATCCTCCACCGACTACAACAACCCTTTTGCCCTGGGGGAGCTCCACCTCCCTTTCTGGCGCAAGAAGAGGGTGGGTTTCTCCTGTGTTAACTTTCATTAAGAATCCAATTGCAGAGTAAGAACCTTTAAGATCAACTCCAGGAATGTCTGGTTTCTTACCCCTTCCAGAACCAACAGCAATAAACACTGCATCGTACTGTTCCTTAATCTGCTGGAGTGTAATGTCTTCACCAACAACCGTGTTCGTTTTTACTTCAACCCCAAGGTTAAGGATCAGGTTAATATCCCAGTCTAAAGCCTCCCTTGGAAGCCTTGGTTCGGGGATTCCATACCTCATAACGCCGCCAAGGTACGGGAGGGCTTCAAATACCGTAACTTTGTGTCCTTTTTTAGCAAGGAAGTAGGCAGCTGCAAGCCCTGCTGGGCCTCCACCTATTACAGCAACCTTTTTTCCCGTATCCTCACACTCCTTTTCATCAACCCAGTTAACCCCAGACATCCTCACGTTGTCGGCTATGAACCTCTCAAGTCCCCCTATCGCAACCGACTCTCCATTCCTCCTTCTGAGGAGTATGCAGGTGCTTTCACAGAGCCTCTCCTGAGGGCAGACCCTTCCGCAGACGGAGCTAAACGGGTTCCTATCCCTCAGTATTCTGTATCCTTCAAGTACGTTTTCCTTCTGAATCGTCTCAATCCACTCAGGTATCCTGCTGCTTACGGGGCAGGAGTCCATACAGGTTGGAGTTTTGCAGAGGAGACACCGTATAGATTCATCTTTTGCCGCTGTGTGGCCGTATCCTAAAACGTACTCGTTGAAAACCCTTTTCCTGACGTCTGGCGGAAGAACCGGCATTGGCATTCTGTCCATCCACCTGTCAAGCTTCTTCTTCATTCTCTTCCTCCGGTAGGGTGTTTACGAAATTTTACAGTTTTGTAAAAAAATTGTAAAAATTATCTCCCTGTATAATTCCGGGAGCAAATTTTCTGGAGGAGTAGATGCCGAAGGTTATCCTCGTCAGGCACGGTAAAACCGTCTGGAACGCTGAGGGAAGGTATCAGGGGAAGATGGACATTCCCCTTAATGAGGAGGGGAAAGAGCAGGCAAGAAGGGTTGGTGAAGCCCTTAAAAACTTTCCAGTGAAGGCTGTCTTCTCAAGTCCACTCTCAAGGTGCAGGGATACTGCCCGAGAGATTGCAAAACACCACGGTATAGAAGTTCAGGTTAAAGAGGGATTTAAGGAGATAGACCACGGAGAGTGGGAAGGAATGCTGGCCTCTGAGGTTGAGGAGAAATACCCGGAGCTCCTAAAACTCTGGAGAACCAAGCCGGCTGAAGTCCAGATGCCCGGCGGTGAGAGTTTAAAAGACGTTTACAACAGAGCCGTTAAAGCTTTTGAAGAAGTTGTTTCTCAGTTCTCACCGGAGGATCTAATCGTTATAGTTGGTCACGATGCAACGAACAAGGTCTTAATGTGCTACCTCCTTGGAACAGACCTTAACAAGTTTTGGGCCTTTAAACAGGCCAACTGCGGAATTACCGTCCTTGAGTATGAGCCTGAAACAGGCCATGTGGTAGTTCACGTTGCAAACGCAACCGGCCACCTTGGGAAAGAGATTGACTTTGAGGTTCAGAAGTCCCTCTGATGGTTCTTTTAAATCTGAAAGACTACTTTGGAGAGTTTACAAAGGGAACTTTCATAGATAGGCCCAACAGGTTCGTCGCCTTAGTTGAGGTCAACGGTGAAATAAAGAGAGCTCACGTTAGCGATACGGGGAGGTTGGGGGAGCTCCTTGTGCCGGGAGCTCCCGTCCTTCTCTCTCTAAACCCTAAGGGAAAGCTTGACTACAAGTTTGTAGCTGTGAAAAAAGAAGAAGATTGGGTTCTCCTCAACACCTCTGTCCATTCAATCATTGCCCGAAAAGTTCTTGAAAGGGGCCTTTTAGGATTCAAGCCCAGAACTATAAAACCTGAGTTCACCTTTGGAGACAGCCGAATAGACTTCCTCTTAAATGAAAACTTCCTTTTAGAGGTAAAGGGCTGCAACCTCGTAGAAGATGAGACTTGCCTCTTCCCAGACGCTCCTACAGAGAGGGGGAGAAAACACCTTAAAGAGTTGACTGCAGCGCTAAGAAAAGGTTTTAGAGCAGGTCTCCTTTTCCTGGCTTTCAGGAACTGCTCCTGCTTCCTTCCCAACAGAAAGAGAGACCCAGATTTTTCAGCTCTATTCTTTGAAGCCTTGAAATCGGGAGTTGAATTTTACGGCGTAAAGCTCCATTTCTCTAAGAGTGGAGATGTTTCCTTCAGGGGAGTATTAAAAATCTGCCCTTGACTTTAAACCGAATTTGTATATTATTCTCCACCCAGATGCTCCATCTCTCCCTCCTCACGTTGAGGCTGCCCCCAGAGTTTGGGGGCTCTTTTTTTATACCCTAAGGAATTTCTCTCAACTCTCCTTTCTTGAAAAGGGCTACAGCTTCGTCTACAAACTTTACCTCCTGGGGTATTAGAAAAACCTCTATACCACAGCTTTTAAGTTTCTCAAGAGCTCCTTCTCCTATTTCTTTCACCAGAACTGCTTTTACTCCTTTTTCTGAAAAGAGTTCAGAAATGACTCTTCCTTTTCCCTTTTCTATATTAAGTGCCGGATTCTTAACCTTTTCTGTTTTCCCGGTCTCAACATTTACGACGGCAAAAAAGTTAGATTTTCCAAAGTGAGGATTTACAAGTAGTTTCCCTTTTACCTCTTTCTCAAGAACGGGAATTGCAACTTTCATTGAAACCTCCTCATTAGTTTATTTAATTCTGTAAGTCCAATAAAACGTATATTCAAATATTGGGCTGGTATTGACCTATGTCAAGGAATTGGAAAAGGGAAGCTACTATCCTTTAAATCAGAAAATAGAGTTTTAAGGAGGAGAAGATGTTCGGATTCTTCAAAAAGGGAAACGGAGATGAAAGAAAGAAACAGGAGCCTTCATTCTGCGTTGAGTCTGACCTCGCAACAGGAGTGGGACTTAAAATGCCCTCCGTTCACGAAAGTGTCAACTTTATGTACCAGAAAGTTAAAGAGGCTGGCCTCTCCAATGTTGCAGACCGTTTTGAGGCTATGGAGAAAGTACGCTGTAAGTTCTGTAAGGAGGGTGTTTCCTGTCAGCTCTGTTCAATGGGTCCCTGCCGTATAACACCTCAAACACCAAGGGGCGTTTGCGGTATAGATGCCCATGGAATAGTCATGAGGAACCTCCTCATTAAGGCCAACATGGGCCTTGCAGCTTATACCTACCACTGCAGAGAAGCTGCCCTTACACTTCTTGAAACTGCAAGAGGAAACACTGTTTACGAGATAAAAGACCCGTCTAAAATAGATGCTCTTGCCCAAATCTTAGGTGTTGACACTTCACTTCCTCTTGATACGAAAGCTGAAAAGGTTGCCCAGAGAGTTCTTGAAACTCTTTCTGAGAACAAAACTTCCACCTTTGTTGAGGCTTTGGCTCCAGAGAGCAGGAAAGAGGTATTCAAGAAGTTGGGCATTACACCAAAAGGACCTATGAACGAGCTTGTTGACTCAGTTGCCCGTTCAATGACAAACATTGACGGAGACTACATTACACTTGCCCTTGCAGCCCTCAGAAACGGTGTAGCTTCAGCCTTTGGAAGCCTCGTTCCTCTTGAGATGATTCAGGATGCCCTCTACGGAACTCCATCTCCCCACGAGTGCACAGTTGACTTCGGCGTTCTTGACCCAGACTACGTGAACATTCTTCCAAACGGACACGAGCCGTTTGTGGGTATGGCTCTTATCAAGCTTGCTAAAGATGAGAAGTTCCAGCAGATGGCCAGGGAAGCTGGAGCAAAAGGTCTGAAGATTGTCGGTTCTATTGAGACCGGTCAGGAGATTATGGCGAGAGTTGAGTGTGATGATGTTTTCGCCGGTTTAACTTCAAACTGGATTTCCATTGAATACTTCCTCTCAACCGGTGCAGTTGACGCCTTCGTTATGGATATGAACTGTTCACTTGCAAATCTTAAAGAGTATGCAGACAAGTACACATTCAAGCTTATTGCCGTTTCAAACATCATCGGTGTCCCCGGCTCAATCAGGCTTGAGTATGAACCTGGAAACGAGGCAAAGGTTGCCGAAGAGATAATCAAACTGGCCATTGAGAACTTCAAGGAGAGGAGGAACAAGCAGAAGGCTGACGTTTCTAAGTTCAAGCAGAAAGCCCTCGTTGGGTTCTCTGCTGAAGCGATAGTTAACGCCCTTGGTGGAAGTCTTGACCCGCTTCTTGAAGTTATTAAGAGTGGAGACATTAAGGGTATTGCAGCCCTCGTTAACTGTACTTCTCTTGGAAACGGGCCTCAGGACAGTATGACAGTTAACCTTGCAAAGGAGCTCATTAAGAGGGATATCCTTGTTATTGGTGCAGGTTGCGGTAATGCAGGTATGCAGAAAGCTGGCCTTGAAACTGTAGAGGCTGCTGAGAAGTACGCAGGTCCCAAACTTGCGGGAGTGTGTAAGGCTCTCGGAATTCCTCCTGTTCTCTCCTTCGGAACCTGTACTGACACAGGCCGTATCATAATGACTGCCGTTGCCATAGCTAACGCCCTCGGTGTTGATCCATCACAGCTTCCCGCCGTTGTTACGGCTCCTGAGTACATGGAGCAGAAGGCTGTTATTGACGGTTTCTCTGCCGTTGCTATGGGATTCTACACACACGTTTCCCCTGTTCCGCCTGTTACAGGTTCAGACAAAGTTGTTAAGCTCTTAACAGAAGAGGTTGAGGGGCTTACAGGCGGAAAGATTGCAGTTGGGGATGACCCCGTTGAAGCTGCAAAGGCGATGGAAGAGCACATCATGAAAAAGAGAGAACTTCTTGGTATATAGTTGGTATCTTCATCTCCTCCCTCCCAGTGAGTGTTACCCTCCCCAAACGGGGAGGGCTCTTTATTTTAAAAGAGTGGAGGTTTGGTTGAGTTCTATAGAGAGGGAAAAAGAGACCATAAAGAGAATGATTGAGATATACTGCTGGAAGAAGCACGGAAGCAGGAGAGGGGATTTCTGCCCCCAGTGTTTAGAACTGCTTAATTATGCATTTCAACGTTTAGACCTTTGTCCCTTTGGAGAGAAAAAACCTACCTGTAGAAAGTGTCCTGTCCACTGTTACCGGCCGGATATGAAGGAGAGAATAAAAAAGGTTATGAGGTTCAGCGGCCCCAGGCTTCTTATTTACGACCCTTTTGGGTGGTTGCTTCACGAAATCAAGGAGAAGTTTTCGTTCAGAAAGCCAAGTCTTTCAAAGCCTTAACGTTTTTTATCTTAACCTTATTTTTTGTTTTCTCAATTATTCCCAGCTCTTTTAGCTTTCCCAGCATTCTTGATACAGTTTCCTTTGTTAAACCTAACTCCATAGAGGCCATGCTCGTGCTAAAAGGAATTTCAGCTTTGCCTGTCTCTTCAGATTTCCTTAAGATGTAAGTGGCTACTTTTGAGAGGGCGTTTTTGAGGGAGAGGCTCTCAATTACGTTTGTTAGATGGATGAGCCTCTGAGCCATTACGGATAACAGATTCATGCCTATTTCCGGGTCTTCCTTTATCAGGTTCAGAAACCTTTCCCTTGGGATTATGAGAACTTCTGAGTCTTCAATGGCTTCGGCCCACGCTGGAAAATTCTTCCCGGTGAAGCTTGCGGCTTCTCCAAAGAGTGCCGGTTTATCAAAAACTTTAATTATCTGTTCTTTCCCTTTTGAGGTTTTGAAAATTTTGATTTTTCCAGATTTCAATATAAAGAAGTGATTTCCCTTTTCGCCGGGGTTGAATATAACTTCACCTCGCAAGTAACTTTTTTTGATAGATATCTGGTTTATTTTATCAAGCTGTTTTTCAGAAAGCCCGCTGAATAATGGAACTTCTTTAAGAAATTCCATTTAAACTCCCTGAGAGTAGATATCCTTTAAGAATGTTTCTGCTATTTTAGCATCTTCCGGAGTTGTTATTTTTATATTTCTGTAGTCTCCAGTTATGCTTACTACGGTGTAACCGAATTTTTCAAGAAGTGCGGAGTCATCGGTTGCGATAATTTCCTCTTTTTCTGCCCGTTTGTGGCACTCTAAGAGAACTTCAAATTTGAATATCTGGGGAGTTTGAACGAGTATCAGTTTATCCCTGTTGAGCGTTCTCTCTATCAGGAAGTCTCCAGGTTCTAAGGGAGCTCCCACTTCCTTCACTGTCTCTTTGGGTTTTACCCCCAGTATAACTCCGTCTGCCTCGTAGTCCGATAGGGCTACTGTAAGGTCGTTTATCGTTGATATTTCTACTACAGGACGAACTCCGTCGTGGACTATAACCTCTTTTGGGGCAAACTCTGAAGCCTTTAAAAGTCCCTTAAAAACGGAAGATTGTCTTTCTTCTCCTCCTTCTACAACGGCAGCGATTTTCGGGAACTTTTTCTGGAGTTCCTGTCCCGCTTCTAAATCCTCTGCAGGAAGGACCAGAACGATTGCATCTATCAGTTCACTTTTGTTAAAGACTTCAAGTGGAAATTCAACGATTCTCCTTCCCAGGATTCTGAAAAACTGCTTTTTCCCTCCAAACCGCCTTCCAGAACCGGCGGCCGGTATAACAGCGACTCTCACTTTACAACCTCTTTAAGCCTTCCGAAAATTATCTTTCCTGCTGACGTCTGGAGTATATTGTTGACCAGAACTTTAACTTTGTGTCCTATCAGGTGCTTGGCGTTATCAACAACAACCATCGTTCCGTCGTCTAAGTAGCCTACTCCCTGATTTTTCTCCTTACCCTCTTTGACTAAGAAGACAACAAGTTCTTCTCCGACGGCTACAACCGGCTTCAGTGCATTTGCAAGGTCGTTTATGTTCAGTATCTCAACTCCTTTAATCGTTGCTACTCTGTTCAGGTTGTAGTCTGTTGTTATCAGTTTTGCGTTAAGCCTTTTAGAGAGTTCCACCAGTTTTGCGTCAACGTCCCTTATCCAGGGAAAGTCCCTCTCGTAGATCTCAACTGGCGGTTTCTCAAGGGTTTTCAGCTGAGAGACTATCTCAAGTCCCTTCTTTCCCTTTGTTCTTACCGTTGGGTCTGTTGAGTCGGCAAGGAGCTGGAGCTCCTCTAAAACAAACCGAGGAATGATTATCTTTCCCTCAATAAAACCTATCTTGGCAATCTCATACACCCTACCATCTATTAGTGCACTCGTATCAACAACTTTTGGGGTGCAGTAAAGAGGAGACTCCTCTTTCAGCAGCTGGCTTAAGGGCTTATTTGCTCCAAGCTCAACTGCTAAAAAAGCAAAGAGGTATGGAAGTGTAAGAAATAGGATATCCTGAAGGTAGGTGAAAGATGAGAATATGGGGTAGAGAGAGAGGGTTATTCCCTTTGCCAGGTAGAGTCCAAGATAAAATCCGACAAAGAACAGGAGGATTATTTTTACTGAAAGTTTCTTCTTTAAAACGAACTGATAAAATAGGAAAGAAGCTGCTGTTATGAAAATACCTAAAATTAGAGACTGGGTAAGCGTAAAACCGTAGTTTTTGAAAATTACGATGGTTACAAAAATTAGGAAAAGGAAGAATCCTCCTGCTATCTTTGTTATCACTTCTTCTTAACCTCTCTAAGGATCTTCCTCATCCTCTGTTTAACCTTCTTAACCGGTTCCCCTAAAGAGAGCGATATCTCCTCGGCCAGTTTGCTGAAGGCTTCATCAAACATTCTCTTTTCAGAGTAGGAAAGCTCCTTTTCTTTGGATCTGTAAGAGAGGTTCCTGACAACTGTTGCAAGCTCTTTGACGTTTCCCGTTTTAAGCCTGTCAACGTTGAGCCTGTGGCGAACTGTCCACTTTTCGCTTATGTTTTTCGGGACTTCAGAGAGAAACTTAAAAAGCTCCTCAATCTCTTCCTCTGAGAGGACAGGTCTTATGCCGGAGCTCTCGGCACTTTCCTGGGGAACCAGAATTGACATATTCTTCCCTATGAGGTTGATCCTCAGGTAAATTACTTTTTTTCCCCCTATTTCCCTTTCTTCTTTTCCCTCTATTACTCCTACTCCGTGGGGGGGATAGGCTACTTTGTCACCTATTCTGAACACTTTAACGCTCCTAATGTGGTTTCCTTATTGGCACCTCCCCTTTTTTAGGTTCTCCGTAGGGGATTGGAATGTACTGAACAGACGCCTGACCGGAGGGCTGGTAGTAGAGCTCCATAAGGTCGTAAACTTCCTTAGGTACATCTGTTGAGACTTTTAGTCCTAAAGATTCAACGACTTCTACCGTTAGTGGGTAATCGTGGGTCCAATAACCAGAAGTTAGAAGGTCGGCTATCTTTTTAGCTTTTTCCGCATCGTAGCCTTTAAATTTTAGGATCCTTTCAATCGTTTCTTTCATCTGAAAGAGTGCTTTCTCTGCAACGTCTGCAAGTATGAGTGTTTCGTCCTTTACGCTGGTTCTGTCGTGCTGGAGTTTTTCCCTTACGGCTCTAACAATAGATGGCGCAGGGAACTGTCCTAACTGTGGGTCAAGGGGGCCCAGAACTGCGTTTGGATCCATGATTATTTCGTCTGCTGCAAGGGCTATAAGTGTTCCTCCAGACATTGCGTAGTGGGGAACGATTACTCTTACAGGGGCTTTATGTTTAGCAAGTGCCGAGGCTATCTGAGTTGCTGCTAAAGCCAGACCGCCGGGAGTGTGGATTATCAGGTCTATGGGCATATCCTCAGGAGTCATTCTGATTGCCCTGAGAATTCTCTCTGAGTCCTCTATCGTGATGAAGCGAACCAGAGGGAATCCCATAAAGGCCAGCCTTTCCTGCCGGTGGATCATTGTGATGACCCGGGATTTTCTCTTTTTCTCAATCTCTCTTATAAGTCTGAGCCTTGCCCATTCAAGGTTTTTCTGCTGAAATAGAGGCCAGAGTGAGAAGAGGATGATGAGGAGCCAGAAGAGGTCAAAGAAACTGAAACCTGGTTGTTGATGCATGGGAACTCCTTATACAGTTTTATATACTATTCTACCATTGTATACCGTAAATTTCACTCTTCCTTTCAGTTTTTTATTGAGGAATGGTGTGTTGTAGCTTTTAGATTTTATCAAGTCTTTTGTTAAGATAAACTCCTCCTCAGGGTCAAAAATGGTTATGTTTGCCCTTGCTCCCGGTTTAAGGGTTCCTATACTGCTCTTTCCGATTATCTTTGCCGGGTTGGTAGAGAGTTTTTCAACCATCTGGCTCAGCGTAAGGTAGCCTTCTCTCACAAGGTTCAGAGAGAGTGGAAGTGCCGTCTGAAAACCGATTATTCCAAACGGGGCCTGACAGAACTCAACCAACTTCTCATCTTCAGTATGGGGAGCGTGGTCTGTTGCTATTGCGTCTGCTATTCCTGTTTTAAGGGCAACTCTACAGGCTTCAACGTGGTCTTTAGTTCTTAGTGGCGGACACATCTTTGCGTTTGTGTTGAACTCTTTAACTGCTTCCTCTGTTAGCGTAAAGTGGTGAGGAGTTATCTCACAGGTTACCTTTACTCCTTCCCTTTTGGCAGATTCTATTATCTGGAGAGCTCCCTTACTTGAAACGTGGCAGACGTGAATGTGAGCTCCCGTCAGCTTAGCAATTAGAATATCTCTCATAGTCCCTATGTCTTCTGCTTCCGGGGGCATTCCGGGAATACCTAAGAGGCTTGAAAGAGGGCCTTCGTTCATATGGCCGCCGGCAGAGAGGGTTTTGTCTTCAGAGTGGGTAAAAATAGGAATTCCCAAACTTCTTGCGTAGTCCATTGCGTTTCTTAGAACTTTTGAATCTTTAGGAGTCTCTCCGTCGTCAGAGATTGCAACAATTCCGGCCTTTACCATGAGGCCTATTTCTGCAAGTTCTTCTCCTTTGAGTCCTTTCGTTATTGCTCCAATAGGGAAAACGTCGCACAACCCTACTTTTTCGGCCTTTTCAATGATGTATTTGGTAACTGTTGGGTTGTCGTTAACAGGGTCTGTATTCGCCATACAGCAGACAGAAGTAAATCCTCCAGCTACTGCTGCGTTTGATCCTGACTCAATGTCCTCTTTCCACTCCTGCCCGGGGTCTCTCAGGTGACAGTGGAGGTCTATAAAGCCCGGAGTAAGAATCAGGCCGGATACATCTATTACCTGTTCTGCCTCTGTAGAGCTGATGTTTTCTTCTAACTTTAAGATTCTCTCTCCCTCTACCAGAACGTCTAACTTTTCGTCTATTCCCTGTGATGGATCTACAACTCTGGCACCTTTAAAGAGGAGTCTTGCCATTACTTCTCTCCGCCCTTTTGCCTGTGGCATCTTGTGCAGTTTTTGGGATTCTTGGCGTCAAAAGCTTTTGTTCCATTGTGGCACGCTCCGCAGTACTTGCCGTTCCAGATATCCTGCATTGTGAACCTGTCTGCACCGAACTTTTTCTTAAAGAGCTTCGGGTGGCAGTAGAAACAGTGCTGTTTCTTTACTTTAACGTGGTAGACGTGGCTAAAAACAACGTCTCCGTTTTTGTTCTTGAACACCAGATCTCTATTTAAAACGCCCCCTTCAAAGCAGCCTGCAGTTAGAAGGGTAACTCCGGCTAACAAGCTTAAAAAAATAAACTTCTTCATTGAACTTCCTCCTTCAGTTTTTCAAGTCTTCTGCACATCAATGATAGGACAACCATTCTAACTGCCAGTCCTGTTTCAACCTGGTTGAATATGAGAGTTCTCTCCGAAACAACAACGTCGTTTGTTAACTCAACACCCCTGTTGAACGGTCCTGGGTGTAGTATCACAGTTCCCGGTTTTAATTGGTTCAGTCTCTTTCTGTTCAGTCCGAAAAGTTCGGAGTACTCCCTTACTGAAGGAAAAGTTTTTTTTGCGTTTTGTCTTTCAAGCTGAATTCTTAAGAGAATTACAGCGTCTGATACCTCAATTACTTCTTCAAAATTTGTTAGTACTTTTATTCCCATTGCTGTAGGGTATCTTGGCATCATTGTTGATGGGCCGTAAGCGAAAACTTCTGCCCCTAACTTCCTTAAAAGAATTGCATCTGAGCGGGCAACTCTGCTGTTGGCGATGTCTCCAACTATTGTAATTCTCTTTCCTTCAAGCGTTCCAAAGTGTTCTTTTAGTGTTGCTGCGTCTAAGAGGGCCTGTGTTGGGTGCTGGTGTCTTCCGTCTCCGGCGTTTACTATTGCTGCCCTGACAAAAGGTTTTGCTGTGTAGGGAGCTCCCTCACACGGGTGCCTCAGAACGATAACGTCTGGATGCATCATGTCAAGGTTTTTCAGCGTATCTATTAAGCTCTCTCCTTTCTTAACAGAGCTTGTAGATGTGCTTATGTTTATCACGTCGGCAGAGAGGAACTTTCCCGCCTTTTCAAAGGAAGATCTTGTTCTTGTTGAAGGTTCAAAGAACAGGTTTACAACACACTTTCCCCTCAGAACTGAGAACTTTTTCCTTCCTTCCCGGAGAGCTCTTTTAACCTTTTGTGCCGTTTCGTAGATTTCGTTGAAGGTTTCAACGCTTATATCTTCAGCAGAAAGGAGGTGTTCCATTACTCCCTCACAGTTTCAGTAGCTTCAATTACCATTTTTACAGCTTCCCTTACTTCAACGGCAAGTCTGTGAGCTTCAAGACCTTCACACTCTGCAAGCTCCCTTGCTGCTCCACTTACCCTCTTAAACCCCTCAGGGCTCACGTAGAGAACAGATGAGCGTTTTATGAAGTCGTAAACTCCAAGTGGAGAGAAGAACCTTGCGCTTCCTCCGGTTGGCAGAACGTGGTTGGGGCCTAAAACGTAGTCTCCTAAACTTTCACAGGTGTAGTGGCCTAAGAAGATTGCTCCTGCGTGCTTAATGTGGTCTAAGAGTGCAAAGGGCTCAGATGTTGCCACCTCTAAGTGTTCTGGAGCTACCTCATTTGCAACTTCACAGGAGTGGTAAATATCTCTCGTTAGGAAAACTGTTCCAAAGTTTTCTATTGATTTCTCAGCAATCTCCTTTCTTTTAAGGGTTTTAAGTTTTTCTTCAACCGCTTTAACAACTTCTTCGGCCACTTTTTCACTGTGGGTGACTAAAAACGCTCCTGCAAGCTCGTCGTGTTCCGCCTGAGAGAGGAGGTCTGTTGCAACCCAGTTTGGGTTTGCTGTTTCATCTGCAATTACAAGGATCTCACTGGGGCCTGCAACCATGTCTATATCAACCGTTCCAAAGAGGAATTTCTTGGCAAGAGCAACGTAGATGTTTCCGGGACCCACAATCTTGTCAACTTTTGGAATGCTCTCCGTTCCAAAAGCCAGAGCTGCAACTCCGTGGGCTCCTCCAACCCTGTAGATTTCATCAACTCCGGAAAGCTTTGCAGCAACTAAAGAGTAGGGGTTAACCTCTAAGGAGCCTATTGCAGGGGTTATCATTACAACCTTTTCAACTCCGGCGACCTTTGCAGGAACTGCGTTCATTATTACAGAAGAAGGGTAGGAAGCTTTCCCTCCGGGAACGTAAATTCCGGCGCTCTCCAGCGGTGTTACTTTTTGGCCTAAAACGATTCCTGGTTCTGTTACGAAGTAGGAGTTCTCCTTCTGGTGCTGGTGGAACTTCTTTACTCTCTCAACGGCAAACTCTATAGCCTTAATAACTTCATCTGGAACTTTTCTAAACGCTTCCTCTATCTCCTTCTCTGAAACCTTTACGTTTTCGGGAGTCAGTTTAACTCTGTCAAACTTCTCTGCGTAGCCAAAAACAGCTCTATCTCTGAAATTTCTAACGTTTTCTATTATTTCAAGGACGGCAGGAGCGTACTTTGACTCAAGCCCCTGTCCCCTGTTTCTTATCCGGGAGAGCTCCGGGTCTTCCCTCCAGTTCGCTTTCCTTAGGTTGACTATCCTCATTTACCTTCTCCCTCTTTGGTTTCTCGTCTGCCAATTATAAGATATTAGCAGTCAAAAGGTTGGATTTGGAAGGAGTATCTGTTGAGGTTCCTATTTCTTTTCCTTTTTCTCTTCTTAAGTAACTGCGGTTCTGGAGGAGATCATCGGAGCTCTAACGTTACCTATAAGTTTTCAGGTATTTTAGTTCCGGCTTACTTTAATGATGAAAGGTTATGGGATGTTTTGGCAGGAGCTTCTTCCTCTTTAAGCTTTTACGTTATTGTAAACCCAGAAAACGGCCCTGGGAAGGAGACAGATCCCTTCTTTTCCGATGTTATCTCAGAGCTCCGAAAGAGCGAAAAGATTCCCGTTGGTTATATCTATACCTCTTGGGGGGAAAGGCCCCTTTCAGAGGTGGAGTCTGAGGTGGACAGGTGGCTGGAGCTCTATCCGGAGATTTCAGGTTTTTTCTTTGACGAGGTTTCGGTTAAACCTGATAAGTTTTCCTACTACCGGGAAATATATCGCTATGTTAAATCAAAAGGAGATTATAAGGTTGTTCTGAACCCGGGAGCTCCGCCGGAAAAGGAGCTTTTCTCACTTTCAGATCTTATCGTTATTTTTGAGTCCGACTACTCTAACTTAGATAACCTTACAGACTCGCCGAACAGAGAGAAATCTGCCTGTATAGTTACAGGTGTTCCAGAAAGTGCCTGGAGGGAGGTTCTAAGCAGTTTAAGGGATAAGTGCTCTTTCGTTTACGTTACTTCAGGTAGGAAACCCAATCCTTATGCTTCTCTGCCAAACTACTTTGGAGATGAGGTGAAAGCCATTTTTGGGACTTTTTAGTGGCGGAGAGGGCGGGATTCGAACCCGCGGTACGGGCTTTAAACCCGTACACCCGCTTAGCAGGCGGGCGCCTTCAGCCAGCTCGGCCACCTCTCCAGAAGAAGTGGTGAGCCCGGGAGGATTCGAACCTCCGACCTACGGATTAAAAGTCCGTTGCTCTACCAGCTGAGCTACGGGCCCACTTTGTTGTGGCGGAGGGGGAGGGATTTGAACCCCCGGAGGGCTGGTTAGGCCCTCAGGTGATTTCAAGTCACCCGCCTTCAGCCAGACTCGGCCACCCCTCCGCGTTGCGGTAAGGAAAAATATACCTTATGTTTTATCGTGTCAAGAGTTAGAAGGAGGTCGGTATGGTTCCAGAGGAGCTCCTCAAAATTCTGGTCTGCCCCAAGTGTAAAGGAGACCTTGAGTACAGGGAGAAAGAACAGAAACTTATCTGCCATAAGTGTAAATTGGCCTACCCGATTGTTGA
>JALTBO010000067.1 GCA_027075275.1 Desulfurobacteriaceae bacterium
GCTCCTATATCTGCAAGGTAGTAGATGTACCTCTTAATCCTTAAAGGCTTTTTAAATGCAAGTGAGAGTGCCTTAATAGAAAGAAGAAACCACCTACCCCAGAACTCTAAGAATGAGAGAACGGCACTGCCTATTGCCTCAAGTAGTTTTACAAACAATTTACTTTTCCTCAGGTCTTTTGGAGTTGTTCCAAAGCCCTTTGGATTATACAAAAAGCAAGTATTAAAATTGTCAGGTTTATTTTTAGATAAAGGAGAGGAGTATGGCTGAAGAGAGGATTTTAGAGCAGAGGAAGGAGAAAGCTGAGAAGCTGAAAGAGCTTGGTTATGAGCCCTACGCATACAGGTACGAGGTTAACGCTAAGGCCGGGGAGCTCCTTGAGAAGTTCGGAAGAGTAAAGAGCGAGGAAGAAAGGGAAAAAGAGGAGCTCCCCCAGGAAGAGTTCTCTCTGGCCGGACGCATCATGTCTATGAGGATTATGGGAAAGGCCGCCTTTTTCCACATTCAGGACGAGTCTGGAAAAATTCAGTGCTACATAAGGAGAGACACGGTTGGAGCAGACTTCTACAACAAAGTTTTCAAGAAACTGATTGACATCGGAGACATTGTTGGAGTTAAGGGAACTCTCTTTAGAACGAGAACCGGAGAGCTCACTTTAGAGGTTAAGGAATTAGTTCCACTTACAAAGTCTTTAAGGCCTCTCCCTGAGAAGTGGCACGGCTTAAAGGATACAGAGAAGCGCTACCGCCAGAGGTATTTAGACTTAATCGTTAACCCTGAAGTTCGGGAAATCTTTAGAACCAGAACAAAGGTAATTAAGAAGATAAGGGAGTTCCTGGACAGCAGAGGTTTTATTGAGGTTGAGACCCCCATCCTTCAGCCCATAGCCTCTGGAGCCGCCGCAAGGCCGTTCATTACCCACTACAACGCATTAGACATAGACGTTTACCTGAGGATTGCGCCGGAGCTCTACCTGAAAAGGCTGTTAGTTGGCGGATTTGAGAGGGTTTACGAGCTTGGAAAGAACTTCAGGAACGAGGGGATATCTACCCGCCACAACCCCGAGTTCACAATGATTGAGTGGTACATGGCCTACGCCGACTACAACGACCTTATGGAGATGACCGAAGAGCTCTTTGAGTTTCTCTTAGACGAGATATTCGGAAAAGGCGTTCGTGAAATAGAGTATCAGGGAACGAAAATCTCCTTTGAGAGACCCTTCAGGAGGATCTCATACTTAGGAGAGCTCTCCAAGAAAACCGGACTTACGGAGGAGGAGCTCCTCCACGATGAGGAGAAAGTCCTTCAAAAGGCAAAAGAGTTAGGAATAGAGAGGGCTGAGGAGCTCTCCCACTTCAAGAGGGTCCAGGAGCTCTTTGAGGCCCTGGTTGAGCCTGAGCTCATCCAGCCAACCTTTGTTATAGACTTCCCCAAGGCCATCTCCCCACTTGCAAAGGAGAAGAGGGGAAACCCTGAGCTTGTTGAGAGGTTTGAGCTCTTTGTCTTCGGAAGGGAAATTGCAAACGCCTACACGGAGCTCAACAACCCGAAAGAGCAGGAGGAGAGGTTCAAACAGCAGCTTGAGGAGAAGGCAAAGGGGGACGAAGAGGCGATGGAGTACGACGCCGACTTCATAACGGCACTTGAATACGGAATGCCCCCAACTGCCGGCGAGGGAATCGGAATAGACAGACTTGTAATGCTCTTTACAGATAAGGATTCAATCAGAGAGGTTCTCCTGTTCCCTCAGCTCCGCCCGGAGAAGAGGTGCGGAGAGGAGATATGCGAAGTTGAAACGGAGAAGAAGGAAGAATGAACCCGCTTTTAAGGTGGTTAGCCCTTAGAGGTTTGAGCCTCCGTAAGGGCTACCTCTCCTTTGCCTTTATCATTGCCGTTCTAGGCGTAGTTGTGGGCGTTGCCGCACTGATAATTGTCAACTCTGTAATGACAGGATTTCAGGACGCAATTAAAGAGAGGCTCCTTTCTGCAAACGCCGATATAATTGTCATGAGGAGAGACGGAAAGCCCTTCTACCGCTACGACTATGCAGAAAGGAAAATTTCTGAGCTGAAACACGTTGTTGGAACGGAACCCTTCATATACGTTCCTGTAATGGCGGCAAGCAGTTCCGTTACCTCCGCCTCAAGCGGAGCTCTCCGGGGCTGCATCCCGGATAAAGAGCCTCAGGTTACGTCAATACCGAAACACCTGATACTTGGAGACTGGGAGCTCTTCAAGAGAAACCCGAAAGGTGTTGTAATCGGAAACCAGCTTGCAGAAACCCTTGGAGTTACTTTAGGAGATAGAATAAAACTTATCTCTCCTTTAGGAAGGAAAACGCCCTTTGGAGTAATTCCCAGAACGGCCACCTACACAATTGTTGGGATATTTGAAGTTGGAATGTACCAGTTTGACTCCTCATTAATCCTTGCCCATTTTAAGACCGTTCAGAAAGACTTTGGATTTGGAGATGTTGCAACGGGAATAATGGTAAAAGTTGACAGGCTGGAAAACGTAAAGAGTGTTGAGAGGGAAATTGAGAAAACTTTAGGAAAGAACTACACAGCAGAAGACTGGATATCTCTAAATAAAAGCCTATTTTCGGCCCTGAAACTTGAAAAACTTGCAATGTTTCTGATTTTAACCCTAATTGTTATCGTTGCATCTTTCAACATCTCAAGCCTTCTCATGATGAACGTAAACTCAAGGGCGAAAGAGATAGCTATTTTAAAGACTGTAGGAGCTCTGAACAGTTTTATTCTGAAAATTTTTATATTCCAGGGTTTCGTAATAGGTTTAATCGGAACCGTTATCGGCGAAGTTATAGGGATTTCCGTTTCACTCTTAGGAGAGAAGTTCAAGCTCATTCCACTTCCGCCGGACGTTTACTACATAGACCACCTGCCCTTTAAGCTCCACCCTTTAGACTGCGTTGCTGCCGCTGTTGCTGCTATACTGATAAGCGTTGCTGCAACAATTTATCCATCTCTGAAAGCTGCAAAGACAGACCCCGTTAAAGTCCTTAGAATGGGAGAGAGCTGATTTGAAGGGAAAGATAAGAAAAGCCAGAATAAAAGATGCAGAGGCTATCCAGTTTCTTATAAATGAGTATGCCAAGTTGGGTCTTATGCTTCCAAGGACAATCCACAGTATTTACGAGAACATAAGGGACTTCTGGGTTTACGAGGAAGATGGAAAAATACTTGGAACCTGCGCCCTAACTGTTTTCTGGGAAAACCTTGCGGAGGTAAGGTCTTTAGCGGTTTCTCAAGAGCACACGAGGAGGGGGATTGGGAGCTCCCTCGTCAAAACAGCCCTTAAAGAGGCTCAGGAGCTGGGTATAAACAGGGTTTTTACACTTACGTATCAGGTTGATTTCTTCAAGAAGCTGGGTTTCAGGGTGATAGATAAGGAGCTCCTCCCCCAGAAAATCTGGAGAGACTGTATAAACTGTGTTAAATTTCCCAACTGCGACGAGACAGCAATGGAGATAAACCTTGACGGAGAAGGAGAAAATGAGACCGGAAGAACAGCTGAAAATCATAAAGCGGGGGACCGCTGAGATAATAAACGAAGAGGAGCTCTTAGAGAAACTGAAAACTGGAAGGAAACTGAGGGTAAAGGCAGGGTTTGACCCAACAGCTCCTGATCTCCACCTTGGCCACACGGTTCTACTGTGGAAGCTGAGGGACTTTCAGGAATTAGGCCACGAAGTCTATTTCCTGATAGGCGACTTTACGGCAATGATAGGAGACCCGACCGGGAAGAACGAGACAAGGCCGCCATTAACCAGAGAGCAGGTTTTGAAGAATGCAGAAACATACGCCCAGCAGGTCTTTAAGATTTTAGACCCTGAGAAAACCGTTGTTGTCTTCAACAGCGAGTGGCTCGGCTCAATGACGGCTGCAGACCTGATAAAACTTACTTCCAAATACACGGTTGCAAGGATGCTTGAGAGGGACGATTTCTCAAAGCGTTTCAGAGAGGGAAGGCCTATCCACATCCACGAGTTCATCTACCCGCTCCTTCAAGGTTATGACTCCGTTGAGCTTAAGGCAGACGTTGAACTTGGTGGAACAGACCAGAAGTTCAATCTGTTAGTTGGGAGGCACCTCCAGAGAGAGTTTGGTCAGGAAGAACAGGTCTGCATTATGATGCCCATTTTAGAGGGGCTTGACGGCGTTCAGAAGATGAGCAAGTCTTTGGGGAACTACATCGGGATTTTAGAGCCCCCTGAGGAGCAGTTTGGAAAGGTTATGAGGATTTCAGACGACCTTATGTGGCGCTACTACAGGCTTGTTACGAGGGTTCCAGAGGAAGAGATTGAGGAGATGGAGAGGGCTGTAAAAGAGGGAAGGCTCCACCCGATGGAGGCAAAGAAAAGGCTTGCCGAAACAATTGTTAAAACCTTCCACGGAGAGGAAGCTGCAAAGAGAGCGAGGGAGCACTTTGAGAGGGTATTTTCAAGGAGGGAGCTCCCCGAGAACATCCCAGAGCCCAAAGTAAAAATCCCAGAAAACCCGGTCTGGCTTCCACGCCTTCTAAAAGAGGCAGGCCTTGTAAAGTCAACCAGCGAAGGAAGACGCCAGATAAAGGGAGGAGGCGTAAGGGTTAACGGAGAAAAGGTTCTTGACGACCAGATTAAGATAGACGTTCTAAAGGGCGAAACTATTCTTCAGGTTGGAAAGAGACGGTTTGCGAAGATAAAACCGGAAAACGTTATAGTAGAGGCCGACTAATAAGAGATGCTCTTCATCCTCTCAAAAACGTTAGGCAATTTCCTGGTTCCTCCTGGCCTCTTTGTCCTTCTCCTTTTTCTTTCCCTTTTCTTTTTCCTTTTGAGAAAACAGAAAACCGGTTTAATCCTCCTCTCTCTTACACTTTTCCTTATTTACCTTATTTCAACAGAGCCGGGAAAAGACCTTATACTCTCTCCCCTTGAAAACGCCTATCCTTACCCAGACCTGTCAAAAGTTAGGTGCCAATACGCTGTGGTTCTGGGCGGAGGAGAGATTCCCCACTCTCCGGCAGAAAACGGTAAAGCCTCCGTAAGACCGGCAGTTGCAAAGAGGCTCTATGAGGCGTTTAAGCTATACAGAGAGAGGGAGCTCCCCATCTTAGTCTCCGGCGGAAATGTTTACGGAACTGAAGCCGAAAGCGAGGCAGAAGCCATGGCGCGGTTCTTAGAAACGACAGGCGTTCCTACCGAGAAGTTAATTGAAGAGAGGAGAAGCAGAAACACCCTTGAAAACGGAATTTACTCCTACCAAATACTTGCTAGAAGAGGAATAAAGGAAATCTGCCTTGTTACTTCTGCCTATCACATACCAAGAAGCGTAATGATTTTCAGAGAAGTTGGGTTCAAAGTCACTCCAGTTCCCGCAGACTACAGAGTTTACAGGGAAAGATACAGATGGTATTCCTACCTACCCAAGCTTGATTACCTTCAGGACTCAATGGCAGGTTTCAGGGAATACGTTGGGATTCTTTATTTTGAGCTTCTTCAGAAGAGAAAGATTCTCAAGTGGCGGGCCCGGGAGGATTCGAACCTCCGACCTACGGATTAGAAGTCCGTTGCTCTATCCAGCTGAGCTACGGGCCCAAAGGAATGTTTAGAAAATGGTCGGGGCAGCCCGATTTGAACGGGCGACCTCGTGCTCCCAAGGCACGCGCTCTAACCAAGCTGAGCTATGCCCCGAACTGACGGTATCGTAATTTAGGCGTTAGTGTAAAATTTGGCAAGACGTTTAAAGGGGGAAATGACAGGTATGGATGTTGAAAAAAGAGTGGATGAATGGCTTCAGGAATTGATCAGCAAAGGAAAACCGGTTGAGCTTATAAGCTTTTATGAGGAACTTCCTATAAGAGTAAAATCAAAACCTATTTCAGTAGAAGAGAAATTTGTTCAATGGGAAAGCCATCCTAAGCTCAAGCTGGCAGTTGATAGTTTTGGCAGGGTATATACTATTTTTAAAGACCCAATGTACAATCAAAACCGCGTTTTAGCTGCCGACGTTACCTACTACAACGACAACTTTATTGAGACAACTAAACCTAAACCGTTTGAAGAACCACGTTTGAGTAGAGAGTTTCCAAGGGTCACAGTATCTCCAAAGTTGCCGGTTAAACTCTTACTCTTACCAGATGGAGAAAAATTTAAGGAAGAAAAAGTTTATAAAGTAATAGATATCTCAGAAAACGGAATCGGATTTCTTTCTGAAAAGGGAGAATTCTCAATAGGAGACAAAATTAAAGTTAAAATTGATTTGCCTTATGGAAGTTTTCAATCGGAAGCAGAAGTTAGATCTCTGGAACCGCAGGACGATAAAGAGAAAACAGGAGTAAAATTCCTGAACTTACATCAAAGATTCAGGAATTTTCTGCATAGGTATGTTATGACAAGACAGAGAGAAATCCTGGACAAAATAAGATTACTGGTAGAGTGATGACGACGGTAAAGGAAACTCTATTAAAACTTAGAGAACTCCTAAAAGAAGAAAAAGAACTTCTCCTTTCGTTTCCTATAAAAGAAATAGACCGTTTTGAGGAGATTCAAGAGGAAAAGAGGGAGCTTTTATTAAGAATATCCTCGTTCTCAAAGAAAGAAGTTGAAAAAGAAAAAGAGATCCTGCTTGAAATTTATGAACTCAACTTAGCAGTATCAGCTCTTATCTCCAATGGACTTTCATTCTTTGAAGAAATAGAAAAAGAGCTCTTCGGAGAGAATACAACCTACAAAGGGAAGAATAGAAACAGTCTGTTTAATAAGAAAGCATAAACTAAGTTTCTTAGTAAAGTTCAACTTTGCATCGGAGCAAAACTTTTACTAAGATGCAGTACTCTCTTGGTTTTCAATCATTTAGACTATCTTCTTTAGATTTTTATAAAAAACTTATACTTCCGTCGCTGCACTTGACC
>JALTBO010000068.1 GCA_027075275.1 Desulfurobacteriaceae bacterium
CAGTTCTTAAAACCGGGGGCAAAGATCGTTGCACTGATAAAGCCCCAGTTTGAGCTGACAAAGAGGGAAGTTGACAGAGGAAAAGGAGTGATAAGAGACCCGGAGCTCCACAAGAAGGCCATACTGAAGGTTTTAAATTTTGCCCGTTCAATCGGCCTCTACCCAGAAAAACTGACCCTCTCAAAACCGAGAGGCCCCAAGGGAAACAAGGAGTTCTTAGTTCTCCTCTCCCAAAACGCCGAAGACGACCTGGTAGATGAGAAAACCGTTGAAGACGTGGTCGGGAGGGAGTAGTTGGAAGTTGAAAAGGTGGTCTCTTTCTACATAGGAGAGATGGAAGACTACCTGCTGTACAGTAAGCTCTCTGAAAACGCAGAAGGGGAGCTCCGCCAGAAATTAAAAGAGATAGCTGAAATAGAGAAGTTCCACAGCCAGTTCTGGGAAAACATCCTCAGAAAGCACGGAGTAAACCCGCCGGAAGTCAGGGAGCTCCGCGGAAAGAAAAAACTGATAATCCTCCTCTCCCGCTTCTTAAACCCGGCCCTCCTTGTATCGCTCCTTGAGATGGGAGAGTCCAGAACTGTTAAGGAGTACTTCTCCTTCCTGAAGGAAGGAAGCTTAAACCCCGCAGATAGGAAAACGTTAAAGAGAATTATCCTTGACGAGATAGAACACGAAACGTTCTTCTCAAAAGAGGCAAAGGAGTTTGGGCTCTCAAACGTTAGGGACTTCGTCCTTGGAATGAACGACGGCCTCGTTGAGATACTGGGAACAACAACAGGTCTATCTGCCGTTTACCCGAATAAACCTTTCCTTGTTGGAATCTCAGGCCTGGTTGTTGGAGTGGCGGGAGCTCTCTCTATGGCAATAGGAGCTTTTGTCTCTGTCAAATCTCAGAAAGAGGTCAACAGAGCCCTTAAAGAGGAGCTTGAAATCCTGACAGAGGTTGCCCCGGAAAGGGCAAGGGAAAAGGTTAAAGAGGAGCTGATAAAGAGAGGAGTTCCTGAAAAGGTTGCAGAGAGGCTTTCTGAAGCGGAAGAGCTCAGAAACCTCGTGAAGATTATTACCTCTGCTGAAGATGAAAGTGAAATACGCTCAGCCCTCTTTACGGGAACCGCCTACCTTTTCGGTGCCGCGTTCCCCGTTCTTCCCTACTTCCTGCTCCCGTCGTCATTAATCTCTCTTCCTGTAAGCCTTCTCCTTGCAGGAGCTGTTTTAGGAGCAGTTGGCAGTTTCATAGCCCTCTTTTCAGGAATTGACATAAAAAGAAAAGCTCTGGAAATGGTGGGAGCAGGTTTCTCAGCGGCAGGCCTCTCCTTTCTCTTTGGAAAGCTCCTCCAGTCTGTTGCCGGAGTTGGAGTTTAAAGAGCAGAGCTCCCTGTAGAAAACGTAGGTGTTGTGAAACCCTCTCCTCTTGTTCCTGTTTGAACCCCTGAAGATTACAACGTCTATTCCAAGCTCTCTACAGACCGGGCAGCTGCACTTTTTCCAGATTTTGCTCTCTAAGAGCTCCCTGTAGAGCTCCCTGTATCTCTCCTCTTTAAACTCGTTCCTCAAAAAGAGCCTGTCGTAGGCAATTATCTCTTCAAGGAGCTCCCCGTAGTCCTTTAACTCTCCCCTGTCGTACTCCCTCAAGCCCTTTAAAATTCTCCTCTCCATCTCCTCAACGTTTAAAGGGAGTTCCTTTGCCTTTTTCCTGAGCCTGGGATTTCTACAGTCTGGAACCCTTATGGATGAGTACCAGTTCCCGTCAACTCCTAAGTAGTTCTTCGCTGCCTTGAGCCAGGCCTTCCTTAAATAAGAAGCGCTGTCAAAACTGTAGATAGAAAGGTCTCTCATGAGGGGGAGGAGCTCCCTCCTCAAAACTCCCAAAAGGTGGAACCTTGCCCTTTTCAAAAGACCTTTTTTCTCTAAAGTCAAAAGGAGCTCTGCAATAAACTCTGTCCTTCTTGGAACAAGCCCACCAAGGGCTATAAAGTCGTATCCCATATCTACCAGGTTTCCAACGCTGTCTGTGTAGGTCTCAACAGA
>JALTBO010000069.1 GCA_027075275.1 Desulfurobacteriaceae bacterium
AAAACTGTAGGGCTTTAAATCCGGAATCTCTTTCGTTTCCGGCCTGAAAAGAGGAAAGTCTAAGTAAACAACTTCTATTCCTTTTTCAAAAAGCCTGTCTCTCTTTTTTACTATCCTGTCAATCAGGTCTTTTCCGGCTCTCTTAACAACTATTTCTGCAGTTCCGAGAGAAGCGTTCACGTTCAGTGAGAGTTTTGAAACAGAGGGGAGCTCCCCTGCTCTTTCCCTGCCGGCCCTTGCCTCAATTCCAAGGCCTCTATAAATATCTTTCAGGATTCTCCTATACCTGACCGGAGCGTAGAAAACCTCTTTCTTTCTTTCTATAAGGTGCAGAAAATCAATAACTACTGAAATCCTCTGACTGTATTTGCTCTCAATTCCAACGATTCTGGCAGAGGGAAAAGTGCCAAGGAGCAGTGCCGTTGAGGAGAAGCCGAACTTTGCGTTGACCCGCTGGCTTATCGCGTGAACAGTTATGGCCTCTCCGTAAAGGCCTAAGAGACCTCTCTCTTTCGCCATCTCTATAAGAGAGGCCATCATTCTTTTCATTATCCCTTTTCCTCTATGAGCCGGAGAGACAACGGCCTCTCCCACTTCGCCTATGGGGGAATCGGGCTTTACGATAACTGCAAAGTAGCCTACAGGCTCTCCTTCTTCCGTTCTGACTATTACGCCGAATTTCTCTCCCCTCTCTATGTAAGCTCTAACCCTTTCAGGGTAGTAGAGGTCTTCTTTCGGGTAGGTGTAGCGGTAGGTTCTGTAGATGAGGCGGGAGATGTCTTCGGCATCCTCAGGCAAAACGGGCTTAAGAACGTAGTTTTCAGTTGCCGTCGGTTCTTCCGTCAGCCGGGTTTCGGGAAGGAGCTCCGTTATGTGCTTTGCCGGAACTCTCTTTACAATTCTGAACTCTTTTCCGGCCCTTCCCTTGTTTAGAAAGAGGAAGTGGTCTGAGAGGTGTTTGACAACTTCAATTCCAGCCCCTTCAAACTTTCCCTCTTTCAGTGCCCGTTCTCTGCTGTACGGGTGGGCATCAGGGTCAAAGGGCTCACCGAGCTCCCTTAAAACAAGTTCAATTTCAGAAGGCCTTATCTCAACAGAGACAACAAAGAAGTGCTCCTCGTTAGGTGGAAAGGCGAACCGGACAACATCTGTAATTACCTCATCGGCACAGAGGGCAAGCTCGTCGGCCTTCTCGGGAGTTAAGCCGGCCTTCAGCCCCCAGCTCCGAACGAACTCAACCGCCGGCTCAATTGCCGGAACTCTGTTGGGAAGAACAATCTCAGACTTCAAGAAGAACCTCTAAAACCCTATCGGTTATTAAACTATTCCCTATTCTCCGAGTATTCCAGCTTTATTCTGTTGAGGTTTTCAAGGAGCTCCGCGCAGCTCTTACTCCTCATAACGGCGTCGTTGAGCTTTGCCTTTCCCCTTATTCCTTTAAAAATCTGGCTTATCTGAGCTTTTATTGCCTTGCAGGCCTTCTCTTTCGGGAAGAACTCCCACAATAGGGAGAGCTCTTTCAAAACAAAGTCAATCCTCTCCGGAACAGACGGGTTGTAATCCTGTTTTTCCTTATACTCTTTAAATATCCACGGGTGCGAAACGGCAGCCCGGCCTATCATCACTCCGTCGCAGCCTGTTTCCTCAAACTTCCGGTCTATTTCTCTCCAGTTTCTTATATCTCCGCTTCCTATAACAGGAACATCTCCGGCTATCTTCTTCAGGTCTTTTACCCTTTCCCAGTTTGCACTTCCGGAAAATCCCTGTTTTGCAGTTCTTGGATGGAGGGCAATGGCTGAAACGCCGGCTTTTAGAAGGTTCTCTGCAATCTCCTTAAGCCTATCTTCGTAAAAGCCTAGCCTTATCTTTGCAGTTACCGGAGTGTTGTAGGGCTTCAGGGCTTTAACGGTCTCCTCAACTATTCTCCCCATCTCTTTCGGAAACTGGAGTAAATAACCGGCAGCCTTTGCTTTTAGAACCTTTTTAACGGAACAGCCGAAGTTTATGTCTATCGCTTCGGGTCTGTACTTCTCAACCATTTTAACGGCAGCTTGAGCAATCTCTTCAGGGTTCCTCCCGTAGAGCTGAAGGTGTATAGGCCTTTCTGAGTCTGTAAAGTAGGCAAGCTCTATCTCCTCTCCCCTGTGGATTATTCCCGTTGCGTTCATGAGCTCTGAGTAAACCCTATCTGCTCCAAGCTCCCTACATAAACGCCTGAAGGCCGAATGGGTATAGCCGGCCATGGGAGCCAAAATGACTTCCCTTCTTATCTCCATTGTATTAAACTCCTTTAATGAAAGGTGGTTTAAAATATGCTAACCCACAACCCTCTCCTGGAGGCTGCCATGTCTGTATCGGCCAGAGCGAAGGAGGAAATTCCCTTTATAGTAGGTTACCTTGCCTGTAAGTTCAACGGCGAGGTGATTGATAAATTTGGTGAAGAAACAGACAAAATAGAGGAAAACATCAAGAACATTGTTAAGGAGTACCTTGAAACCTACAGGAATTTGGGGGAGCTCTCTGTTGGTCTTCCTAAAGAGATACTTATGAGCACAACGGAACTTTTCATACTCATTCGTCTCTTCTACAACGAGGAGCTGTTTCAGGTGGCAATTCTTAAAAGTGAAGCGAATTTAGGATTTACACGGTTTAAACTTCAGGAATACGTCAGGGAACTCTCTATGAAAACCGCTTAAACGGAGAAAAAAATGGGACTTAAGATAGAAGAACTTAAGTCGGGGAATTTTGATCTAAACAGACCTGTAATCCTGTACGAAGATGAAGGACACAGGGTTGCATGGGTGGGGAGCTCCGAAAACTTCATCTTCCGGTGCAACGCCTACCTCGTTTCATCTGGAGATATAAACGTTTTAATTGACCCGGGGGGTATTCAGCACTTTGAACAGGTGAAAGAGAGGGTTTCTCAGCTGACAGACCCTAAAAACGTTAACTATATAGTTTCCCACCACCAGGACCCTGACGTTGCCGGCTCAATTCCTAAATGGCTTGAGATAAACCCTGAAATAACAATAGTTACAACCCCCAGAACGAAGGTTCTCCTTCCTTACTACGGCTTTGATAGGAACAGCGTTAAGTGGTTAGATGTGAGTCCGTTAGACGATACGATGCTGGAGCTGAAAGACGGAAGCGTTCTCCTCTTTCTCAGCTCTCCGTTCCTCCACTTCCCCGACGCCTTTGTAAGCTACGACTCAAGGGCAAAACTGCTATTTTCAGGAGACATCTTTGCGGCAATTCAGCAGAAGTGGGAGCTTATCGTTTCAGACTGGGAGAGGCACAAAACGGAGATGATGTATTTCCACGTCTACTACATGGCCTCAAACAGAGCTCTCAGATATTTTGTAGAGAAGATAAAGCCCTTCCCTATAAAGGCCATTGTTCCTCAGCACGGCTCAATTATCCCTGAAGAGTACGTTAAAGACGCCCTTGATTTCTTAGAAAACCTCAAGTGCGGCGTTGACCTCCTCTACGAGGAGTCTCCCGTTCAATCTATACTGAGCGACCTTTTCTAAAGCGTTAAGCGAGGGTGAGAGCTCCTGTCCCCTCAAACTTCCTGTTGAGGGCAGGAATGAACGAGCAGACAACGGGGAGCTCTGCCTTTCTCATGCAGACCTCATCGTCTCCGCCGCAGCCGACAAACTCAGCAGGAAGGTTTTTAGAGAGATAATCAACAGTTATCCTTTCAACCCTTAAGTCCCTATCGCTTACGTAGAACCTCTCAACAAAGGGAGAAAGAGCTCGGGCTACTCCCCACGCAAGGAACCTTCCCCCTATAAGGCCAACGGTTTTTATACTTCTGGTGACAACGGTATCTATCAGCTCCTCAAGTGTAAGTTTTAGATTTAGCTTTTCAGCCAGTGGAGAGTTGAGGAGCAAGAACCAGTGGGCATCTCCTATAAAAATGTCTCCAACTTTTCCAGAAGGGTAGATGTTCTCTCTGCCCAGAAATCTGGCAGACTTTGCAATGACAACAGCCGTTTCCCTGTCGGCAGGAACAGGGAAGTAGGAGTCTTTTACCGTTTCAGCCATAATCTCCCACACTTTAGGAAGGCCAAATTTATTAACAGAAGCTTCTCCCGGCTTGTAGCCCGACATGTAGGCGTGGTGGTTCCCTGGAAACCCACTTATCACGCTGTTAAGTCCACACTCAAGGCCGAAGATGAGTTCGTCCTCATACTGGCCGTTTGTGGCAACAACCTTACCGGGAGCTAAAATTCTGAGTAGAACAACCCCTTCCCCAAAGGCCCTTCTCCTGTCCGGGGCGCAGTTGTAGGGACCTCCCTCCAGAACTATCTCGTCTATACCGTATTTCAGGCAGGCCTCCACTCCTTTAATCAGTTCATCTTCTCCGTTTCCAACGCAGATTATTGCTCCAACGCCCTTTCCCCTCTCCTTTGCAAAATTCACAACATAGAGAGTTTCGTCAACATCGGCAGAGTGGGAGGTCTCTTTCTGAAATGACATAAAGCTGACGCTTATAGACTGAACGGCCTCTGGCCAGAGCTCTACCTCATCGGCAAAGGCCATCTCTTTCTCAATCAACCGCCTGTGAATTCTGCCTCTGGGGCAGCCGTTAAAGGGTTTCCCACTCCTGTAACAGTCGGCGGGGCACTTAACTATCTCCTCAGGATACCTCATTGGGCCGAACCGCCCGAAGTGGTCTGCATCAATGGGCATGTCTGTGAGCCGGCGGAGCTCCTCAAGGAGCTGGTAGGGGGTTTTCCCTTCCCTCTCTGCAACGTCGGCAACGGCATAGGAACAGACGTGAACGGGAAGACCTAACCTGTCAAGGATTCTGATTCCTCCCTTTATCTCCTCAAGGCTCTGGTTAGAACCGGCAACGTCAACAAGGATCTCGTTAATGTCGCAGCCGAAGGGAAACTCCTTGAAGAAGTGACCCAAACGGCGGAGCTCCCCGTCGCCAAGTTCCTTAAGGGCAGAAAGGAGCTCCCCCGGGTTTTTCCTTCCCTCCTCTATCAGATCAAACCTTGCCTCTATATCTCCTTCAAGAACGGCTCTTATCAGCTCTTTCATCTCTTCTCCCGTAAAGTCTTTTTAGAGAAACTGTCAAAATAGCATCTGCAACCCTGTCAAGGATAACCGGAGATATGGGAAGCCCATCTCTTATGAGTTTTCCCGTACCGACAAATACGACATTTTCAGCCTTCGGAAAGCCCATCTCTTTCAGGAAAAGGGCTGGTCCTACAGTAACCTTCTCTATCCCTTCAAAAACCTGTATTTCCTCGTCTCCAAAGCCGAAAACCCCGTTTGTCGTTATAAAAGGAATCCCTCTTTCTGCTGTAAACTGACCGATTCTCTTAACCAGAGATAGCGTGTCTCCACCGGCTATTGTTGAAACAACAACAGAAGCCTTTTCAAGAACCTTTAAATGCTCCTCTGTAAAGTTATAGGGAAAGCTCTTTATTTCCCTGTATCCGGGAACGGAGTAGAGACGTTCAAAGAAGAGCGCCTTGTTCTCTCCAGGCCTTGATCCTAACTGAATGTGGAAGTAGTCGTTCTCCTCAACAGCTCCCCCGTCAAAGAGGAGAATCTCCTTAAAACCTCCCCTGTGAACCTGAACAGCCCTGCTGAGAAACCTTCCGCCAAGCCTTCCAGCTCCTAAAAGAACGAGGGTTCCAAAAGGGTTAAGCTTCCTCTCAAGCTCAAGAACTTTATCCATTGACTACCTCCACAAAACCCGGAAGCGGACTGCCTGTAATCAAGGCCTTAAGACACTCAAGAGCTCTCTCTATCCCCTCTTCTTTTCTCTTCTCAATAAGACTGAAAGGAGCATCAGGGAAATTTGGAATGGAGATTTCAGTTCTTATCAGGAACTCTGAACTTTTGAAAAGGATTGAGACTACACCCCTTCCCACTCCGGCGCTTGACGATAGTGCAGCATCTACCCCCAGCCTCTTTCTCAGAGCTCTGGTCAGCGTTCTCACAACTCTAACGTTTCCCTCCTCGTTGTAAACCTTGACTCCGTTAACCTCACAGATGGGTGGAGGGAGTGAAACTCCAAGGAACTCCCTTACAGCAAAAACCCCGGGCAGGAAAAGGGAAGCGACAACGGAAACGGGAAGACGGCCGGGAACGTAAGGAGCCGAAAGCCTGTGTACTTCCGCCCCAATAAGGCCGTGTGTAAAACACTCAGCAGAGGCAAACGTAATTGCAGAAGTCTTCATCTATAAAATCCACCTCAAAGTACTTTCTCAGCCGGAGAGCGAACTCTTTAAGGCCGGGGAGCTCCGTCCCCCGGTGGCCTGCGTCTATAAACCCTACACCTCTGCTTTTCAGGAAACAGGCCGTATGATGGGTAAGGTCTCCTGAGATGAGAACGTCTGCCCCAAACTCCAATGCAGACTCAAGAAATGGAGGGTAGTTTAGACCGCAACCGCTGAAAACGGCTACCCTCTCTATTCTGTCTGGAAGGTAAAACCTTAAGTGTCTAACATTTAGAACTTTTGAAACCTTAAAGAGGAGCTCCCCCTTAGAGCCTCCAAAACTCCCTACACAGCCCTGCCTGTCATCTAAGAACTCTACGTTTTCAAGGCCGAGAGCTCCGGCAAGTGAGAAGTGGCACCCCCAGTCTACCCTATCAAGTGCTGAGTGGACGACAAAGACGGGAAACTCTGGAGTAAATGGAGGTCTGTGGTGGGAGATTACGACATCGTAACGGGAAAGGTCTGAATCCCGGAAAACGTCAAGGGTTAAAGCCACCTTTCCAACGGAAAAGGGCCTTTT
>JALTBO010000070.1 GCA_027075275.1 Desulfurobacteriaceae bacterium
CCGCCTACTACCCGGCTTCACTTTCAGCCCTCAACTCGGTCTACCGGTGGGTTCTGTCTCAGGAAGTCATTCCTCTGTTTCTCTCTGAGTATGCCCAGAAGGTTATGGAGTTCAAGGGGAGCTCCCTCGCAACGTTCAACACCGGCAGAAAGGGTATTCTGTTCTGCAGCGCAGGAGGGCTTAATACTTTAAGGTTTGATAGAACAGACGGAAAAGTTCCATCAATCAGAGATTCGTCGGGAGTAACAGGGTACAGAGAGATAAACGGCAGCCTGTACGTTTCGCTAAATCAGAACAGGTGCAGAGTTATTGTTTTCAAGAAATCTCCAGACAACAGGTTCTACCTGATAAAGGCAAACGGCCACGTAAGTATAGAGAAGGAAGACAACACCTACACCGTAAAGGTTGAATCTCACGTTCCGATTAAAGCTCTCTTCCACGTAGAAAAGAGCTGCAGGATAGAAACTGAAGGCCAGCTGAAGGTAAAACTGGGGGAAAACGTTGCAGGAATCACGTCTAAAGGAAAGACTGCAGTATTTAAAGTCTATTGCTCAAACTGAGATATTTACAAACTGGGAGCTCCTCACGTTTTTAGCTCTCTTTATCGTTTTAGGATACGTATTTTTCCCGAAAGGGAAGATAGAACGGTACCTATCAAGCCCGGAGGATACAAACTATGAACTCTCAAAAATATACCTTGAAAAACTCCTGAAACTTGAGTTTAAACCTCAACTGGTGTTTATACTTGCAGAGAGGGAAGCGGGACTGGGACACTACAAAGAAGCTCTAAAAATTTTAGACAGTTATAGAGAAACATTTTCCAAAATGGGAAAAGAGACAGAGTACCTGAGATTCAAATACAGAATCCTCAAAAGTCTCTACTTCTCAGAGAAATCAGAAAAGGAAAGGGAAAAAACAGCCGGAGAGATAGAGAGAACCTTAAAGGAGCTCCTCTCAAACGGGAACCTTAAAGACTGGGAGTTCGTTTACAGGGAAGCTATAAGTATGGATATGCCGGAACTGGCCCTGGAATCGGCAGAAAAGCTCGCTTTAGAAACGGGAAAAAAACAGTGGTATGAAAGGGCGTTAAAACTGTCAACAGCCCTGAAGAAGTGGGACGAAGCTCTGAAAATTGTCAACCTGATGGCGGAGGAAAAACCGGAGTTCCTAAAGGAAGGGCTCATAATCTCTCAGGCAGCCGGAGAGAGAGGGAACTTTGAGAAGTTTGCCAGAAAACTGATAGAGAGCGGTAAGTTCACAACAGAAGAATTAAAGTCAATAGTTTACTTTGAGCTCTCACAGAAAAACTACAGAGGTGCCGAGGAATTCTGCAGGGAAGCCCTTAAAAAGAAGAACGACAGAGAGACAGTTAAGTTCTGCTTAAACGTTGCACTGTGGACAAAAGACTACAGTCAGGTAAAGAGAATAGTAGAGGAAAACCTGAACAGGTTTAAAGGCGATAGAGAGATGCTTGAAGCGTTTCTCAAGGTGGCCAGAATGGTGAACGACCCGCAGCTCCAGCTGAAAGTTGCAAACAGCATCTTCCGGCTAATAAACGGAGAGAGTAGATGAAAAAACTATTTATATTTCTTGTGCTTATTCTCTCTGCATCAGATTCCTGGAGCGCTTCCCTTTACAGTATCCAACTCTACACTGCAAAAGAGTGCAGATATGCAGAGAAATTCCTGTTAAAGCTGCCTGAGAACTTGAAGAAACAGGCCTTCATATACAGAACCGACTCCGGATTCTGCACAGTAAGGTTGTGGCCCTCCAGATCTGCAAAAAACCTGAAAAAGAAGCTTCAGGCCCTTAAGGCTTACGGCTTCAAATCTGTATCAATAGTCAAAACAGATCCGAAAAAGCTGAAAGGAAAGAGTTTTTTAAAGCCGGAAGCCCCTATTAAAGAGAAACGGGAAGACAAACTACTCCTTCTTCTCTACCAGACCTATCTGGCAAACAACAGGCTTAAAAAGGCGCTTCAGGTAGCTCTGAGAGGAACGGAGCTCCACCCGGAAGACCCCTACTGGTGGGAAAGGGTAGCTCAGGTGTCCCGCTGGCTTGGAAAAGAGGATTTACTGTTTAAAAGCCTCAAAAAGCTGGTTTTCCGGTTCAAAGAACTGCAATATTTAAAGGAGCTTTACACCGTTTCACTTGCAGAACAGGATTTCAAAACGGCAGCAGAAGTAATAGAGTTCTCAGAAAAGCTAAAGAAAAAAATTTTTACCCCGAAAGAGGTTATGTTTCTTCTCTACGCAACGAAAAACCCACAAAACTACATAGAGAGAGTTTTCCCCCTGATAGAAAACTCCCCGGAAGCACTGAGAGAGGTAGTCTATATCTACTGGGCTCAGGGAGAGCCTCTAAAAGCTGAAGAAATCCTGAAAGAGATAAAGAAACGCTTTGGACTTAAACCTAAAGACTACCTTATGCTGGCTCACATACTCTTTTCAGAAAAAAAATTCACCGAATCGTTAAGAACTTTAAAAGAGGCCTACAGACTGGGAGTAGAGAACCCCGAGCTGCTGGGAACACTAAGCGACCTCGCCTGGGCTTTAGGAGACATACAGACAGCTGTAAAAACATCTAAAAAGCTCATAGAAGAAGGAAAAGGCAGACCTGATGACTATATGAGGCTCGTGGACTACTTCTACTACCTCAACCCCAACAGGGCCTTTAAATACGCTCTTGAAGGCTGGAAGCGATTTAAAACCGATTCCCTCCTGCTGCCACTTTTAGACCTTTCAGTAACGACAGAACACCAGAAACAGTTCCTCCAGACATTCCAGTCACTCCCGGAAGAAAAGAGAAAAGAACTCCTTCAGAATCCTTCCGTTCTTTCCCTATACGTTTCTGTTCTGTATGAATCAGGAGAAAAAGAGAGAGCTCTGGAACTCCTTAGAGAACACCTGAAAAAACAGACAGAAAGACACCTGCTTTCCCAGTATATCTACCTTCTTGCAGAGATGAAAAAAAATAGAGAGCTGAAAAGCACTCTAAAGAAGTTCAAAAACTACGAAAAAAAGATTCCATTTACCTTTATTTCAGCTTATTTATACCTTCAGAACGGAAAAGAGGCCTTTAAACTGTTAAAGAGTGTGAGAATTCCGGAAAATGACTTCAACAATCTTCTCTTAAAGGCAGATGTTTTAGAGCTTTTAGGGAAGGAAAACGAAGCATATTCAATAAGAAGAAAGGTTTTAAGCAAAGTTAAAAGGGAAATTCAAAAAGGAAATTTATCGGAAGACAACGTGGAAGCCTACTTAAGGGCTCTTATGTACTTCTCAAACCAGCCATTATTTGAGAAAACATTTGAAAAGTATAAAAAGTACTTAAACAGAGAAGTTGCAGAGGATATCTACTACTCTTATCTGCTGGCAAAAGGGCAGTTTGAGAAACTTCTCTTTCGGGAAAAGGAAAACAGCAAACTGAAAGCCTGGATGAAGCTCAGCCTATCTCTTTTGAAGGAAGATCTCTACTCACTCGGAAAACTTACAGAGTACTACCTGGAGGAGCTCCCCATAAGAGACAGAGTTTCCGCTCTTGAGGAGATAGAAAAACCAGGAAAGGCATTCTACGTGGCATTTAAAGGACTCAGAGAGAACCCTTACGACAGCAAACTCTACCGTCAATTCAGGGATTTAACTGTCAACTATGCTTCCCACTACTACGTAAACCTCTCTTACCGTAAAGTGGGAAGTCCCTACTTCCTCACACTCTCCCAGGAACTTCTCTTAAAACTTGAAAATTCCCTTTACGGTGGAATCTCAACAGAGAGCAATTTCCTGATGAGGAAAGGAGGAACCTTTTCAGAGAGCTCCCTCTACTCCCACTGGATAAACCTCTACGTTAGAAAACTCTTCAACAACTCACAGCTGAAGGTAGGAATATCGGAATACACCGCTAAAGGGAGATCAAAAACCGGGTTTTCCGTATCAGGATCGGTTAACGGCCCTCATCAGTCAAACCTTACAGTCAAAGTTTACAGAGGAAGCCCTACAGATATCTCCGAACCTGCAACTTTAAGCTGCTGGAAAGAGGGCTCTAACGTTAGCCTTTCCGTTCCATACAGCAACAGGCTGGGAATTTACACCTCTCTTGAGAGAACCGGCTACTTCTCGGCAGACGGTAGCAAAATAGGGAACGGAACTCTCCTTTACGGGGAGCTCTCCTTCAAGCTGAGAACCGGATATCCCGACTACACCCTCAGAGCTTACGTTCAGAGGGGAATTTACAGCGAAAGAGACCACAAAAACACCTTTACAGACAGAATATCAAAGTTTAAACCGGCAGACGTTCTACCGGAGAGCTACTACCAGATAGGAGCTGGCTTCAGCTTTGGAAGTGAAAACAGGTTCAACTTCGTAAGAGTGTGGAGACCTTTCTTCAATTCTGAAGTTAGCTACTCAAACACTTACGGCTGGGGAAGCAGCATAACCGGAGGTATAGGAGGAAGCCTCTTTGGAAAGGACAGTTTGAGAGTGGAGCTCCAGCTATTTAAAGGTTTCAAAGGCAGAGGAACAAACGGGTTCACAGTTGAGAGCGGATATAGAAAGTGGTTTTAGGATAGAAGCTCAAGGGCAAGCCTAACGGCCTCTTTAAAGCTTCCGGTATTGGCCACACCTTTGCCGGCTATGTCGTAGGCCGTTCCGTGGTCAACAGAGGTTCTCACAACAGGGAGACCGAGAGTAACGTTAACGCTCTCTCCAAAGCCTGTAAGTTTAACGGGAATAAGCCCCTGATCGTGATACATAGCCAGAACAACGTCAAAGTGGCCAGAGAGAGCTCTGTTAAAAACTGTATCGGCAGGATAGGGACCAAAAGCTTTTATTCCCAGCTCTTTCGCCCTCTCTACAGCAGGTTTTATCTCCTCTACCTCCTCTCTGCCAAAGAGCCCTCCCTCTCCTGCGTGGGGGTTGAGTCCGCAAACGGCAATTCTGCTTCCGGGAAACGTTCTATTTATCAGAATAAGCTTTTCCAGAACAGCATTTCTCTTTACCTTTTCCGGGACCTCTTTCAGTGGAAGGTGCGTCGTAAGGAGAACAACCTTGAGCTTCCTATTTGCCAGCATCATTCCAAAGCTTTCAACTTTAAAGCTGTGGGCGAGGAACTCTGTATGTCCCGGAAAGGGGAAACCGGCAAGTTTTATGGCCTCCTTATTTATGGGAAGCGTAACTATAGCTCCAATCCTTCCCTTCCTGGCATCTTCTACAGCTCTCTTGAGAAAGGAGAACTGGGCTTCCCCTGAAGTTTTTGAAACTTTACCTACCTCAAACTCAACCGCAGGAACAACGTTTTTCAGGTAAACTCCAGGTTCCTCTGGAACTTCAGATACAACAGGAATGTTGCAGGGCAGGTTGAGGAGCCCCCCGTAGAACTGAAGAACCCCCTGCGAACCGTAAATAACAAATACCCTTTTCAGCGAGTAGAGGTAGGAAAGAGACTTGAGTAAAATTTCAGGCCCTATACCTGCAGGGTCCCCTAACGTTATACCTACTGCTGGTTCTCGTTTCTCCTTAATTCCTCAACCCCCTCAAGGGCGGCCTCTGCCCTCTTTAAGAACTCTGAAGCGATCCTCTCGCTGAGGTTCTTCAGGTCGTTGCTGAGCTGTCTCAGTTTATACTTCAGCTCAATGTTCTCCTGCTCAAGCTCCTCTATCCTCTGCTCAAGCTGAGAAATCTTCTCCTGGTACTCCTTTACAGTCTCCTCAAACAGTGAGTTAATCTGAGCTGTCAGTCCCATTATCCGGTTTTTCAGCTCTTGAGGAATCTGAAACTCCCTGTTTTCCATTTTCCTCCTCCAGGTCAATTAGGTGCCCCATTTTCTCTTTCTTAGTCCGAAGGTAGCCGATATTATACTCACAAACTCCCGTAATAATTGGAACTCTCTCCACAATTTCAAGGCCGTAACCTTCAAGACCGATAAGTTTCTTCGGGTTGTTGGTCATAAGGCGCATCTTTTTAACGCCCAAATCCCTCAAAATCTGGGCTCCTATACCAAAGTCTCTCATATCTGGAGGGAAACCAAGCTTTACGTTGGCTTCAACCGTATCAAAACCGTGGTCTTGAAGGTGGTAGGCCTTAATTTTGTTGACAAGGCCTATACCCCTCCCTTCCTGACGGAGGTAGACAATCACACCTTTCCCTTCCTCAGCTATCATCTCCATTGCTCTGTGAAGCTGGGAACGGCAGTCGCACTTGAGGGAGCCGAAAACGTCTCCGGTTAAACACTCAGAGTGAACTCTTACCAGAACAGGCTCGTTTTCGTCTATTTCTCCCATAACGAGAGCAACGTGCTCTTTGTTGTCTACCAGAGATGTGTAGGCGTAAATCTTCCAGTTACCGTAAATGGTCGGAAGGTTTGCAACAGCCTCCCGCCTTATAAGGCTTTCGCTCTTCATTCTGTACTCAATAAGGTCGGCTATGCTTATTATCTTAAGGCCGTGCTCTTTAGCGTAGTCAAGGAGTTTGGGAAGGCGCATCATCGTTCCGTCTTCATCCATAATTTCACATATAACTCCGGCAGGGTAGAGGCCTGCAAGCCTTGCAAGGTCAACGGCAGCCTCTGTGTGACCTGAACGCTTAAGAACTCCACCTTTTCTTGCCCTTAACGGAAAAACGTGGCCGGGTTTAACGAAATCCTCAGGCCTTGCATCGGGAGATACTGCTCTCTTTACCGTAATGGCTCTGTCGTAGGCGGAAATTCCGGTTGTTGTTCCAAACTTCGGGTGGGCATCAACAGAGACACAGAAGGCAGTCTCTTTAGGGTCTGTTGGCCTGAGGGTCATTGGCTCAAAACCCAACTGGTCACACCGTTCCTCTGGAAGGGCAAGGCAGATAAGCCCTCTGCCGAATTTCGTCATGAAGTTTATAGCCTCAGGAGTAACCTTTTCAGCAGCTATAACAAGGTCCCCCTCGTTCTCCCTGTTCGGATCATCAACAACGATGACCATTTTCCCCTGTTTTATATCCTCAACCGCTTCCTCTACTCTGTTTAGGGGGAACCTGCCCTTTACCAACTTATTCTCCCCTCCTTGTGAGAACTCTGTCTATGAGGCCGTACTCTTTAGCCTCATCTGCGCTCATAAAGAAATCTCTATCTGTATCTTTCTCAATCCTTTCTAAAGGCTGGCCTGTATGCTTTGCGAGTATTTCGTTTAACATCTGCTTCAGTCTGAGTATCTCTTTTGCGTGTATCTCTATGTCTGTAGCCTGACCTTGAAACCCTCCAAGGGGCTGGTGGATCATTATCCGGGCGTGGGGAAGGGCAAACCGTTTGCCGGGAGCTCCCGCCGCTAAAAGCACCGCTCCCATACTTGCAGCCTGTCCCATACAGATCGTTACAACGTCGGGCTTTATGTACTGCATAGTATCGTAGATGGCAAGGCCTGCTGTCACAACTCCGCCTGGGCTGTTTATGTAGAGGTAAATATCCTTTTCCGGATCTTCAGCCTCTAAAAAGAGAAGCTGTGCAACGATAAGGTTTGCAACGTGGTCGTCTATGGGAGTTCCGAGCATAACAATTCTGTCTTTTAAGAGCCTTGAGTAGATATCGTAGGCTCTCTCTCCTCTTCCCGTCTGCTCAATAACTATGGGAACGTACTGGCTGATTACCTTTTCCATTTCCATTCAGTCCTCCTGAAAATTTTGAGAAATAAGATATGCCTAACTTAGCCAGCTGGCTGTTTTACACTCTCCCTCTGTATTCTCTTAGCTGCAATTACCCCTTTAATTCCCCTTATGGTATTCAGGAGCTTCTGGAGCTCCTCCCTGCTCCTCACTTCAACAACAAAATCAAGAACCGCTCTGCCGTTAACAGAACGGGTGGTAACAGACTTAATATTTATGTTCTGCTTTGATATGGCAGAAGAAACCTCCGCAAGCATTCCTGGCCTGTCTTCAGTGGAAACCCTTATCTTCGCAGGGTACACCCTGTCTGAGGGAACGAAACTGACTTTTACTATCTTACCGGGGGAGCTCTCCCTTATCTGCCTCACAACAACACAGTTTGCAGCGTGGATAACAACTCCTTTACCTGTATTTATCACACCAACAACCCTATCTCCAGGAAGGGGATGACAGCAGTCGGCAAGGGAAACCGCAACGTTGTCAATTCCGTCAACGGTTATGGCCACATCTCCTTTAGCGGAACTCCCTCTCCTCTTTTTCCTCTTAACCTCAACAGGAAGGCCTAAAAGCTTCCTTGCTGCAGTATCGGGATCAAGTTTTCCAAAACCTACGTCTATTAAAAGCGTTTCAACCTTTGAGTAACCGAGGCCTTTGATCCTCTCAAGGGCCTCTTTGCTTTCGGCAACAGAGCTAAGGGTTGAATTAAGCTTTCTGAGTGCCTTATCAACAAGACTTTCTCCGAGCTTTCTTGCCCTTTCATTCTCCTCTTTCCTCAAAAAGCTCCTTATAGCCTGACGGGCCTTAGAGGTCTTAACAAAGTTGAGCCAATCCCTGTTTGGCCTCTCCTCGTTTCCTGTGATTATCTCTATCCTGTCTCCACTCTTTAAAACATAGTTGAGAGGAACTAATTTCCCGTTAACTTTTGCAGCCCTACACCTGTGACCAACAGAGGTGTGAACGGCGTAGGCGAAGTCAACGGGAGTCGCTCCTACAGGAAGTGTCTTTATGTCTCCCTTTGGAGTGAACACGTAGATGTCTTCGTTGTAGAGGTCTTTACGAACAGAGTCAATAAACTCACCGGGATCTTTTTCCTCCTTAACCCACTCTAAAAGGTTTCTGAGCCAGAGGAACCTTTCTTTTTCGGCTTCAGAAAGGGCTCCCCCACCCTCTTTATACTTCCAGTGGGCGGCAATACCAAGCTCTGCAACCTGGTGCATCTCGTAAGTCCTTATCTGAAACTCTATAAACTGGCCCTTAGGCCCTACAACTGTTGTGTGGAGAGACTGATACATATTGGGCTTTGGAACGGCTATGTAGTCTTTAATCCTCCCGGGAACAGGAGTCCATAGACCGTGAATTATTCCCATCACTTGATAGCAGTTGCCAACGGTATCTGTGATTACCCTTATTCCTGCAACGTCATAAACCTCCTCAAAGGGAATGCCCTTTGTTACCATCTTCCTGTAGATGCCGTAGATGTGTTTAATTCTCCACTGAATGTCACCTTTTATACCGTTCTTGCGGAGCTCCTCCCTCACCGTTGCAATAATGTCTTCAAGGTATGGAAGTATCTTTTTCTTCTTCTCTCTTACCTTCTTCTCTATTGAATAGTAGGCTTCGGGGTCTAAATACTTTAGAGAAAGGTCTTCAAGCTCATTTTTTATCCTGTACATACCCAAACGGTTGGCAAGGGGCGCATATATGGTAAGGGTCTCCTTTGCATTCCTCAGCTGGCTCTCCCTTTTCATGTGTTGAAGCGTCCTCATATTGTGGAGCCTGTCTGCAAGCTTTACGATGAGAACTCTGATATCTTCTGCAAGGGAGATAAGAAGGTTTCTGAAACTTTCAGCCTCTTTTTCCTCTTTGCTCTGAAAGGAGTACCCCTCTAACTTTGTAACACCTTTAACAATAAAGGCTATCTCCTTGCCGAACTCCCTTTTAATTTCTTCAAATGTGGTATCCGTATCCTCAACGGTATCATGGAGAAGGCCTGCAACGATTGTAGGGGTATCCATGCGGAGCTCCGCCAGAATGTAGGCAACTTCAGCCGGGTGGACGAAGTAGGGTTCTCCCGACTTCCTGAACTGCCCCTCATGTTTCCTCTTTGCAAACTCGTAGGCCTTCCTTATCAGGTCTTCATCAAAATTTGCTCTGTACTCCTTTATTTTGTCTATAATTTCCTGGCAGCTCCTCATCTAAGCTCACCTTCTAAAAAATTCTGGCTAACTTGATTAAATAAAGTGACCTTATTTAGGAGATGCAATGCCGGAAAGCCCGATAGGTATATTTGACTCTGGAGTGGGAGGGCTTACAGTCTTAAAAGCCCTGAGGGAGCTCCTGCCCGGTGAAAACCTCATCTACTTCGGAGATACAGCAAGAGTTCCTTACGGAACGAAATCTCACAAAACAATAATAAAGTACAGTATTCAAAATACAAAGCTCCTTGATAGATTCAGAGTAAAAATGGTAGTTGTGGCCTGCAACACATCATCTGCCCACGCCTTAGATATATTAAAAGAAGAGTTCCCATTTCCCGTTGTCGGCGTTGTTGAGCCGGGGGCAAAAGAGGCAGTAAGGAACAGCAAATCTGGAAGAATAGGAGTTATAGGAACAGAGGCAACAGTCAAAAGCGAAGCCTACAGAAAGGCCATAGTATCTTTAGACCCTTTCTGTCAGGTCTACCAGAAGGCCTGCCCGCTGTTCGTTCCCCTGATAGAAGAAGGGTGGCTTGACGATGAGATAACAGAGATGGTTGCAAAGCGGTATTTAGGGGAGCTCCTCTTAAAAGAGATAGACACTTTAGTTTTAGGCTGCACCCACTACCCCCTCATAAAAGAGGTCCTTTCCCGGGTGTGCGGAGGAGTAAAGCTGGTAGACTCAGCAGAGGCCGTTGCAAGAGAAGTTGAAAAACTCCTTCCTTCAAAGAACAGGGGAAAGAGGGGAACAGTTAGAATACTGGTAAGTGACAAAACAGAGCGGTTTGAGAGAATAGCCAGAATGATAATGGGAGAGGAAGTTGAAATAGAGGAGGTTGAAATTGATAAGGAGTGACGGGAGAGCTCCCGACCAGCTGAGGGAAGTAAAGATAACCCTTGACTTCATAAAACACGCAGAAGGCTCCTGCCTCATAGAGTTCGGAGATACGAAAGTTATCTGCACAGCCTCGGTTGAGGAGAAAGTTCCTCCGTTTTTGAAAGGAACAGGGCAGGGATGGATAACTGCTGAATACTCAATGCTTCCAAGGGCAACAGCCCAGAGAACTGTAAGGGAAGCGGCCAAAGGGAAACTGACGGGAAGAACCCAGGAGATACAGAGGCTCATAGGAAGATCTTTGAGGAGCGCCGTTGACCTTACAGCTTTAGGAGAAATAACCCTCTGGATAGACTGTGACGTAATCCAGGCAGATGGGGGAACAAGAACTGCATCAGTAACCGGAGCCTTTGTAGCACTATACAGGGCCCTTGAAAAGATAGGAAAGGTAGAATCTGTCAGAGACTTCATAGCAGCCGTGAGCGTGGGTATCGTTGATGGAGAGTTCCTCTTAGACCTCAACTACGCAGAAGACTCAATGGCCGAAGTTGATATGAACGTGGTTATGAACGACAAAGGGCTCTTTGTGGAGATCCAGGGAACCGCCGAAGGAGAGCCCTTCTCACGGGAAGACCTCAACAGGCTTTTGAACCTTGCTGAAAAGGGAATTAAGGAGCTTATCTCTCTCCAGAAAAACGTTTTAGGAGTAAATCGGTGAGAGTTGTATTCGCAACAAAGAACAGGGGAAAGGTAAAAGAAGCTCAGGAAAAACTGAAGATGTTTGGAGTAGAAGTTATCCCTATTGATGAAGTGGCTCAGGTAAAACCTCCGGAAGAAACAGGTGAAACTTTCTGTGAAAACGCCTACCAGAAAGCCGTCTACTACGCAGAAAAGATCAAACTTCCGGTAATAGCAGAGGATTCAGGGCTTGAAGTTGAAGCGCTTGGAGGAAAACCGGGGGTATACTCCTCAAGGTTTGCAGGAGAGAAGGCCACAGATCAGGAAAACAACCTTAAACTAATAGAGGAGCTCCGGAAAAAGGGACTGGAGAGCTCCCCTGCCAGGTACGTCTCCTTCATCTTCTTGGCCTTCCCGGAAAGGTACGGCCTCTGGAGTGAAGGAGAGGTAAAGGGAAAGGTGGTAACAGAACCCCGGGGAACCGGAGGTTTTGGATACGATCCTCTCTTTATTCCTGAGGGTTACAGCAGAACTATGGCGGAGCTCCCTTTAAACGAGAAAAACAGAATAAGCCACAGAGGAAAGGCTCTTGAAAAACTATTAAAAGCAATCTTAGACATCAGAAAACTTTAACTTTAACAGCTTACACATAGAAACTCTTGCTGTTATAATCAAACCAAATAAACTCAATGAGGCCAGAATGAAAAGTGGGAAGAAGCGGAGACTGACCCCTCAGGAGATAAAAAACCAGGAGTTCAGCAAAAAACTCTTTGGATACGACCCCGACGAGGTTGAGATATTCCTCTCAACAGTTGCAGGAGCTTACGAGGAACTCCTGAAAGAGGTTGAGAGACTGAAGGCAAAAACACCTGAGTATAAGGCCGAACAAGTAATGGAAAAGGCCAGAAAGGAGATTGAAAAGCTGGTTGAAATGAAGAAGAAGCAGCTTCAGGAGATAGAGAAGAAAAAGGAAGAAGTTGAACTTGAGATAGAAAAGCTTCGGTTCACTCAGAAAAAAATGACAAACCGCCTGAAGCTTGCACTCCTTGAAATGACAAGAATACTGAAGGAGCTTGAGGAAGATGTTAAAGGTAAAGGAGAGAAAAGGAGCTCTGGAGATAGAGGTGAAAGTCCAGCCCAAAGCCTCAAGGAACAGGATAGAGAAAGTGGAGGAGGGGAGGCTGAAGATAAGGGTAACAGTCCCTCCTGAAGGGGGAAAGGCAAACAGAGCAGTTATTGAAATACTCTCAAAAGCCTTAAGAGTTCCAAAAAGCTCTATTGAGATAATAAAGGGGGAGACAAGCAGAATTAAGACTGTAAAAATAGAGGGGATAACTTTGGCAAAATTGCAAGAAAAACTTGGGATAGAAGGGGTAGAACTATCTTGACAAGATATCGGAATAATAGTATTTTCATGTTAAAGCCTTGGAATACTTGGCTTAACAAACTTAATTAAGGAGGGAGCGGCATGACAAAGAGCGATCTCGTAGCCGCAATGGCCGAGAAGGCGGGAATAAGGAAGAAGGACGCAGAAGCAGCCCTCAACGCCTTCATTGAGGTGGTAACTGAAGCCCTGAAGAAGGGAGACAAGGTAGAGATTAGGGGCTTTGGAACATTCCTTATGAAGGAAAGGGCTGCAAGGGTTGCAAGGAATCCAAAGACCGGAGAGAAGGTAGAAGTTCCTCCCAAACTGGTTCCTGCCTTCAAGCCTGGAAAAGACCTCAAAGAAGCTACAGAACAGGAAATCAGCAAGAAGAAGAAGAAAAAGTAATCATCAGTTGGGGGAGGAATTTCCTCCCCCGTTTAAACATCAGTCAACAAGTTTAAAAATCCTGGTAAACCGTGGCATGTGCTTCTCTGAATCCCAAGAGAAAAATATAATCCTGGCAATACCTACGATCTCTTTCCTATCAACAAATCCCCAGTAGCGGCTGTCATAACTGTTGTTCCTGTTATCACCCATCATAAAGTACTTACCCTGCGGAACAACGTAAACAGGAGTGTTGTCCCCTTGAATTCCCGTCTTCAGAATGTAGTGCTTCTTAACGCCTCCCCTCTTCCTCGGGAGAAACTCGTAAAGGAGCTCCCCCGTATGCTTTTCTCCGTTCTCGTAGTAGGTGTACTTTCCCAGGGGCTGGTATTTACAGGGCTTACCGTTTACGTAGAGAACACCGTTCTTTACCTGAATTCTGTCTCCCGGAAGACCTATAACTCTCTTTATGTAGTAAACGCTCTCGTTCAGTGGAAAGTGAAAAACAACAACGTCTCCTCTCTCTACGGGTCTGAAGTGGTAGGTAACCTTATCAACAAGAATAAAGTCTCCCACCAAAAGGGTGGGAATCATTGAACCAGAAGGTATATGAAAAGACTGAACGATAAAAGTTCTGATAATCAGAGCAAGGATAAGGGCAACCGCTAAAGATTTAAGGTTTTCAACTAATTTCTCTCCCATTAAATTACTCCCTGGCAGTTTTGGGCAAATTATAACTCCGAGGAGAAAACTATGAAGGAAATCTCCGCTCTGCTCCTGATAACCGCAGTTTTAACACTGTCTGAAGGAGCAAGGGGAGAGAACAGTATTAACATCTCTTACAGCCAGACCTCCGGAAACAGTAATACATCAACACTTTCACTCTCATACTCCTTTGAAAAGGGGTGGGGGAGTTCCTCCCTCTCATCACAGGGAAGCTACCTCTACAAAGAGAACGAGGGAGAGGAGAGCGCCAACAGACTTGAAATAGACAACTCCTACGAGAGGAAACTGGGAGATAACCTGTCGGCAGTAATATCAAACTTTATCTTCTCCGACAAATTCTCCGGTTATGACCTCCGTCTTGGAATCGGTCCCGGACTGAAAATCAAACTGTTTGAAGGCCTTTCGGTATCGTCAAATTTAACGTACGTTTACAACAACTACACAAAAGGAACCAACGAAAGCTACTACCAGGGAGAGGCAAACCTGAAGTTTACGAAGAAGCTGACAGAAAACCTGAACTTCTGCCAGCTCCTCTCCTACCAGGTATCCTTCAAGAACAGAGAAGACTACTTTATACACTCAAAGAGCCAGTTCTCCGTTCCTCTGAACCGGAAGCTCTCACTGACCGTAACCTATCAGGTTGACTATCAGAACCTCCTGCCCGACGGCGTCAGCCACCACACAGACAGAATCTTTCTTACAGGGGTGAGCTATAACTTCTGAACTTTTCAGCTTACTCTTCGAAGTGGGAAGAAAGAGAGGAGTAATCACCTACGGGGAGCTCTCCCGACAGCTCAACAAAAGAGCGGGAAAGAAGGTGGTGCCGGAAAGGGGAAGGGGACTGGGAAGGGCTGTATCATCTCTCCTCCACCCCCTCTGCAGGAGGAGTTATGCACTTTTCGGCGTACTACCCGGTTCCATCGTTGTTTCAAAGAGGACAGGAATGCCATCAGAGGGCTATTTTAAATTCTTAGAAACCCTAGGATTTGAAGTAAAGGAGAAGGGAGCTCTCTGGAGGGAGCTCCGCGAAACCTTCTATAGATTCTGCGAGGTGAACGATGGGAATAATTGGGTTTTTAGTGCTCTTTCTGATCCTCATACTGTTTGTCTTCCCCCTCCTATCAAGGAGGGAAAAAGTTTCAAGGGGAACGGCAGTAGAGGTTAAAGGGTTAGACGGAACCACCCTGATCTTCTCAGACGAAGGTGTATCAATATTCAAACAGGGTGAATTCCAGTTCTTCAGGAAAGAGGAAATTACTGAACTCTCTCTTAAAAGGGAAGGAAACGCTTACAGAATTGTCCTCAAAGCCCAGGGAAAAACCTTTGAAGTTCTGGCTCCAGAAGGCGAAGTCCAGAAACTCTTTATAAAAAGAGGAGAAAGCGTTGACTCCCCCGTTCCCTGGCTTCCCATAATCCTTGGAACAACAACGCCTCTTCTGCTGTTTGAAACCCTTGAACACCTGGAGGATCACGAGAAAGACACAGAAACTGAAAATACCCCCAGAGATCCCGACTTAGGCGTTCCAACAACCGATTACGACTACTTTGACACCGGAGATTGGGTAGATGACGACATTGAAGTGTAAACTCCTCAGTGGGGAAGTTCTCAGGGAACTCAACAGGGTAAAAAAGCCTGCTTCCTACCTACCGTTAGAGCTAAACCTGAAAGCTCCTAAATTCAACGAGAGGGAAGTTAGATTTGTCCTTTCATATCCTGACCTATACGAGGTAGGATCTTCACACATAGGAGGAAAAATCCTCTACCACGTAATAAACAACCTGACAGACTTTGCTCTCATTCACAGGGCTTACCTGCCAAGACCTGACATGCAGAACCTTATGAAAGAGAAAGGAATTCCTCTCTACACAATAGAGGAGCAGAGGCCTGTAAAGGACTACGATCTGTGGGGGCTGTCATTTTCGTCTGAGCTCACATACACAAACGCTCTTAAACTCCTGGAACTTGCTGGACTTCCCGTTAAATCAGAGGAGAGGCTTGAAAAGGAGGAGCTCCCCTTAGTCTTTGCCGGGGGGCCTTGTGTATACAATCCCGTTCCCCTCTCTCCGTTTGTGGACTTCTTCTCAATAGGAGACGGCGAGGAAACACTGATTGAAGTTGCAAAAGTATTCAGAGAGGTAAAAAGAGAAGGGGGAAGCAAGAGAGATTTCCTCTCAGAGGTCAGGAAAGTAGAAGGAGTATGGGTTCCACTTTTTGGAAGATACCCTGTTAAAAGGGCCGTGTTTGTAAAAGTTCCTGAAGGATTTTTCCACACCTCTCCGCCGGTTCCCACAGTAGAAACCTCTCAAGACAGAATAGCCGTTGAGGCGGCAAGGGGCTGTTTAAGAGGATGCCGGTTCTGTCAGGCAGGTTACATCTACAGGCCGTACAGGGAGAGAGACGAAAAACTGATAAGGAAACTGGTGGAAGATACCTTCAGAAATACGGGTTACGAGGAGGCTTCCCTATCCGCCCTTTCCATTTCAGACCACAGCCGTTTCAACTACCTGGTGCCGGAAGTTATGGAGGTGTGCCATAGGGAACTTATCTCACTTTCACTTCCATCAATGAGAGTAAAGGGATTTAACCCCGACCTTGCCTCTCAAGTAATGCAGGTAAAAAAGACCGGCTTCACATTAGCTCCGGAAGTGGGTTCAGACAGGCTCAGGAGAATAATAAACAAAGACCTTACAAACGAAGACCTCTTTAAGGCCGTTGAAGGGCTCTTTCAAAGGGGATGGAACAGGCTGAAGCTCTACTTTATGATAGGTCTTCCCTTTGAGCTTCCAGAGGACATAGACGCCCTGATTGAGATGCTCTGGACAGTTCACAGAATAGGAAAAAGGTTCAGGGGAAGGAAGCACCTTGCAGCCGGAATTTCAATCTTTGTTCCAAAGCCTTTTACACCGTTTCAGTGGGAACCTTTTGCAAAAGAGAAAGAGGTCTTAGAAAAGATTAACTACATAAAGAAGAAAGCTCCAAAGAGTTTCAAGCTCAGGTTCCACGACTACAGACAGTCTCTAATTGAAGCTCTCCTTACCAGAGGAGACGAGAGAGTAGCCGATGTTCTCTACGCTGCTTATACTGAAGGGTGCCAACTTGACGGCTGGGACGAGTTCTTCAACTACGAGGGCTGGCTGAAAGCCTTTGAAAAAACGGGAATTGACCTTGAGAAAGCCCTTGACAGGAGAGGTTTAGGAGAGGAGCTCCCCTGGGACTTCATAGAAGGAACCGTAACAAAGGAGTTCCTCCTGAGGGAACTGAAAAAGGCAGAGGAACAACAGTGGACCCCCGACTGCCGAATAGTTGGCTGCCACGCCTGTGGAGTCTGCACTCCACAGCAGATAAAAGACCTTAAAAACTACCCGATCCCCCAGAAAATAGAGTTCAAAGTGCCTCCCAAACCCAGAAGAGAATTTCCACTTAAGAGGAAAGTGGCACTTAAGTTTAAAAAGGTTGGATACGCCCGTTTCCTCTCTCTACTGGACCTTACCCGGGCATTTACCAGAACTTTCAGGCGTTTTGGGGTTCCGCTCAGGTATTCTCAGGGGTTCAACCCCCACCCAAAGATAAACATTATCTTAGGCCTTCCTGTAGGAGTGGAGGGCCTGGGAGAGGTTGTAGAGTTAGAACTCTCTGATGAGAGATTTGACTTTGACAGGTTTATTGAAGAATCTGGAGAGTTTCTCCCCAAAGGACTGGAGTTTACAGGCTGGATAGAGCTCGGATTAAAAGAGAGGGTAATTGAAAAAGTGAAAAGGGTTACCTACAGGATAAAACCGTTTACCAGCTATACACTGAAAACGCTGAGAAGTGAAAAGGTAACAGACAGGAAAGGGAGGGAGATAAACCTTAAAGAGGAAATACTTGACTTAAAGGAGGAAAACGGAGAAGTTATACTAACCCTGAGAGTAAAAAACGGGAAAGTCCTGAACGTTTCAGACATTTTAAGCTGGATGGAACTAAACCTTGAGAAAGCAGAAGTTGTCAGAGAGGAGCTCCTTGGCTAAAAAACAGATCCTCATTAACGCCCTTACAAAAGAGGTAAGAATAGCCGTTTTGGAAGAGGGTGAGCTGGTTGAGTTCTACGTTGAGAGAAAAGAGAACAGAGGGATAGTAGGCAACATTTACAAGGGAAAAGTTTTAAAGATCGTTCCGGCAGTTCAGGCCGCCTTCGTTGATATAGGTGAGGAGAGAAAGGCATTCCTCTACGTGAAAGACGCTGTTAACTTAGAGTTTGACGACGACGAGTTCTTAGATGACGAACAGGCTGAAGTGGAGCTCCCCCCGATAGAAGAAGTCCTCTCAGAGGGTCAGGAAGTATTAGTTCAGGTTGCAAAAGAGCCCATAGGGACAAAGGGACCAAGGGTAACAACAAACCTGACGATTCCTGGCCACTACCTTGTTCTGCTTCCAACGATAAACAAAGTTGGCCTCTCAAGGCGGATAACAGACCCGGAGGAGAGGGAAAGGCTAAAAGAGATAGCCATAAAGATAAAACCCGAAAACTACGGAATAATTGTCAGAACTGCCGCAGAAGGAGCAGGAGAGGAGGAACTTAAAAGAGACCTGGATTACCTGCTGAAAGTGTGGGAAGGCCTGGTTGAAAAGGCGGAGAAAAAACCGCCCCCTTCGTGCCTCTACAGAGACCTTGAAATAGTTCCTAAAACATTGAGAGACCTTCTAACAGATGAGGTCTCTGAAGTTCTGATAGATTCCCAGAGGGAGTTTGAAAGAGCCGTCTCATTTGCAAAAGCCTTCATTCCAAAGCTGGTTCCCAGAATAAAACTCTACAAAGGTGAAATTCCCCTCTTTGAAAAGTTTCAGGTTGAGAGGGCTATAGAGAGAGCTCTCGCCAGAAAAGTCTACCTTCCCGGAGGCGGTTACATAGTTATAGACGAAACAGAAGCCCTCGTTTCAATAGACGTAAACAGTGGAAAGTTCAAAAAGGCAAAGAGTTTAGAGGAAACAGCCCTTGAGATAAACCTGAAAGCAGCAAAAGAGATAGCCCGGCAGCTCAGGCTCAGAGACATAGGAGGAATAATCGTAATTGACTTCATAGACATGAAAGAGGAGGAGAATAAGAGAAAGCTCCTTGAAACGCTGGAGGAGGAGCTAAAAAAGGACAGAGCCAAAACAAAAGTTGTAAGCATGTCCGACCTCGGCCTTGTTGAAATGACCAGAAAACGGGTAAAAATGAGCCTCGGGAAAACACTGACAACAACCTGTCCATACTGCGAAGGAAGAGGAAGGGTAAAATCACCTGAAACTGTAGTCTTTGAGATAGAGAGGGAGATAATCTCCAACCTAAAAAAACAGAGGGTTAACACCCTAAGAGTTTACGCAAACCCTCTGGTAGCAGGAAAACTTACCAACGAGGAGAAAGAGGTAATAGACAGAATTTCAGAAGCCTTTAAAGTGGAGATAAAAGTTGTTCCCGTTGAACACTACCACATAGAGAAGTTCTTACTCTCCCACGGCTGATATAATCGGTTCTGTTAATCGGGAGGTGTTATGAAAAGGTTAATAGCAGCTGTCTCTCTCACTCTGCTTGCAGCTTCCTGCGAGAGGATTCCCCAAACGGCGCAAGAACAGTACAGAAAAGGAATAGAAGCAGCCGTTGAGGGAGACTGGAGCAAGAGCTCCCTCCTGCTAAAGAAAGCCTTAGAAGGGGAGCTCCCACCGAAAGAGCAGGAAATAGCCAAGATTACCCTCGCAGACGCCTACTTCAATGACGGAGACTACGAAGACGCAGCCCTCAACTACGAGGAGTTCTTAGAGCTCTATCCCGCATCCCCAAAGGCAAAAGATGCCCTGTTCAGGCTCGGAGTCTGCTACCTGAACCTTACAAAGGGCCCGGAGTGGGACGTTACATTTGCCAAAAGGGCATACAGAAACTTTGAAGAGTTTGTCAAAAGGTATCCCAACGACCCGAGAGTAGAAAAGGCAAAAGAGTACATGAAAATAGCGAAGAAAATTCTGGCAGAGCACGAAGTTTACATAGCCGGAACCTACGACATGCTCCGAAAGTTCACAGCCTCCATCCACCGCTACAAAGACATAGAGAAAAAATACTCAGACGTTGAATCCCCAGACAGGCTCCAGTACCTCCTGGGAAGGGCTTACTACTACACACCGCTTCAATCTAAAGACGAAATAGACAGGTTAAAGAGGGAGCTCTCTAAAGAGAAAGACAGACTCCATTCAAAAGACCCTGAAGTCAGAAAAGTTGCGGAGAACAGAATAGCCCTAATAGAATCCGACATAAAAAAGTGGAAAGAGCTTGCAAAAAAGAACAGAGAATTGGGAAAGAAAATACTCTCAGAAGTAGCCCAGAACTACCCAAACTCTCCTTACGGAAGAAGGGCAAAAGAGATACTTGAAGGTAAAAAACACCTTGAAGTTGAACCTGTTATAAATCCAATTAAACACTCAATCTGGTGGAAGATTAAAGAAACCCTTTAGGAGGAGGAAACTTGGAGAGCAGTGAAAAGCTCAAACTTATACTCAAGAGTGCCCTTGATAAAAAGGCAGAAGAACCTGTAGTTTTAGATCTGAGAGGCCTAACATCACTTGCAGACTACTTTGTAATACTAACCGCTTCATCTGAAACCCACGCAAGAACAATTGCAGATGAGATTAAGAAAAAACTTAAAGAGGCGGGAATCATTCCCGTAAGCACAGAAGGTTACGATTCTGCAAACTGGATACTCCTTGACTACGGAGATGTAATAGTCCACATATTCAAGCCGGAGGTGAGGGAGCTCTACAACCTTGAATCCCTCTGGATGGACGCCCCAAGACTTGACATTGAAGAACTGCTTAAAGAACCGGTTAAATGAAAATAAGGTTAGTTGCCGTAGGTAAAATTGCCCCTTTCCTAAAAGAGGCACAGGAGCATTACCTAAAGAGAATCCGGAACATAGAACTGATAGAGGTAAAAAAGGGTAGAAGTGTAAAAGAAGAAGGAGAAAGGCTGATCTCCAGGCTCAAAGGCACAGTAATCGTTTTAGACGAGAAAGGAAAAGAGCTTACCTCAAGGGAGTTCGCCTCTCTAATATCCAAACATCCCCTCATGACCTTTGTAATAGGTGGAGCAGACGGCCTTGACGGTGAAGTTAAAAAAAGAGGAAACCTTTTACTTTCCCTCTCAAAGATGACTCTCCAGCACGACGTTGCCAGAATCGTTCTTTTAGAACAGATATTCAGAGCACAGGAAATCTTAAGGGGATCTCCATATCACAGGGATTGATTAAAAGACCAGGCAGGAACTACCCAAATTAAGCTGGGAAGTTTATAGAAGTGGCGGGGACGACGGGACTCGAACCCGCGACCTCCGGCGTGACAGGCCGGCGTTCTAACCAGAGCTGAACTACGTCCCCATAAGTGGTGGGCGGAACAGGGATCGAACCTGTGACCTCCAGCTTGTAAGGCTGGCGCTCTCCCAGCTGAGCTATCCGCCCAACCTGACGGGTGAAAATATAGGAATTGGTAAACCTGTTGTCAACAGGATAGTCAAAAAATTTCTACTTGACAAAAGGAAAAGGTGAATGTAAATATTGGCTTGCTTTCCCGCAAAAAACTTCAGGAGGTAAGGATGAAGGTAGTAGAGGTAGAGGCTACCAGGAGAGAAAAGACAGGTAAACAGGTAGCCAAGAAACTGCGCAGGGAAGGCCTTCTACCTGCCGTTATCTACGGAGGTGGAAGACCGGAGGCGACACACATCGCCATTCCTGCAAAAGAGGTGAGAAGGCTCAAACACCACCACGGCCTCGTCAAGGTTAAGCTTGGAGACGAGGAGAGAATGTGCATCCTCAAAGACATCCAGTACAACTGGCTGGGAGACGTACCTATCCACGTTGACTTCCAGGAAGTAACCTTCGGCGAGACAATTGAAGTAACAGTAGAACTTGAATTTGTAGGAACTCCCGTTGGAGTTTCTGAGGAAGGTGGCGTTCTTGAAATCCTCAAGAGGGAAGTTGCAATTGAAACACTCCCAAGGGCAATTCCTGAGAAGATCGTTGTTGACATCTCTAACCTTCACGCTGGAGACGCTCTTCACGTAGGAGAAATTCCTCTTCCTGAAGGTGCAAAACTTGTTGACAGCCCTGAGGAAACTGTTGCCATAGTTGCTGAACCTGAAGAATCTGCAGAGGAAACAGAAGAAACGACCGAGGGAGAGGAGTAATTGATAAAGCTGGTCGTAGGTCTGGGGAACCCGGGAAAGGAATACGAGAAAACCCGCCACAACGTAGGGTGGTGGGTCCTTGACGAGCTGTCTGCAAGGCTGGGCTTCTCCTTTAACAGGGAGAAGTTTAAAGGGCTCTACGGGGAAACCAGACTAAACGACCAGAAACTTATTTTCCTGAAACCACTAACTTACATGAACAGAAGCGGAGAGAGCGTTTCCCAGTTTGTCCGCTTTTTTAAGCTAAAGCCCTCTGAGGTTCTCCTAATTTACGACGACCTGGACCTTCCGCTGGGGAAGGTCAGGTTCAGGGAGAGAGGGAGCTCCGCCGGCCATAGGGGCGTTCAATCCGTTATAGAAGCCCTTGGAACTCAGGAAATCCCCAGGGTAAAGGTGGGAATTGGCAGGCCGGCAACGAAAGAGGAAGTGGTTGACTACGTACTTTCTCCCTTTAAAGAGGAGGAGCTCCCCGCCGTAGAAGACGCCGTTAAGAGGGCAGCAAACTGTGTTGAGACCCTTTTAAGAGAGGGAATCTCACAGAAAACCACAAGTAAATGCAGTTAACGGAGGTAAAAATGAGGGAGTACCACTACGAAATGGTTTACATACTCAGACCTACAATGTCTGATGAGGAGACAAAAGCAGCAATAGACAAGGTCAACTCTTACGTTGAAAGGTACGGAGGAGAGGTTCTTTTAGTAGATAAGTGGGGAAAAAGGCAACTGGCCTACCCCATAAACGACTACGACAAGGGTTACTACGTTCTTGAGTACATAAGAACAAACGACAGGAACTTCGTAAAGAACATGGAGAACTTCTTCAGGATAAACGAAGACGTTATCAGGTTCCTCCTTTTCAGACTCAAGCCGTCTGAAGTAAAAGAGCTTAAGGAAAAGCTCTCTCAGAAGAAGGAAGAACCTGTAGCTGCTGCCGAAGAGAATAAGGGAGAGGAGTAATGGCCAACTTAAATAAGGTTTTTCTCATCGGAAGGTTAGTTGCCGACCCTCAGCTTCAGCACACAAACAGCGGAACGCCCTTTACCCGCTTTAGAATTGCAGTAAACAGACCGTACAGAGACAGAAACGGCAACTGGCAGGAAGACACCCTCTTTATAGACGTTGTTGTCTGGGGTGACGCGGCAGATAGAGCAGTAAGTAGGTTCAACAAGGGAACGAGAATTTTAGTTGAAGGAAGCCTGAGGCAGTCTAACTGGGAAACAGAGTCCGGTGAAAGGCGAAGCCGGATTGAAGTAAGGGCTGAAAGAGTTGCAGCCCTTGATCCCAGAAGGGAAATAGAAGAACCTGAAGAAATTGACGATATAGAATTTTAAGGAGGTAAAAGATGGCAAATCCACTTCCACAGAGAAGGTTTGTTAGAAGGAAGAAATACTGCAAGTTCTGTGCAGAAAAGATAGAGAGAATTGACTATAAGAACGTTGACCTCCTCAAGTCCTTTATCTCTGAAAGGGGAAGGATCATTCCGAGGAGAATTTCAGGCGTCTGCTCAAAACACCAGAGACAGCTTGCAAGAGCAGTTAAAAGGGCAAGACACCTGGCTCTCTTACCTTTCGTTAAGATGGATTAAAGGGAATGAAAGGCCTTAAATCACCTGCAGCACTGTTTGCGATAACAGTCGGTTCAGGGCTGATGATGGAGAGCTCCAGCCTTATGCCGTTCGGGCTGGGGCTTTCCCTGTTTATTCCTGTCCTCTTTATCTACAGCTACACCAACAGCGGACCGTTAACGACAGTACTTCTTTCAGCACTCGCCATCGGAACAGTTTTCCTCTTAAACAGGAGTACTGCTTTAGACCTGAGCTCCATACTTCTGCTGGGCCCTGTATACCTGATCTTGAAAAAAAGAGGGACTTCAACTGCCGTTTTAGGGGGAGCTCTCCTCCTAACCCTAATTGCCATTGCGGAAGAAGTGCTAATAGGACTTCCTCCAGACGTTAAGAAAGAGTTTGCAGAAGTCTTAAACTACAGGTACTCAATCTACTTCCTCTCATCTGCCATCTACTCAACGTTTGCCTACGGAGTAGTAAACTGGATTGTGAAGGAATTCCCTTCCGTTGCAGAGATAAAGTTTGGTTTCTGGAGCGTTGTTCTCTTTACCGTTTCTGCTTTAGGCACCCTCATAGGCAGAGGAGAGGTAAAGACAGTAGCTATCAACATTCTGATCGCTTCAATTTCAATCCTTATAGTTCAAGGAATCTCTGTTTTCCTGTGGTTTTTCCCGAAACTATCAACAACCTGGAAGTTGATAACTGGACTTCTCATATTTATCTTTCCACCCGGTTTCTTTTTAACCGCACTTTTCCTGGGCTTACTTGACCAGAAGTTCAACTTCAGAAAACTAAAAGGAGGTAAGGAAGATGGAAGTAATCCTTCTTAGGGATATGGAGAACCTTGGAAAGGTTGGAGACATTGTTAAGGTAAAGGACGGATACGCAAGGAACTACCTCATACCTTCAGGAATTGCACTTCCTGCAACCAAATCCAACGTAAGGAGAGTTCAAAACGAGCTTCAGTCTCTGAAGAAAAAGGCTGAAAGGCAGCTTCAGAAGTTCAAAGAGATGGCAGAGAAACTCAACGCTACAAGAATTACAATTGAACATGAAGCTGGAGAGGAAGGAAAACTCTTCGGTTCAGTTACGACTTCCCAGATTGAAAAAGCTCTCCACAAAGCAGGCTTTGAAGACATTGAGAAGAAGCAGATAATCCTTGAGAAACCTATAAGGGAAACGGGAACCTACGAGGTTAAGATACACCTCTTTAAAGACGTTGAAGCTACAATAACTGTTGATGTTGTTCCCCTTAAAAAGTAAACCTTCTTTCTACAGGAGGCCGCCATGGAATTTGTCGGAAGGCACATCATGATGGACGCCGTTGTTTCAGACATCACAAGGATAAACACAATACAGCCCATTTACGACTATATGGAGGAGCTCTCCAGGAAGATAGATATGACTCTGGTTTACCCTCCTATAGTCGCACGCTTCCCCTTTGCCCAGTCTGAACTTGAGCAGTTTGTTAAGAGGCTCTCTGAGGAGAACGTTAAGAGCAGAACACTTGAAATTATGGAAGAGGTCCTTAAGAGAAGGGCAACTGAGGATAGCGGAGTTTCCGGAGTCTCCATCTGGCTTGAGAGCCACTGCACCATCCATACGTGGCCGGAGGAGAAGTTCTTCAGCTTAGACGCTTACAGCTGTAAGGACTTTGATCCGATGGTAGCCTTTGAATTCACAGTTAAATGGTTTAAGGTCAAATACGCCTCTTTTGTTGACGTTGAGCGCTACATAGGAGGCCCGTGTAAGATACAGGCCTATGAGTATAAAGATGGGGAACTGATCCCCTGCAAACCTTCAGTTGCCGTTGCTCAGTAGCTTGAGTGCCTGTTTGTAAATTTCTCTCCTGGGGAGGCCCGTTCTTCTGGCGGCCTCCTTTGAGGCCTCCTTTACAGAGAGACCCTTTGAGAGGAGCTCCCTCAAAATTCCCTCCACTTCTGCTTCTCCTCTATCTCTTTCACCAAAAGGGGGAATCAAAAGAACAAACTCCCCCTTTAACTTTTCTTCTGAAACAAGGTAGTTGAGCAGTTCCTCAGCCACTCCTTTTAAAAACTCCTCATTTAACTTTGTAATTTCCCTGTAGAGCCCTAACTCCCTTTCAGGGTAGAGCTTTGAGATAACCTTTA
>JALTBO010000071.1 GCA_027075275.1 Desulfurobacteriaceae bacterium
TTAGAGGTTGCTGTTAACCGGTTTAAAGAGGTTGTATATCCACTGTACAGAAACTACACTCCCCCTGAAAAGGTAAAAAAAGCTCTGAAGAACCCAACACTTCTTCAAATAGTAACGGTTGCATCCATAGTTGAAAAGGAAACTTCGGTCCCTGAGGAAAAACCTCTGATAGCAGCAGTGATATACAACAGGTTAGCAAGGGGGATGGAGCTCCAGTGCGACCCCACAGTTATCTACGCACTGAAGTTGAAAGGGAAAGATGTCAAAACCCTAACCTATAAGGATTTAAGAACACCCTCTCCCTACAATACCTACTACGTTAAAGGATTACCTCCTTCTCCAATCTGCAACCCTTCCCTCTCTTCCATAAAAGCGGCTCTCTACCCGGCAGATGTTGACTACCTTTACTTTGTGGCCACGGGAAAAGGAGGACACGTTTTCAGCAGGAGCTATAATCAACACTTAAAAAACGTTGAAAAGCTAAGAAGATGGCAAAGAAGAAACGGTTCGTAGTAGACAGTTCAGGTGAGAAGTATCCCTTTTCTAAGGGCGTTCTCGCAAGGTCTTTAATGAAGGTAGGGCTGTCGGTTGAAGATGCCTACAGAGTTGCAGACTCTGTTTCTGCAAAGTTTAAAGGAACAATAACAACAGACGAGCTCATAGAGTTAGTTTTCAAAACCCTAAAGTCAAAGTTTGGAAAAAAGGTTGCCAACAGGTATAAAGCACAGGTAAGTGAAAGGGAAGTCCTGGTCTGTGAGGAGTGCGGGAAAACGTTTGTGCCCTTTTCAAGGGGAATACTTGCAGCATCTATCCGTTCTGCCGGCGTTGATACCAGCGAGGCTTTTGAGATCGCAAAAGAGGTCCACGACACACTTGTAAAGAAAGGGAAGTTCAGGGTAAAAAGGGCAGAGCTCAGGGAGCTAACGGCAAAACTTCTGAAGAAACGGCTTGGAGAGGAGTTTGCAAAGAGATACCTACTGTGGCGGAAGGCAAAGAAGTTAGAAAAGCCGATAATCATACTCATAGGAGGAGCAACGGGAGTAGGAAAATCAAGACTTGCTTCGGAACTTGCAGGAACCCTTGAGATAAATAGAACCGCCTCTACAGATTCAATCAGGGAAGTTATGAGGAAGATGATCTCTAAAGAGCTGGCTCCTTCCCTCCACGTCTCCTCCTACGAGGCAGGAGAGTTCCTTCCCCAGCTCTCAGAAACTCCAAAAGAAGAAAGGGTTATCTACGGTTTTTTAGACCAGAGCGATAAGGTTCTAACAGGGGTAAAAGCTGTTGTAAACAGGGCGATAAAGGAGAACGTAAGCCTTGTAGTTGAGGGAATCCACCTGATACCGGGCATTGCAGATCTGTTCAAGGATAGAGCCCACGTTGTTCACATAATCCTGACAACGTTAGACGAGGAGCTCCACAGGGGCAGGTTCTCGTCAAGGGAAAAGAGCTCCCAGAGGACCAGCAAGAAATACCTGAAGAACTTTAAAGCTATAAGGAAAATTCAGGACTTCATCTACGAGAAGGCAAAAGAAAAAGGCATTCCGGTTATTGAGAACATAGATTTTGACGAAACGAGAAAGAGAGCACTTGATATCATTACAGAGCAACTCCTGAAAGAGGTAGAGGTGTAGATTGACCTGGTTTTTCGTTGGACTGGGAGGCTTCTTCGGTGCCGTTTCAAGGTTTTTGATAGCCGGTTTCGTTCAAAAACTTGCTGGAACAACATTCCCCGTTGGAACCTTGACTGTAAACGTTTTAGGGAGTTTTATCATCGGCTTTTTAGTCCTCCTCTTTGAAAACGTAATAGCTCCACAGTGGAAGGCCTTTTTCATAACGGGATTCTTAGGAGCTCTCACCACCTTTTCAACCTTTAGCTACGAAACAACAGTTCTCCTTCAGGAAGGGCTTATAGCGAAAGCTCTACTCAACATTACGCTGAACGTTGTTCTGTGCATAACGGCAACACTCTCTGGAATGGCCCTCTTTCAGTCAATCTTCAAACTTTAACTTTCCCCTCTCCCTTCCTACATTTAAATTCAGAAAACAGTTGAGGAGGGAGAGATGCTGCTTGATCTTGAAAGAGGAAGGTTTTTAGTAAAGCTTGCAAGGACTGCCGTTGAGGAATACTTAAGGAGCGGAGTAAAGATAGAACCGCCACCTGAAACGCCTCCAGACCTCTACGAAAACAGGGGAGTTTTCGTTACGCTGAAAACGTTTCCGCAAAGGGAGCTCCGTGGATGCATAGGCTACCCTGAACCGATAATGCCGTTAGTCCTTGCAACGATAGACGCAGCAATATCTGCCGCAACGAGAGACCCCAGGTTCTACCCCGTAGGAATTGAGGAGCTCCCCAAACTCCTCTTTGAGGTAACCGTTCTCACCCCGCCCCAGCCGATAGAGGTTCCACCTGAGGAGCTCCCTAAAGCCATAAAGGTTGGAAGGGACGGATTGATAGTTCGGTGCGGGTACGCCAGCGGCCTTCTGCTTCCACAGGTTCCCGTTGAGTGGGGCTGGAACGAGGAGGAGTTCTTAGCCCAAACCTGCGTAAAGGCGGGCCTTCCCCCCAACTGCTGGCTTGACCCAAGGTGCCAGTTCTATAAGTTTCAGGGGCAGATATTTACAGAAACCGACCCTTACGGAGAGGTTGTAGAGGAGAAAATCTCTTAAGGAGGAGATGTTGCACAATTGGATTCTGGACTTTCTAATAGCGCTTCCGGGAATTCTATGGGCAATGACGATTCACGAGTTTGCCCACGGATACGTTGCCTACAAACTTGGAGACCACACGCCGAAACTTGCAGGTAGGCTTACACTTAACCCACTGGCACACATAGATATTTTAGGTTTCATTGCCCTTTTCCTCGTTCACTTTGGCTGGGCAAAACCTGTTCCCGTGAACCCACGGAACTTTAAAAGAGCTCCCTCCTGGAAAGTGGGAGAGGTTTTAGTAGCCTTTGCAGGTCCCTTTGCAAACTTCTTGAGCGCCTTCCTCTTTGTCCTGTTCCTTAAATACTTTCCGTTCTCAGTACTTCCCCCTTCTGTAGCTGAACCTCTTTTCTTTATGGTTAAATACAGCATCTTTATAAACGTTGCCTTCGGAGTCTTCAACCTCCTTCCAATTCCTCCGTTAGACGGCTCAAAAATCCTTGAAGCACTCCTTCCTCCAAAGCTCTGGGTAAAGTACAAACAGATTGAACCTTACGGCCCGATAATTCTCATCATTCTCCTTATAAGCCCTGTGTTAAACTGGATACTGGTACCTCTGGTCAACGGTTTAGTAAAAGCGATGTACTTTTTAACCTGATTTAGAGGCAAGAATGGTCTTTAAAGAGCTCATAAAGAGGAAAAGGGACGGAGGGGAACTCTCCAGAGAGGAGATTGAATTTATAGTTAACTCCTACACGGAAGGAAAAACACCCGACTACCAGATGTCAGCCCTTTTAATGGCCATCTTCTTCCGTGGCCTCAACTACGATGAGACCCTATACCTTACAGACTCAATGCTCCGCTCCGGGAAAAAAGTTGTTGTAAAAGCTAAAGGAAAGCTGGTTGACAAACACAGCACCGGCGGAATTGGAGACAAAGTTTCCCTTGTAATAGCTCCTGTTCTGGCAGAACTCGGATTTAAAGCCCCACTCCTTGCAGGGAGAGCTTTAGGCTTTACGGGGGGAACAATAGACAAGCTTGAAAGCACCGGAATGAAGGTGGAGCTCTCCGATGAGGAGATTTCAGAAGTAACAGAAAGGTTCGGCTTTTCAATATCCGCTCAAACGCCGGAAATTGCTCCGGCAGACAGGAAGATTTACGCCCTTAGGGACGCAACGGCAACGGTTGAGAGCATTCCGTTAATCGTTTCAAGCATCCTCAGTAAAAAGCTGGCTGTAAACACAGAGGCAATCGTTTTTGACGTGAAGGTGGGAAGCGGAGCCTTTATGAAGACGATGGAAAAGGCTAAGGTCCTTGCAGAAGGGCTTGTTCAGGTAAGTAAACTCTACGGTAAAAAGGCCGGAGCTCTCATAACAGAAATGGGGCAGCCTTTAGGTCTCTTTGCAGGAAACGCTCTTGAAGTAAGGGAAGCGACAGACGCTTTGAGCGGGACAATTCAGAAAGACCTTTTAGAGATTGTCTCGTCTTTAGTTGGCCTTCTCTACGAACTGACAGAGAGGGGCTCTTTCCTCAAAGGAAAATCTGACGCAGAGGAGGTAATTAAGAGCGGAAAAGCACTAAAGAGGTTCACAGATTGGATTGAGTACCTTGGCGGGAATCCCTACCCTGAAATTAAGGCAAAACGCTTCGTTGTAGAGTCTCCGGTTAACGGATACATCTCAGCAATAGATGGAGAAGCTCTCGGCTGGCTCATAGTTGAGATGGGGGGAGGAAGAAGAAAAGCCGGAGACAGAATTGACTACTCTGTAGGTTTGGCATTCTTCAAAAAAGTTGGAGATAAAGTAGAAAAAGGGGAGCCAATAGGGGAAATCTACTACAACGGGAGGGATATAGAAAACATCAGCACCAAGTTCCTCTCGGCTTTCCAATTCTCCCAGGAACCAGTAGAAAAACCCAAGCTCATCAAAGAAAAGGTGGTTTAAAGGAACTTATCGCATAAATTGAACAGAAATATGTAAAACAGGAGGAAGTATGTCTGCAGAGGTAATTAAGAAGGCGTCTGAGCTCGCTCAGGCAATTGCAGAGAGCGAGGAACTTGCAAACTTCAGGGCAGCAGAAGCCAAGCTGAGAATGGACCCTGAAGCAAGCCAGCTTTTAAATGAAGTCCAGAGGCTTCAGCAGATGGCACAGATGTCTGGAAGCCCTGAAGCAATGCAGCAGCTTGAGGAAGCGTTCAACAAATTTGCAGAACACCCCGTAGGAAAGGAATACCTTGAGGCAAACCAGAGGTTCAGCCAGATGCTTGAAACTGTAAATGCACTCCTTCAGGAAGCAATTGAAGGTCCTAAACAGCACGGCCACGGCTGTTCCGGATGTTCTGGCTGTAGCATGTAAAAACCGGCGGGGTCACTCCCCCGCCATTTCCCTGTTTCTCCTCAAAATTTCAATTACCTCTTCATCTGTCGTCTGAGAAAAATCCTGATAGAACTGACCTACAGCCTGGAAAAACTCGGGAGCGTATAGAACAACTAAATCGTCAACGAGATCTTTAAACTCCGAAACCTTATCTGCCGGCATAACGGGAACGGCAAGGATTATCCTATTAGGCTCCTGTCTTCTCAAAGAGGCAACTGCAGCCTTTACAGTTAATCCCGTCGCTATTCCGTCATCAATCAGGATAACATCTCTGCCCTTTAGAGGAATTCTCCTGAAACCGGAAAGGTATTTCTCCCTTCGCCGCTCAATTTCCGCAATCTCCTGACGGGCTTTACTCTCTATGTAGTCTTTAGTTATACCGAGAGATTCAAACGGAACGGATGGATTTAAAAGGACGTATCCGTCCTCGGTTACGGCTCCAACGGCAAACTCTTCGTTGAAGGGAGCTCCTATCTTCCTCGGTATCACAAGCTCAATGGGAGCTCCCAGAGCCTCAGCAACTGGTTCTGCAACAACAACACCGCCTCTGGGAATTGCTACAACAACTGGGTTTACAAGGTTTCCGTTGAACCTCTCTAAAACTGCACGGGAAAGGAGCTCCCCTGCGTGGCGCCTGTCTCTGAAAACCATCTCTCCCTCCGAAACCTTTTAATTCAAATTACTGCCACGCAAGGGAAAACTGCAACTACTTAACAAAGGAGTAGAGGAGCTCTATCTCCTCTTTCCAGATAGAAGGGTCAATCGTTTCAAGAATTAAAGGAATGTTGTCAAGCCTCGGGTCGTTCATTATGAAACGAAATGCGTCTAAACCGATGTTCCCCTTTCCAATTGAGTGGTGCCTGTCAACACGGCTTCCAAGCTGAGACTTGGCATCGTTAAGGTGCATCCCCTTCAGGTATTTAAAACCAACAATCCTGTCAAACTCCTCCATAGTCTTCTCGTACGCCTCACGGGTCCTAATATCGTAACCGGCAGCAAAGAGATGGCAGGTATCCAGGCAAACACCTATCCGGGATTTATCCTCAACAAGTTCAATAATCCTTGCGATGTGTTCAAACCTGTAGCCTACGTTTGAACCCTGACCGGCTGTGTTCTCAACAACAAGAACAACCCCTTTAGTCCTTGAGATGGCCTCATTTAAAGAGTCTGCAACTATCTTTAAACATTCCTCCTCAGAAACCTTCCTCAGGTGACTTCCCGGGTGGAAGTTCAGATATTTAAGCCCCAACTGGTAACACCTCTCAATTTCGTCTATAAATGCTTCTAAAGACTTTTTCCTCTTTTCCGGATCAGGGCTTCCAAGGTTTATCAGGTAACTGTCGTGAGGAAGAACATGCTCGGGTTTAATACCAACAGCCCTCAGGTTCTCCTTAAACTTTCTAACATCTTCCTCTGTTAAAGGCCTCGCCTTCCACTGCCTCTGATTTTTAGTAAAGAGGGCAAAAGCTCTTGCCCCTATCTCCCTCGCATTTAACGGAGCGTTAAAAACTCCACCAGCGGCACTTACGTGAGCTCCAACAAACTTCAAAACAACCTCCTGAAATTTGAATTGGTGGTTGTTAATTTTGCCAGATTGACTAAATTTTGTATGGCAGAAAGCCCGGGTGGCGGAATTGGCAGACGCGCAGGACTCAGGATCCTGTGGG
>JALTBO010000072.1 GCA_027075275.1 Desulfurobacteriaceae bacterium
TAAAGAGTGCCCGCCTTTACCTGTTAGCTTCCCAGATACGAAAAAGACAAATCCTTCCTTTTCCATACTTCCAATTTTAAACCAGCTTCTCAAGTTGTAATCCCTTTACTTTTTCAGGGCATTTCAACTTAACTTCTACTACCTTATTGCTTTCAAGTTTGTATGTTGCAATCCCTTCAACTTTTCAGGGCATTTCAAGTTCACTTACTTGAAAATGATGATGATTACAAGTATAGTTGCAATTCCTTCACTTTTTCAGGGCATTTCAACAGTTACCTATCATAACTCATTGAAGCAATTGGTATTCATCTTTAGCTAAAAAGTAATATCCTTGTGTTTCAAGGGCTTTTACATTCTCAGCAGATTCACCCTTTTGAAGGGATTCCCTATTCAATTTTCAAGGAACCTTTACGAGAAAAATTATACATAATCCAGTTTCAATGTCAAGTTGAAGTCCCATTCCTGAATCCTGTTTTTCAGTTAGCGATTCCCGTTTTCTTTAAAAGAATCTTAGATTTTGGTTTTAGAAATTCTAACTTAACTTCACAAATCTATTGTCCAATTAGCAACCTTAAAGCAAATCACATTTGATTTCATATGTCCTTTTGCTTCTTTATATTTTGAAAATTACTGCTTTATTCTTTCCTTGACTTTGAGCAGTTAGGCAGATTAAGAATTGGAGTTAAATTTATAGTTCTATTTGAAAAGCGTATTTTCATGTCATAACTTGACTGTAATTTGACTATTTATGGTTTAACTTAAGCAAACTCTGAACCTTTAAATTCAGTGATTTATCTATCTAACTAACTTAGTAGATGCTAATAATAGGGGTTTTTCTGGATTTAAATTTGTAGGTTTTTGGGCTATTTTATTAGCATATTTTAACATTTAAAGCTATGAAGTTGTGTGATTTTGCAGGATTACAGCGAATTTACCCATACTTGAGCTTATCTAAGATAAATTCCTGGTACTGTATTGGAGGAGTTTTGTTTATATGTATCATATTACAGCTATTTTACCTGAGTTTTTTGATTTGTTAATTTACTAACTTGCTTAGGTTCCATTTATGCACGCTATTTGTCGAACAGAGATTGGAGAAGTTTAATGCTAAGTTCTGATATAATAACCTTAAAGGGGGCAACTTGAAAGAAGAAAGTTTTGTTGTTTACGGCAGAAATGCTGTTGTTGAGGCTGTAAAGTCTGGAAAAGAGATTGAAAAGGTCTATTTACAGCACGGAAAGTTTTTTGAGCCGGAGCTCCTATCGTTTTTAGAAAAGAGTGGCGTAAGGTTCCAGTGGGCAAAGAAAAGGCAACTAAAGAAGCTGGCCGGAACGGAGAAGCATCAGGGGATTGTTGCTCTGCTCTCTCCGGTTGAGTATTCAAGCCTTGAGGAGCTCCTTTCCGAAACTTTCAGAAAAAACGGCTTTTTCATAGTTCTGGACGGGATAACTGAACCTCAGAACCTTGGGACTATTGCCAGAACTGTTGAGTCTTTCGGCGGTGTTGGAATTCTGCTCCCTGAGAAAGGGGGAGCTCCCCTCAACCAGGTTGCCGTTAAGGCCTCTTCGGGAGCTCTCTTCCACCTGAAGGTTTGTCGGGTTCCAGACCTATCAGAGGCTCTTTCTCAGTTTAGGAGCTCCGGCGGAACAGTTTACTCTGTTGAAACCGGCGGAGAGGACATAAGAGAGGCTGAGTTCAGATTCCCTTTAGCCCTTGTTCTGGGTTCTGAAGGAGGAGGAATAAGCGGGGAGCTCCTTTCAATTTCCGATGCCGTTTTAACCATTCCAACTGTTGGAAAAACGCCCTCTCTGAACGTTTCAGTCTCCTGCGGAATTGCCGTCTGGGAAGTTTTTAAGTCTTTTGGCAACGGCCTCTAAAATTTTAAAGGCAACCTCTTCTTTTTTTCCGGAGATTTCCAGTTTCTCTCCGGCTTTATCTATTAAGTAAACTCTGTTCTCGTCTGAGCTGAAAACTCCGCTTTTAACGTCGTTGGCTGCTATGAAGTCAAGGTTTTTCTTCTTCAGTTTCTTAACTGCATTTTCAATTAAGTTCTCGGTTTCTGCCGCAAATCCAACAATAATCTGGTTTTCTTTTTTTCTCTCTCCCGCAAGTTTTAGGATGTCTGGAGTTCTTTTGAGCTCTAAGATTAGATTTCCCTCTCCCTTTTTAATCTTCTCGCTGCTCTTTCTAACCGGCGTATAGTCTCCGATTGCCGCGGCAGAGATGTAAACGTCTGCTGAGTTAAACTCTTTTAAAACGGCCTCTCTCATTTCCTCTACCGTTTCAACCTCTACCGTTTTAACGCCGTACGGGGGCTTCAGGCAGGTTTTGCCGGTAATCAGAATAACCTCTGCTCCCATTCCCTTTGCAACTTTTGCAAGGGCGTATCCCATCTTCCCGCTTGACGGGTTTGAGATAAACCTTACAGGGTCTATGTACTCCCTTGTTGGCCCTGCTGTGATTACAACCTTTTTTCCTTTTAAAAGTTTTGGAATGAACCAGTACTCGGCTGAATCAACGATGTCTGAAACCTCTGCCAGCCTTCCCTTTCCCTCCTCTCTACAGGCAAGATAGCCGCATTCCGGCTCAACAACTTCCCAGCCAAGATTTTTAAGTTTTTTCAGGTTTTCCTGAGTTATCGGGTTTTCGTACATCCTGACGTTCATTGCCGGGCAGATAATTCCCTTTCCGAAACATAGGGCAAGGTCTGTTACGGGGGTGTCTGCTATTCCGCAGGCAATTTTTGCTACGGTGTTGGCCGTTGCCGGGGCGATGAGGAAGAGCTCCGCCCACCTTGAGAGCTCTGTGTGTCTTATTTCAGGTGAGGATTCAGGAACAGTTTCGCTGTAGACCGGATAGCCGGACAGAACCTCAAGGGTTAGAGGGGTGATGAATTTCGCTCCTGCAGGGGTTATTGCTACCCTTACCTCTGCGCCTTTCTTCTGGAGTTCCCTTAAGACCTCTACAGCCTTGTAGGCGGCTATACTTCCCGTTACTCCAAGGACAACCTTTTTTCCCTTTAAAAAGCTCACTCTCTCTTCCTCATCATCATAGGCTTGAGCCTGATTTCCTGACCTAAGTAGAGACTGAAGCCAAAGCTTGTTGTGTAGCTGGTTATTATTGCCGCTGTCATCGGGATAACAACATCGGCGTGGGTCATTTCAGTAATCATAACGATTGCGGCCAGAGGCGTTTTGGCTCCTGCTGCAAGGGCTGCTCCCATTCCTGCAAGGGTAAATGTAACAATCTGGTGGGGGAAGTAGTGGCCGAAGATGTTTCCAACGGCTGCTCCTATAAGAAGGTTTGGAAGAACCAATCCGCCGGGAATTCCGAAACTTAAGGTTGAGCTGGTTATTATGAGAACAAAAATGACGACAAGAATGTCTACCCATATGGGAAAAGGAATCTGCGCCAGTTTTGAAACTATTCCCATGTGGGCAGGGGCAGAGAGGAAGTCAACGTCGTGGGTAATCAGGTAGAGGAGAAGGAGAAAGGGAAGGGCTATGGAGGTTCCTATTAGAGGGCGGATTTTTGTGTCAAAGTATTTTGAGACGCAGACAGACGTATGGAAAACAAAGGTATAGACGTAGATTATTAGGCTTATAGCAAGTCCCATAACAACTATGTAGGGAATTGTTTGCAGATCCCACTGGGGAACTTTTGAGAGTTTTATGAACGTGTGCTCTCCGCGGAAAAAGGAGAAGGTGAGGTAGCTGATAATAGAGGCGATTATCATGGGAACGAAGGGGCGGTAGTCTAAGTTGTACATCTCCTCAAGCTCCATAGCAAAGATGGCGCTTCCTAAGGGGGCTTTGAGGAGAGCTCCCGTAAACGCACCGCCGCCTATAAGTCCAAGGAGCTGTTTGTATCTCTTGCCAAGTCCGTAAGCCCTTCCGAACCACTCTCCTATTGCAACACCGATAAAGAAAGAAGGTCCTTCCCTTCCGGCTATGAAGCCTCCGGAAAGGGTAAAGGTTGAGGTTATGAGCTTAAGGAGAACTGTTCTTGCCTTCAGGTAGGTTTTTGTTTTAAGGTGGAGAATTGCGTAGCCAATTCCGGGACCGCCAATTACAGGGTCAATCTTGAGGGCGTAGCCGACGATAACCGAAACAACTAAAGGATAGAGGAGAATAACAGCTGTGTTCTGAGAAAGAAGTTTGTTCAGATTTACAATGATAACGTCCATAAAAGAGGCAACGGTTCCGGTGGTAATTCCCACGGCAAAGGCAAAGGGAATCCACCGGCCGAAAAAGAGGGAAATTGTTGTTAAATCAAAGCGGTGGATTAGGTTTGTTCGGGCACAGCCCTTTACGTATTCTTTAAAGAACTTCCACCGCTCCCTGTCCATTTAATTAGTATCCTGCGTATCTCCAGTAGATTTCCCTGATTCTACCAAATAGCTTCCTTGCAAGCTCTAAGAGCCTTGCTATCCTCTTTTCGGTTGGCGGGTGGGTGGAGAAGAGGGAAGCTAAAGCATCTCCTTTTAAGGGGTTAACTATAAAGAGGTGGCTTGTTGCAGGGTTTACCTCACTCTTAACAAGTTCAGGAGGAATTCTCTGAGAGTATTCTTCTAACTTTTTCAGGGCGCTTGCAAGGGCTTCAGGCTTTCCTGAGATGATTCCGCCGGTTTCATCTGCCTTGTACTCCCTCGCCCTTGAGATTGCCATCTGGATGATGGCTGCGGCTATTGGGGCAAGGATGACCATTAAGAGGAGTCCTATAACTTCAGCCCAGCCTCCTTCTTCTTCCTCTCTGCGGGCACCGCCAAAGAGGAGAAACCACTGTGCCATATTTGCAAGCATTGTGATTGCACCGGCTATTGTTGCCGCAACTGCCTGAATGAGTGTATCCCTGTTCTTTATGTGGGAGATTTCGTGGGCCAGAACTCCCTCAAGCTCGTCTTCGTTGAGGAGCTCCACAATTTTAGGCGTAACAACAACAACTCCGTGTTTCGGGTTCCTTCCCGTTGCAAAGGCGTTTGGAACGTCCATCGGGGCAATTCCGACTTTAGGCTTTGGAATTCCGGCGTTCTTCGCCAGCTTTTCTACTGTTCTGTGGAGCCACGGGGCTTCCTCTTCAGAGAGGAGCCTCACTCCGTACATTGAGAGGACAATTTTGTCTGAGAAGAACCAGCTTCCGAAGTTCATAATGGCCGCCATAAAGAGGGCAACCACCATTCCGGCGTTTCCGCCCAGGAGCTTTCCAAACAGAAGAAGCAGGCCTGTAAGGAATCCTAAGAGAACTGCGGTCTTTATGCTGTTCCAGTTCATTAAATTCCTCCTAAGAAAAAGAATTTGTAGAGAAAGATTGCAGTAATTAAAATTAATACCCAGTTCAAGTCCTTCCACCTGCCGCACAGGAGCTTAACGGCCGTGTATGTGATAAAGCCCAGTCCCATTCCATCTGAAATGCTGTAGGTAAAGGGAATTCCTGTAAAAGTGATAAAGGCCGGCAGGGCTTCAGTTACCTCTTCCCATTCAATTTTTTTGAGAGATTCCATCATGAAGTAGCCTACGTATATGAGAACTGCCGACGTTGTGAAGGTGGGAATTACCGAAATCAGAGGGTAGAGGAAGAGGGACAGGAGAAAAAGTGTAGCGACGGTTACTGCCGTTAAGCCTGTTCTACCCCCTGCCGCAACGCCGCTTGCACTCTCAACGTAGGTTGTTACAGTTGAGGTTCCCAGGAGAGCTCCCACCGTAGTTCCAACTGCATCGCTGGTTAAAGCCCTTCCCACCTTTTTATCTTCCAATGGAATTCCAAGCCGGGTGCAGAGGGCTGAGAGGGTTCCAACGGTGTCAAAGACGTCTACCAGAAGGAATGCCACAACAACCGGAACGATTGAGTATGAGAGGATGTGGGAGAAGTCAAACTGAAGGGCGGCTGAAGGTTTCGGAAGCCCTAAAACGGCCTCTGGCTTTTCAACAAGGCCGAAGGGAACAGAGAGGAGAACGGCAAAGAGAATTCCTAAAAGAAGGCTTCCCTTTACTTTCTTCTTCTGAAGGACGGTTATGAATATTAGGGTTAGAACCGTTATGAGAGCCTGAGGAGAGGTTAAGTTTCCGAGCTTTACAAGTGTCTCTTTTGAGTAGACTACAATGCCGGAGTTTTTAAGGCCTATTAAAGTTATAAAGAGGCCTATTCCAGCCGATATTCCGTAGGCCAGGGATTTGGGCATTGACCTGAAGATTGCCCGCCTTGCTCCAAAGAGGGCCATAACGAGGAAAATGACGCCCTCTATAAAAACTGCCGTAAGGGCGGTTCTCCAGTCAATTCCCATCTGGCCGCAGACTGTATAGGCGAAGTATGCGTTCAGTCCCATTCCGGGGGCGAGTGCAAAGGGAAGGCCTGCGTATAGCCCCATTGTGTAGGTGGCTACAGCCGAGGAGACTGCTGTTGCAAATATTACGCCCTCTTTTGGAACCCCTGCGTCTGAAAGGATTGCCGGGTTTACAATGAGGATGTATGACATTGTGAGGAAAGTTGTGGTGCCGGCAAGGAGCTCCCTTTTTATATCTGCCTTCAACTTACTGCTCCCGAAGGTTTAAGAAATTCTACCAGCTCTTTGGAACCTTAAGCTTTCTGCCCAGTTGTGAGTAGATTTTCTCTTTTTTCATTTTGTAGTAGATAGGCCTTCCGTGGGGGCAAGTTTCTCTGTTCCTGCACTTCAGGAATCTCTCAAATAGCTTCTCAAGTTCCTCAAATTCTAAAATCCTGTATCCTGACTTTACGGCCCTCCTGCAGGCTATCTCTGCAACAGATTCAACAGACTTTCTGCTCAGCTCTTTAATGTCCTCAATACTCAGAATTTCCGGGATTCTCTCAACGTAAACAGTGTTTCCTTCAACTCTGAACCAGACTCCAAGTCTTTTCAGCTTCTCCTCTGAACCTGAGGGGAGCTCCACCTTATTTAAGAGCTCAACGGTGGGTATCTCTCCATTTTTCAGCTTCTCAAGGAGCTCTTCGTAGTTGACCCTCTCGTGGATGAGGTGGATGTCAAAGAAGTAGTAGTTTTCAGGGTCGTGGGCTATGAGGACGGTTCCGTCTGAGCCTATAAGCTGAGGCTTAACGAAGTATTCAATTTCCCTTTTCTCCCTTACTGCCGAAACTCTGGGAAGGTTTAAGGAGTAGCTGAGGCTCTCCTCAATCTCTCTGAGGTAGTTTTTATCCTCTATGTAAACTTTTTCCTTTGTCGGGGTGATGTTGGGGTCAACGAGCTCAGGGGGTATCCTGATAAACAGAATCCAGCTCTTTATTCCCTTCTCTTCAAGGAGTTTTTCGGCCTCGGGGAGTTCCACAGGCCTTTTGTTAACAAAGGTAAACCTCAGTCCTTTTTTCTCCCTTGAGTAGAGGAGGTGGAACCTCTCTCCATTTACCTCTAAGAGCTCCCAGTCTTTACCAAAAAGCTGAAAAATCCTCTCCTTCAGTGAAGCCCTTGGGAAGACCTTATCGTTAAAGGAGAAGAAAACGTTTGGGTTTGAGAGGGCGTAGGTTTTCAAAAGTTTAAAGAGGGAGCTCCTCTCCTTCCTGCTTACGGCTTTTCTCCTTACCGGGGCGTTGAAGAAGAGCTCCTCAACGGAAACAGAGGTTCCCTTCCTGTAGGGAATGGGAGTGTACTCCTCAACTGCTCCGCCCTTTACAACGATTTTCCCGCCTGTTCCGTTTCCTTTAGAGCTCTTTATAGTGAGCCTTGAAAACTGGGATATTGCGTGGAGAGCTTCCCCTCTGAAGCCGTAAGTTTTCAGCTGTTTCAGGTCTTTTAAGTCCCTTATCTTACTTGTTGCGAAGCGTTCAACGGTTAGGGGGAGCTCCCTGTAGTCAATTCCGCAGCCGTTGTCCACAACCCTGAAGTTAAAAGGGTTTTCAACTTTAACTGAAATTTCCGTTGCTCCGGCGTCAAGGGAGTTCTCAAGGAGCTCCTTCAAAACGGCCGTTGGAGACGAGGCTATCTGCCCTGAAGCGATTCTCCTTACAACCTCAGCAGGGAGTTTCTCAATCAAACATCTCTCCAGAAAGGCTTTTAACTGGAAATATAGGAAGTTTTCCTTGAAATCTACCTCTATGAAGTCTTAAAATAGTTGTAGTTTATCAATAGGAATTTTCTATAGATGGAGGGAGTGATGGAGAAGAATAAACTGGTTCTCTGGTTAGAAGAGGTGGGGATTGAAGATGTTCCTCTTGTTGGGGGGAAAAATGCATCTTTGGGGGAAATGATTAAAAACCTTTCTCCCAAAGGGGTAAACATTCCTGAAGGGTTTGTGGTAACTGCAAACGCTTACAGGTACTTCATTGAATACAACAACCTTCAGGAGAAGATAAGGGAAATACTGAAAGGGCTTGACATAAACAACGTTGACGACCTCCACGAAAGGGGAGAGAAGGTAAGGGAGCTTATAAGGAGCGGAAAGTTCCCTGAAGACCTGAAGGAGTTGATTATCAAATACTATAAAGCTCTCTCTGAAAAGTTCAACACCGAAGCCGTTGACGTTGCTGTCCGCTCGTCTGCAACGGCTGAAGATCTGCCGAACGCCTCTTTTGCAGGCCAGCAGGATACCTACTTGAACGTAAGAGGAGTTGAAAACCTCCTCAATTCAATAAAGAAGTGTTTTGCATCCCTCTTTACAGATAGAGCAATCTCTTACAGGGAATCCTTCGGGTTTGACCATTTTAAGGTAGCGTTGGCCGTTGGCGTTCAGAAGATGGTTCGCTCAGACCTTGCCTCTTCAGGAGTTGGCTTCTCGTTAGACACGGAGAGCGGTTTTAAAGACGTTGTTCTGGTAACAGGCTCCTACGGATTGGGAGAGATGATAGTTAGAGGAGCTGTAACTCCCGATGAATGGCTGGTTTTCAAGCCCACTCTAAAGAAAGGCTATAGGGCCATAATTGAGAAAAAGTTAGGTGATAAACAGCAGAAAATGGTTTACGGCGAAACGGAAAAGGAACCCGTTAAGGTGGTTCCCGTTCCCCTTGCAGACAGGGAGAGGTTCTGCCTTACAGACGATGAGGTTCTAACCCTTGCAAACTGGATATGCCTGATTGAGGAGTACTACTCTGAGAAGAACGGCCGCTGGACTCCCATGGACGTTGAGTGGGCAAAGGACGGCCCGACAAACAGGCTTTACATCGTTCAGGCAAGGCCGGAAACTGTCCACTCCCACAAAGACTACTCAAAGATAACGGTCTACAGAATTACAGAGCCTCCGGAAGAGAGGGAAAAGAAGGTTCTGGTTAAGGGTATTGCCGTTGGAAGGAAGGTTGCCGAAGGGAAGGTGAAGGTTCTCATGTCTGTTGAGGAGGCAGACCGGTTTGAGAAGGGAGACATTCTGGTTACCGACATGACAGACCCGGACTGGGAACCGATAATGAAGAAGGCCGCCGCAATAGTTACAAACAGAGGTGGGAGAACCTGCCATGCTGCAATAGTTGCAAGGGAGCTTGGGGTTCCGGCAGTTGTTGGAACGGGAAATGCAACGGAGGTTCTGAAAGAGGGTCAGCAGGTAACTGTCTCCTGTGCCGAAGGTACCGTTGGCTACGTTTACGACGGCCACGTAGACTACGAAGTTGAGGAGGTTGACCTCAACAAACTTCCAAAGCCCAAAACGCCGATTATGTTCAACGTTGCAACTCCTGAAGGTGCTTTTGACCTCTCTTTCCTTCCAAACGCTGGAGTAGGCCTTGCAAGGGAAGAGTTCATAATAAACAACTACATAGGAATCCACCCGAACGCCCTAATAAAGTTTAACGAGATTAAGGAGAAAGACCCAGAGCTTGCTGAGGAAATAGAGAAAAGAACCAAGGGATACAATGATAAGAGGCAGTTCTACGTTGAAAAGCTTGCCTTCGGTATAGCCAAAATTGCCGCGGCTTTCTATCCCAAGCCTGTTATTGTCAGGTTCTCGGACTTTAAGTCAAACGAGTACGCAAACCTTCTGGGGGGTAAGTACTTTGAACCAAAAGAGGAGAACCCCATGCTTGGCTGGAGGGGAGCTTCCCGCTACTACTCTCCTCAGTTTAAGGAGGCCTTTGGTTTAGAGTGCTTGGCTATTAAGAAGGTTAGGGAGGAGATGGGCCTTGATAACGTAATCGTTATGGTTCCATTCTGCAGAACTCCGGAGGAAGGAGAAAAAGTTATCAAGGTTATGGAGGAGTACGGCCTTAAGAAAGGAGAGAACGGCCTTCAGGTCTATGTAATGTGTGAGATTCCTTCAAACGTTGTTCTCTTTAAGGAGTTTGCCGAGCACTTTGACGGCTTCTCAATTGGATCAAATGACCTAACACAGCTCACTCTTGGGGTTGACAGGGATTCAAGCCTCGTTGCCCACATATACGACGAGAGAAACGAAGCCGTTAAGTGGATGGTTGCCCACGCAATTGAGAACGGGAAGAAGTACAACAGGAAGGTTGGAATCTGCGGTCAGGCTCCTTCAGACCACCCGGACTTTGCCCAGTTCATAGTTGAGAAGGGAATAGACACGATTTCAATAAACCCGGACTCTATTTTAGACGTTATAAAGGCCGTCTACGAAATAGAGAAAAAGTTAGGGCTTCACTGAAACTGATTGGGAGTTTGTTATGAAAGCTGCCTTCTTTGAGCTTGAAGGGTGGGAAATTCCGGTTATTGAGAGGGAGCTCCCGCCCCACGGAATAGAAGTTGTAAAGCTTGAGAAGAGGCCTCTTGAGAAAGAAGACCTTAAAGAAATTAAGGAAGTTGAAGTTCTCTCTGTCTTCATCTACTCCAAAATAACAAAGGAAGTCATTGACGCCCTTCCTAACCTTAAGCTGATAACAACTCGTTCAACCGGGTTTGACCACATAGACGTTGACTACGCCTCTGAAAGGGGGATAGCCGTCTGCAACGTTCCAGACTACGGAATGGAGACCGTTGCAGAGTATACCCTTATGTTGATCCTCTCCCTTCTGAGGAAGCTCCGCCCAACTTTAGAGAGGACCTGCAGGGGAATCTTTGACAGATCGGGGCTGAGAGGTCACGACCTTGAAGGAAAAACAGTTGGAGTTGTAGGAACCGGCAGGATAGGTTCAAGGCTCATCAAACTCCTTTCAGGGTTTGACATTGATATTCTGGCCTACGATGTAAAACCTAAGGAAGAGCTGATTGAGAAGTTTGGTGTGAGGTACGTTCCTCTAGAGGAGCTCCTCAAAAACTCTGACATCGCTACCCTCCACGTTCCCTACCTTCCATCAACCCACCACCTTATAAACAGGGAGAACATAAAGCTCCTTAAAAAGGGGAGCTATTTGATAAACACGTCAAGGGGCAGTGTTGTTGAGACCGAAGCAGTAATCTGGGCTTTAAAGGAGGGTATTTTAGAGGGAGTTGCCCTGGATACCTTTGAAGGAGAGGAGGTCTGGGCAGAGGAGGAGCTGATAATCTTCAGGGGGGAGAAGGACGTCTCTCCTGAAATTCTTAAAAAAGCCCTTGAGAGTTTTGCTCTTGCTCAATTTGAGAACGTCATTTTAACTCCTCACAACGCCTACAACACCCACGAAGCAATAATGAGGATTCTTGAGAAAACCCTTAAAAACATGATTTCTTTCAAGGAAACCGGAAAATGCATCTACCCGGTAATAAAAAGATGAGGGAGGGAGAATGAAGGTTTTCTTTGAGGATTCTGGATTTCCGCTTCTTGACTACGAGCTTCTCCTTGAGGAGATTGACTACAAAAACCTGATGACTCCTTCAGTTATGCCTTTTACGGAGCTCCCCTCGGGGAACTATTTGATTTCAATAAGGGAGACAGCCGAGAGGCTTCAGGAGAAGTTCTCAACCCTCGTTGTTGTTGGAATGGGGGGATCTTCCCGTGGGGCTAAAGCTCTCCACCAGGCCGTTGGTAAGGAGAACTCACGGCTTCTGTTCCTTGACAACATAGACCCAGACCTTCTGTCTGAAACCCTGAGGGAGATTAACTGGGATAAAACAGCATTTGCCTTTATCAGTAAGTCCGGGAAAACCCTTGAAACGGTTTCTCTTATGAACGTGATACTTGAGGAGCTAAAGGAGAGGGAGCTCCTTTCAGGAGAGAGGTTGGTTTTCGTAGGAGATAGGGGAAACGCTTTCCAGAAATTGGCAGAGGAGCTTAATTCACCATTTCTTGAGATACCCAAAGAGATAGGTGGAAGGTTCTCCGTTTTCACGGCAGTTGGCCTTCTCCCTGCTTACTTTGCCGGCTACAACGTTGAACGGTTTTTAGAAGGGGCTTACGACCTGATTGCTACTCCACTGCCGGCCTTCTACATTGCCTCTTCAAAATATCTCCACTACAAAGCAGGAAGGAAGATCTCAGTTGTTATGCCCTACTCCTCCTATATGGCAGAGTTTACTGAGTGGTACGCCCAGCTCTGGGCAGAGTCTTTAGGAAAGGAAGGTCAGGGTCAAACGCCCCTTAAGGCAATAGGAACTGCTTCCCAGCACTCAATCCTCCAGCTCTTTGTAGACGGTCCAGACGATAAGTTCTACCAGCTCTTTTTCGTCGGCAGCAGGTCTTCAGATGTGAAGTTGCCGGAGGATGCCAAAGTTCTTCCCTACATAGGAGGTAAAACACTTGGAGAGATCATGAGGGCAGAGTTTGAAGGAACTCTCTATGCTCTTAGACAGAAAGATAGGCCGGTAGTCCGGTTTGAGCTGAGCCAGCTCTCTGAATACCAGATGGGCTACCTGTTTATGACCTACATGGTTGCAGTGGTCGTTATGGCGAAACTGATGGGGGTAAACCCTTACGGCCAGCCGGCCGTTGAGATAGGTAAACGGTATGCGCGGCAGCTTCTTGAGGAGGGAAGAGATGGAGGTATGTCTCAGTGAAGGGGAACTGTTAAGGCTGAACAGGAAAGTTGTTGAGGAGCTCCTTAGGGGAGCTCCCGGCGAAAAAGACGTTTCCGTTGAGCTCTGGAACGGGGAGCGGGTCTGGGGGAAAGGGGAAAAGCTAAAAATAAGAATAAACAAGCCCTGGGCCTTAAGGGAAGCCCTCAGCACCTTTTCAGACCTCTCGCTGGCAGAGAGCTACATCTACGGCCTTATAGACCTTATAGGTGACATCTACCTGGTATTTCCCATTGCCGACTGGGTTATGGAGAGGTTTAAACCTTTGAGCGAAAGGCTCAAGTTCTGGAAGCTTTTAAGCCAGGTTCCAACCCTTGAGGAGTATAAGAAGTGCAGAGCAGAGCTCTCTGGGGAGCTCCACAGCATAGAGAGAGACAGGCAGGCTGTTCAGTACCACTACGACGTCTCAAACGACTTCTACAAGCTCTTTTTAGACAAAAACATGGTCTACTCCTGCGGCTACTTCAGAAAACCTACAGACTCCTTAGACAGAGCTCAGGAGCAGAAGATTGAATACATCTGCAGGAAGCTGATGCTGAAGCCGGGAGAGAGGCTCCTTGACATAGGTTGCGGCTGGGGAGCCCTCATAATCCACGCCGCCAAAAAGTACGGCGTGAACGCCCTTGGAATCACTTTAAGCAGAAACCAGTACGAATACGTGAAGGAGAGGATAAAAGAGGAGGGACTTGAGGGGAGGTGTGAAGTCCTTCTGGCCGACTACAGGGAGCTCTCCGGCGAGGGAGCCTTTGACAAGATCGTGAGCGTTGGAATGTTTGAACACGTCGGCCAGAAGAGAGCCCTTACCTACTTCCAGCAGGCCTACAGGCTTTTAAAGTTCGGCGGAATATTCCTCAACCACGCAATAAGCTCAAGCTATAAAGAGTTCGGCAAACCACCTTCCCAGTTCATCAGGAAGTACGTTTTCCCCGATGGAGAGCTCCTCCCCATCTACCTGACCGTTGAAAAGGCCGAAGAGGCCGGCTTTGAAGTTAGAGACGTTGAGTGTTTAAGGGAACACTACACCCTCACGCTTATGCACTGGGTTAAAAACCTTGAGAGGAACTACGAGAAAGCCGTTCAGATTGCAGGAGAGGAGAAGTTTAGAATCTGGCGCCTCTACATGGCCTCAAGTGCCTACCAGTTCTTAACGGGAAGGATAGGTCTCTATCAAACCCTCTTAGTTAAAACCCACCCCACCGGTGAGTCCGGTTTCCCACTCACCAGAGAACACCTTTACAGGGAGGAGGCGTGAAGGCAGTTGTGATGGCGGGGGGCTTCGGCACCAGGATTCAGCCCCTAACGAGTTCTCGGCCGAAGCCCATGTTACCGGTTGTTAACGTTCCCATGATGGAATACATAATGAAAGAGCTTGTTGCCCTTGGAGTGGAGGATATTATAGTCCTACTCTACTACAAGCCGGAAGTGATAAAGGAGTACTTCGGAAGCGGAGAAAAAATAGGAGCAAAGATTACCTACGTTCTTCCAGAGGCCGATTTTGGAACTGCCGGAGCTGTGAAGAAAGCCCAGAACTACCTTGATGAAACCTTCATAGTTGTAAGCGGAGACGTAATAACCGACTTTGACCTTCGTGAGATAGTAGGTTTTCACGAATTTAAAAAGTCAAAACTCACAATAACTCTAACCTCAGTTCCCAATCCTCTCCAGTTTGGGATTGTTATAAAGGATAAAGAGGGAAAGATACTTAAGTTCCTTGAAAAACCGGGCTGGGGAGAGGTTTTCAGCGACACAATAAACACAGGTATTTACGTAATTGAGCCGGAAATTCTTGACTTTATCCCTGAAAACGTTCCCTTTGACTTCAGCAAAGACCTGTTCCCTCTCCTCATGGAAAAGGGAATCACTCTTTACGGTTTTGAGGCCAAAGGCTACTGGAAAGACGTTGGGAACCCTGACGCCTACAGAGAAGTTCACAGAGACATTTTTGCAGGGAACGTGAAGCTCCAGATTCAGGGGGAAATGGTTAAGTATCCTGAGGGGGTTCTCTTCCTTCAGGGGAATGTTGAAATTCCAGACTCTCTCAAAGTTAAGGGTATTGTTGTTTTGGGTGATGGAGTTTCTGTAGGTGAAGGAACAGTTCTTGAGAACTGCTGTATTGGAAATAGAACGGAGGTAGGGAAGAGGTGCCAGATAAGGGATAGTGTCATCTGGGAAGACTCCACAGTTGGAGATGACGCAAAGCTGAGGAACTGCGTTGTCTGTAATAGGGTTGATATAGGCTCAAGGGTCTGGGCTCTAAAGGGAGCAGTTATTGCCGAGAAGGTAAAGATAGAGGACGATGTAAGGATTGAAAAAGACGTTGTTATCTGGCCTGAGAAGTTCGTTGAGAGCGGTTCAATTGTCAGCTCAAACCTTGTCTGGGGTGAGAGGTGGAAGCGCTCAATCTTTGAAGGAGGAAGGATCTCTGGAAGGATAAACGTGGAGCTCTCTCCCGAACTTGCCGCAAAGCTCGGGGCTGCCCTTGGAACAACCCTCCCTGAAGGGTCCGTTGTTTACACCAGCAGAGACTACCACAGGGCTTCCCGGATGATAAAGAGGGCTTTCCTCTCGGGCCTTCTCTCTGCAGGAGTCAACGTTGTTGACCTGAGGAAGTTCCCAAGCCCTGCCGGAAGGTTCCTTTTGAGGAACGGAGAAGTTCTTGCCGGCGTTCACTTTGAGACCTCTTCTGAAACTCCCGGCCATACAGATATTCTCTTCTTTGATGAGAGGGGAATTCCCATAGATACTTCAAAGGAGAAGGCGATTGAGAGGATATTTTTCAGGGAGCGCTTCAGGAGGGTGAGCCCATCTGAAGTTGGACAGATAAAGGAGGAGCCTTACAAAATCCTGGATTACGTGGAATCCATAAAGGAGAAGATAGACGACAAGATACGCCAGCCCCGGTTCAACGTTGTTGTTGATCTGATGAACGGTATATTCTCTGAGGTTTACCCGGAGCTCCTTGCCCACTTCAAGGTCAACTCAATCATTCTCAACTCCTACGAGTCAGAAGAGAAGTTGATGCAGTATCCACTTGTAAAGGCAAAAGCCCTTAAAGACGTTCCCGAGATCCTCAAGTCTACGGATTCAGACGTCGGTTTCATAATTCACCCAAGCGGAGAGAAACTTACAGTAGTTTCAGACACAGGAGAAGTTATCAATAACCACGTCCTGACTCTCTTATTCCTGAAGCTCATAGATGAAGCGGTTGACAGGCCAGTAAAAGCTTACGTTCCGGTGAGCTGTCCTTCAATTCTTGATGGAGACCTGAAAAACGTTTCTGTGGAAAGGGGAAAGTTCAGAGGTCTTTCGCCTACGCTGCTGAACCGCTACTACTTTGTGGGAGATCTGAACGGAAGGTTTATCTTCCCTGAGTTCTCCTACTCTCCAGATGCCGTTTATTCCAGCATAAAGTTCTTAGAGCTCCTCTCTTACGCCGGAAAGACCGTTTCGGAGCTCCTTTCAGAGATACCTGACTTCTACTTTAACCACATCATCGTCAACTGCCCTTCTTCCGAAAAGGCAAAGCTCATGAGGAAGCTCTCTGAGGAGGCAATGGAGAAAAACGCTTCATTCATTGACGGTGTCAAGATATTTACAGATGGAGACTGGATACTCTTCATCCCCGATCAGTTCACAGATAAGCTCCACATCTTCGTTCAGTCCGAAAGCAGGGAGAAGGGAGAGGAGCTCCTTGAGCACTACAGGAACCTGGTTGGAAGTTGGATTGAGGAGGGAGAGTGAAATTAGTTTTCCTGTGGCATATGCACCAGCCTGTTTACAAAAACGGCCTTACGGGTGAGTATGAGCTTCCGTGGGTTTTCCTTCACGCCATAAAGGACTACTACGATATGCCCTGGCACCTTAGTAAGTTTCCCAATGTAAAGGCGGTCTTTAACCTTACGCCTTCTCTCATCTCTCAGATTGAGGAGTACGCATCGGGAAGGGTTAAGTGCCGTTTCCTTACCCTCATGTCAAAACCGGTTAAGGAGCTCTCCCTTGAGGAGAAGTCTTACCTTGTGAAGATCTTTTTCTCAGGTTCTCCTAAACTCTTCTCTCCTTTCTCTTTTTTGAAAGAGCTCTCTGTAAGATTTCAGAGGAATAAAAAGAGAGATTTCTGTAAAAACCTTACAAATCAGGACTTTTTAAACCTTCAGGTTCTCTTTCTCCTCTCCTGGTGCGGAAACTACTTAAGGTCTGAGAACGAAACGGTAAAAAAACTGATGGAGAAAGGCTCAGCCTTCTCGGAAGATGAAAAATTGAAGTTGATAGAGGAACTCCTCAAGTTTACAGGCAGAATTGTTCCCTTTTACAGGGAGCTCTCCGAGAGAGGACAGGTTGAGCTTACAACCTCTCCTTTCTACCATCCCATTCTTCCTCTTCTCTTAAACATGGAAGTTGCAAAGGTTTCAACTCCCCAGGTGAAACTTCCGGCCTTACACGTCTCCTTCAGAGACGACGCAGAGGCTCAGCTTGAGAGAGCTCTCTCCTTCCACCGGCAGCGCTTTGGAGATGTAAAAGGTGTCTGGTGTTCAGAGGGGGCCGTAAGCGAGGATACTTTAAAGCTCCTGGCTGGTAAAGGAGTTGTCTGGACTGCAACAGACGAGGAGATACTTTTCCGCTCCTTAGAGGAGCGCTGGGGAACGAGGGAGCCCCTCTACAGGGTCTACTCTTTTAAAGGAGTTAAGCTCTTTTTCAGAGATAGAGAGCTTAGCGACCTTATAGGTTTTGTCTACAAAGGCTGGGATCCCTCTCAGGCTTCAGAAGACTTTGTAAAGAGGCTCAAAAATATCTCAGATAGCTGCTCCTCATCTGTTGTTTCTGTAATTTTAGACGGTGAGAACTGCTGGGAATTTTATGATAACAACGGTTACGAGTTTAGAGAATCACTTTACAGCGCTATTTCAGACTCTACCTGGATAGAGACCGTTTTACCTTCAGAACTTGAGCCGGAGAGGGAACTTTCAAGGCTATTCCCGGGAAGCTGGATAGGAGGTAACTTCCTCACCTGGGTAGGAGATGACGAGAAGAACAGGGCCTGGGAGCTCCTTGGAACCACCAAGCTGGAGATTGAAAGGAAGGATGTAGACGGAGACGTTAAAGAGCACCTTCTGATTGCAGAGGGGAGCGACTGGTTCTGGTGGTTCGGAAAAGGCCACTACTCCCCCTTCTCCCACGACTTTGACAGACTCTTCAGAAGCCACCTCATAGCCGTCTACAGGGAGCTGGGAGCCGACATTCCCCACGAACTTCTATCCCCCGTTAAGAAGTTTACCGGTGAGAGGACAAAACCTCCTAAGGGTTACATCAGGCCGGTTATAGATGGTGAGGTCACAAACTACTACGAGTGGCTGCTGGCTGGAGAGATTGATCTCCTTGAATTTTCAACTATGGAAACCACTTCTTTTATTATGGAAAAGCTCTACTACGGCTACGATGAGGATGGAAACCTATACTTAAGGATTGACGGCAACTGGGAAAAGTTCCTGAACAGAGACTTTGAACTGATAGTTGAACTTGAGGGGAAGGAGCTCCACCGCCTCTCTTTCAACTTCTCAGGGAACAGAGGAACTTCACCCCAGTGCAGAGGTTCAAAGGCTGCACTGAAAAGAGTTCTTGAGATAGCTGTTCCCTCTTCCTGCTTTGAGAAGGCAGAAAGGCTTAAGCTTGCCGTTAAGCTCTTTCTCAATGGGAAGTTTGTTGAAGAAGCTCCCCACTTTACATACGGCGTTTTGGAGCTCTCTAAAGACTTTGAAACCGACTGGATAGTTTAGGTATGGCAAAACTTCTGTTTGGAGTTCACAACCACCAGCCCGTAGAGAACTTTAAACACATAGTTGATGAAGCAGTTAAAAAGGCCTACAGACCTTTTATAGAGGCCGTTTACCCTGTAAAGAGCTTTAAATTCGCCGTCCACTTCAGCGGCTGGCTCCTTGAGTATGTGGCTGAGAACTACCCTGAGGTTGTGGAGCTCCTCAAGTCCATGGCCCAGGAAGGAAGGGTAGAGTTCTTTACAGCCGGCTACTACGAGCCTGTTCTTGTTTCCCTGCCTTCCCGCTGGCGCCGTTACCAGATAGAGAAGTTAAACAACCTTATTTTTGAACTCTTTGGCCAGAAACCAAAGGGACTGTGGCTTACAGAGAGGGTATGGGACGACTCTGTTATATGCGATATCGTGGACTGTGGAGTTGAATACGTTGTTGTTGACGACTACCACTTCATCTGTGCCGGCTTTGAAAGGAATCAGCTTGGCGGTTACTTCCTGACAGAGAGCGAAGGAAAAATCCTTAAGGTTTTTCCCATAGACAAAAAACTCCGTTACTTAGTTCCGTTTAAACCCCCTTCAGATACGGCCGGCTACCTTAAGTCTGCCTGGGGGAGCAGAACCCTCTTTGACGACGGAGAGAAGTTCGGCATCTGGCCCGGAACCTACAGCTGGGTTTACGAGAGGGGCTGGCTAAAAGAGTTTCTCTCTCTAATTGAATCTGGAGAGATTGAGATGGAACTCTTCTGTGAGAATGTAAAACGGGAAAAGCCCTTAGGTATAGCTTACCTTCCGACGGCTTCCTACTACGAAATGGGAGAGTGGGCACTCCCACCAGAAAGGTTTAAGGAACTGAAAGAGCTTGAATCTTTTCTGAAAGAGAAAGGTCTTGAAACTTACATTGAAAAGTTCGTTAGAGGGAGCATCTGGAAAAACTTCTTCGTTAAATACCCCGAGAGCAACTACATGCACAAGAGAATGCTTACCCTTTCACTGAAAAGTGAAATTTCTGAACACTTTAAAGAAAATCTGGCAAAAGCCCAGTGCAACGACGTTTTCTGGCACGGTATATTTGGTGGAATCTACCTTCCCAACCTGAGGGACAACTTCTGGCGCTTTTTACTGACCGCTCAGGGAGAGTCTGAAAGGGAAGGTGGCTACGTAAAACTTGAAGACGTTAACTTTGACGGCTACCAGGAAGGGATACTCTCATCTAACTCTCTCTTTGCCGTTGTTCTTCCAAAAGAGGGTGGAATTTTAGGAGAGCTCTCCCTTAAAAAAGAGAAGTTCAACTACCAGAACGTAATCTCTCGCCACAGGGAGGGTTACCACTACCTTATGGGAGTGGAAAAAGAGGAGGGGAGCTCCCGGGGAATCTCCACAATTCACGAAAGACCCCTTAAGATTCCTGAAGAGGTAAGGGAAAAACTGGCCTTTGACTGGCACCTAAGGGGCTCTTTCGTCTCTCACTTCACAGACTCTGTTACCGATGAAAACTTTTTCAGGGAGAGTTTCAGAGAACTCTCCGACTTTGCAAATACTCCCTACTCTGTAAGACTTGAAGGTGAAAAACTGGTTCTTGAAAGAAAAGGTGGAATCTACGCCGATGTAAAGTTCCCGGCGGAGCTCCGTAAAGAATTTTCCCTGAAAGGGGACACACTTACCTTTTCAGAGCACTTTAAAACCGACTTTGGAGGGGAGCTCCTCCACATTCTTGAATTCAACTTCCACTTCCTCAACCCAAAGAACTTTAAATTTAGTTCAGATGGAAAGGTGCTGAAGATAGAAGATGGAAGTCTCAGAAAGGAGATTACGCTTACTTCTTCCTCACCCTTTACCCTTCTCCACTACCCTGTAAAGACTGTAAGCCAGAGTGAAAAGGGAGCAGAACTTACGGTTCAGGGCCACTGTTTCGGCCTTGTCTTTCCCATTAAAGTTTCATTTTCTCTCACAATTGATTTAGAGGTAAGAGATGTCCGAGCTTAGATACAACTACCTGTGGGATACCTGGAGCGTTGTAGCTCCTGAAAGGGAGAGGCGCCCCCACGACTATCCACCCCACACCTACCCGTCTAAGAGCGACCCGTCAAAGTGCCCCTTTGAGCCCGGGAAAGAGTACCTCTCGCCCCACGAGATATTTGCCCTGAGGGAACCGGGTACAGCCCCCGATACTCCCGGCTGGAAGGTAAGGGTAGTTCCCAACAAGTATCCCGCCTTCAGAATAGAGAACCCGGTTGAGCCGTTCAGAGTAGGCATATACGACGCTGCCGGAGGCTTTGGAGCCCACGAGGTAGTTATAGACACCCCCGACCACTTCAAGCACCCCCATAACTTTACAGTAGAAGAGATGAGAGATCTCCTCTACGTTTACAGGGAGAGAATGAGGAGCCTTTACGGAGACAGCCGTATAAAGTACGTTCTGGTCTTTAAAAACTACGGAAGGGAAGCTGGAGCTTCTCTAACCCATTCCCACTCACAGATAATTGCTACTCCCCGAATACCAAAACTGATTGATACCGTTGTTTCCCAGTCAAGGAAGTTCTTTAGGGAGAAAGGTCGCTGTTACCTGTGTGATGAAATCGGTTACGAGCTCAACGAAACGGTTAGAGTTGTTTACGAAAATGAGAGGTTCGTTGTTTACTGTCCTTTTGCTTCACTGGTCCCTTTCCAGATCCGTATAGCTCCTAAGTACCACCAGTCTGACTTCTCTCAAATTTCAGATTCCGACCTATACCTTCTTTCAGATGCCCTAAGAATGGCGCTGAGGAAGCTCTACAAAACGCTGGTCAACCCGCCCTACAACTTCTTTATTCACACTTCTCCGCCTGTGCGTCCCTTCCCTGAAAGGCCCGACTACTTCTCTGGAATGGAGCTCTTCTTCCACTGGTATCTGGAAATAATGCCCCGAATTACAGTCCACGCAGGCTTTGAGCTGGGCAGCGGCTACATAATCAACCCAACAACGCCGGAAACGGCGGCAAGGTTTCTCAGAGAGGTGCTACTATGAGGGTTCTCTTCCTTTCAAGTGAAATATATCCATTTGCAAAAACCGGAGGGCTTGCAGACGTTTCAGCTTCACTCCCTAAAGCCCTCTCAGAGATAGGAGTTCACGTCAAATCTGTAATGCCCCTATATAAAACTGTTGACGTAGAGAAATTTGGAATTGTTCCTGCAGGGAAAAGAGTTTCCGTTTCCGTCGGTGCCGGAAACTTTGATTTTGAGGTCTATAAGGTTTCAAACTCCGTATCCCACTACTTCCTCAAAAATGACCATTTGTTTGGAAGGGACTACCTCTACGGAACCCCAGAGGGTGACTACCCTGATAACGACGTAAGGTTTGGAACTTTCTGCTGGGCAGTTGTTAAACTGATAGAAGAGGGGTTTTTCAAACCCGACATCGTTCACGCCAACGATTGGCAGACTGCCCTTACACCTGTCCTCCTCAGGAAGAAGGGGCTTAAAGTTAAAACTCTTCAGACCATTCACAACCTTGCCTACCAGGGTATTTTCCCGAAAGAGGCCGTAGAAAGGTTGAGCCTTGGGTGGGAACTTTTCAATATGGAAGCCCTTGAGTTCTGGGGGAAGATTAACTTCCTGAAAGGGGGAATTGTTTTCAGCGATGCAGTTAATACCGTAAGCCCCACTTACGCCAGAGAGATAACCACACCGGAGTTTGGCTACGGTCTTGACGGTGTTTTAAAAAAATACAGCTACAAGCTCTTTGGAATCCTTAACGGAATTGACTACGACGTATGGAACCCTGAAACGGACTCCCACATCTACGTAAACTACAGCGAGAACACCGTTTCCAGAAAAGGGGAGAACAAGCGTTTCTTTCTGAAGGATACCGGCCTTTCAGGAGAGGAGAAACCACTCTTTGTCTTTATAGGCAGGTTTGCAAGGCAGAAAGGGATTGACCTGATTATGGAGTCTATAGGGGAACTCTCCCATCTTCCTGCAAACTTTGCCGTTTTAGGAACTGGAGACGCCGGCTACAACAGTTTCTTTAACTCCATAAAGGGCAAGTATCCCAACATTTTCGTTGAAGTGGCTTACGATGAGCCTCTGAGCCGAAAAATGTACGCCTCTGCAGACTACCTCCTCATGCCCTCTCTCTACGAACCCTGCGGATTGAACCAGATGATCGCCATGAGATACGGAACCCTGGTCGTTGCAAGGAAAACAGGAGGCCTTGCAGATACGGTTCGCGACGTTGAGGAGCCGGGAGGCTACGGTTTCCTCTTTGAGGAGTTCTCTCCAGAGGCCTTCCTGAAAGCCGTAAAGAGAGCTATAGACTTCTACTACAACAACCGCAGCAGGTTTGCACGTTTAAGGCAGTTCGTTATGGGAATTGACTTTTCCTGGAACAGCTCTGCCCTTAAGTATATGAGGCTTTACGAAAACCTAATTGAAGGGAAGGTGAAATGATGTTGGAAATAAAGGTTGAAGAACTTGAGAAAATGACAAAGAGGGAGCTCTACCGGCTTGCGAAAGAGATGAACCTTAAAGGAAGGGGGAGGATGAGGAAGGCGGAGCTCCTTGAGGCCTTAAAGAGGGAGCTCCTTTTAGCTCAGAAGTCTGCCGTTGAGGAGCCCATTACGAGTAACGTCATTGAGGTAGAGCCGGTTGAAGAGAGAAAACCGGAGCCGGAAGAACTGCCACTTCCAGCCTGCAGAGAGGAGTTCATAACCCTCATTCCTGTAAACCCGGAGCTCTCTCTGGCGGTCTGGAACGTTCAGGGAGAGAAAGGCATTTTGCGGGTTTACGTTGAGGGAGTTCCCGCCTTAGAAGTTCCCGTTGAGATAGGCTGGAAGAAGTACTACGTAAAAGTCAGAGCTCTTTTCAAAGAGCTGACAGCAGAGCTCATCGTTAACGGTAAAGTCCTCAGGTCAAATCCGATTGTTGCCCCTTCAGACGAAATTTCCATAGAGGTTCCCGAAGAGATTTCAGAGGAGCTCCTTCCCTCC
>JALTBO010000073.1 GCA_027075275.1 Desulfurobacteriaceae bacterium
TACGATGCTTCTGCAATAAAAGTTCTTGAAGGCCTTGAGGCCGTTAGAAAAAGGCCGGGGATGTATATCGGAGACACAGGCGTTTACGGTCTTCACCACCTTGTATTTGAAGTTGTTGACAACAGCGTTGATGAAGCCCTGGCCGGCTACTGCACAGAGATAGAGGTAATTATTCATCCTGATAACTCCATAACAGTTGCAGATAACGGCAGGGGGATTCCCGTTGACATCCACCCGGAATATGGGAAACCTGCCGCAGAAATTGTTTTAACCGTTCTCCACGCGGGAGGTAAGTTTGAGAAGAAGGCCTACAAGTATTCAGGAGGTCTTCACGGTGTTGGAGTTTCCGTTGTTAATGCCCTCTCTGAGTGGCTGAAACTGGAAATCCACAGGGACGGAAAGGTCTACAAGCAGGTTTACGAAAGGGGAAATCCTGTTACACAGTTTGCCTGCGTTGGAGAGACCACAAAGAGGGGAACCATCGTAACTTTCAAGCCGGACCCAGAGATATTTGAAGTTACAGAGTTTAGCTGGGACATACTTGCAAATAGATTGAGGGAGCTGGCTTTCTTAAATAAAGGTCTCAAAATTACTCTGATAGACGAAAGGGTTGAGCCCCCAAGGAAAGAGATTTTCTACTATGAAGGAGGAATCGTTGAGTTTGTTAAGAAGATAAACGAGAAAAAGGACCCTCTTTTCCCTGAACCGATCTACATAACAGGAGAGAAGGACGACGTTCTTGTTGAGGTTGCTCTCCAGTATAACTCAACTTACACGGAGCAGATATTCAGCTTTGTTAACAACATAAACACCCGTGAAGGCGGAACCCACGTTGCGGGCTTTAGAATGGCTCTGACAAGGGCCATTACAAAGTTCATAGAGGAGAATAACCTGTTACCAAAGAACGCAAAAATTTCGGTAACCGGAGACGATGTTAGAGAGGGTCTTGTTGCAGTTATCTCCGTAAAAGTTCCAAACCCTCAGTTTGAAGGACAGACCAAGGCAAAGCTTGGGAACTCTGAAGTAAGACCGATAGTTGCCTCTGTTGTTTACGATAAACTCTGGAGCTTCTTAACTGAAAGGCCGGATATTGGAAGGAAGATTGCTGAAAAAGTGATAACTGCCGCAAGGGCAAGGGAGGCAGCAAAGAGGGCGAGGGAGCTCACAAGGAGAAAGAGCGCCTTAGAGGAGTTTTCTCTTCCCGGGAAACTCGCAGACTGCTCAGAGAGAGACCCTGAAAGGACGGAGCTCTTTTTGGTAGAGGGAGACTCTGCCGGAGGAAGCGCAAAGCAGGGAAGGGATAGGCGATTTCAAGCCATTCTGCCACTTAAGGGAAAGATAATAAACGTTGAAAAGGCAAGGATTGAAAAGGTCCTCTCAAACGACGAGATTAAGACGATAATTACTGCCCTTGGAACGGGAGTTGGTAAGAATTTTGACATCAGCAAGCTCCGCTACAACAAGATAATCATAATGACGGACGCCGACGTTGACGGAGCCCACATCAGGACACTCCTCTTAACTTTCTTCTTCCGCCAGTTCCCTGAAATCGTTGAGAGAGGGCACCTCTACATCGCCCAGCCTCCACTCTACAGGCTCAAAAAAGGCAAGAAAGAGATTTATATAAAGAGCGATGAGGAGCTTGAGAGGGTTGTATTGGAGTTTACATTAGATTCTGTGGAGCTCCTCTCTGCCGAAGGGAAGCCTTTAACTGAAGAAGAAGCAAAGGAGGTTGTAGATAAACTTCTCAAACTTCAGAACGTTGTTGCAATCCTTGCAAGGAAGAGGGACAGGGAGCTCATAAACCTCCTCTTAAGGGTTGGCGCTGACTATAAGGAGCTTTACGAGAGGGAAAAGGCAGAAGCGCTAATTGAGAGGCTCAGGGAGAACCTTCCCGAGGAACTTAAGGGAACCGAGTTTGAGCTTGTTGAGGATAAGGAACACTGCTCCTTCAGGATAGTTGCCAGAATTCCCTTTGACAAATACCTGAAGAAAGAGGAAGTTGTAGACGAAGACCTTCTCATTTCGGACCTCTTTAAACAGGGAAGGGGACTGAAGAAGAAATTGAGGGAGCTCCTCGGGCAGCCTCCATACAGGATTAAAACGAAGAAGGGAGAGGTTTTAGAGTTTAAAACTGCCGACCTGCTCTTTAACTACCTGATAGACACAGGGAAAGAAGGGATATACATTCAAAGGTACAAAGGCCTTGGAGAGATGAACCCGGAACAGCTCTGGGAAACCACTATGAACCCTGAGAACAGGACGCTTCTTAAAGTCACTGTTGAAGATGCTGTTGAGGCTGATGAGGTCTTTACAGTTCTTATGGGAGACAAAGTTGAGCCCAGACGTGAGTTTATCCAGAGGTTTGCAAAAGAGGTCAGGAACCTTGACGTTTAAGGGGGAGCTGTGAAATACCAGCTCCTCTTTGTTTACGGAACCTTGATGAACGGCCTCTCCGCCCATACCTTTTTGATTGACTCTCCTTTCGTTTCACACGGAGTTCTGTACGGTGCGAAGCTCGTCCACCTGAGGGACGGCTTTCCCGGTGTTATTGAGGGAGAGGGAACCGTATTTGGGGAAGTTTATAGAGTAGATGAGCTCACCCTTAAAGCCATTGATCTCTTTGAGGAGTTCAACGAGCTCTTTCCGGAGGAGAGCTTCTATATCAGGAAGCTGAAACCAGTAAGGCTTATACCTATGAACGAGTTTGTAGAAGCGTGGGTCTACGTTCTAAATCCGATGCTGGTCGAAGACCTTGATTTTACAGAAGTTCCATTTGGAAACTGGAGGGAATTCCTGAAGAAGTTTTTGAAAATGTAAGGGGCAGCAGAGCTACCCCGAAATCCTGTCGTGGCCTACAACAACTTTTCCTGCCCACTCAGAGAGAATTTCACAGGCAACTTCAACTCCGCTTCCTGCCGCAACGGCAACCATTGTTATCTTTCCAGCTGCAAGGCCTGCAACGTAAACCCCTTCTGCCTTTGGTTTTAGCGCAATCTTTCCAGGTCTTGGAGAGCAAGGATGGGGAACTATCTCAACTAAATCTGTTTTTATATCAAATGAGTGGAAACCGGTTGCAAAAACCACTAAATCTGCTTCAAACTCCCTTCCGTCTGAGAGAACAACCTTAAAATTCCCCTTACTTCCATTTACTTCCGAAACTTCTCCTTCAACTAAGTTAACGTCTTCAAACTCCTCAACCTGGGCCCTTAAGAACTCTAAGTACTCCTCTCCTGTTGTTCCCCTCTTTACTCCAGGAACGTTGTTTAAAACTGCCTTTAAAACGTCGGAGCTCCCGCTGTCAACAACTAAGAATTTCTTTCCTTTTGCGAAATCAAACCGCTTTGCTCCGTCTGCTAACGTCAGGGCACAGGAAAGTCCTGCAACTCCTCCGCCTATTACTGCAACGCTGTACATTTTCTCCTCCTTCTTTTTTTCTTAAAAACTATTTCAGTGTAGTATCATTTTCAAATGTCTTGCCTTGTGGAGGTTATGATGAAGGCCTATACCAGATATCTGACCTTTAATACAAAAAAGAGACGGGAGCTGATAAGGATTACAGATACTGTAAGAGAGTCTGTTAAAGAGTCAGGCGTTAAAGAGGGTCTCTGTCTTGTCTCAGCCATGCATTTGACGGCAGCTGTTATTATTCAGGACGATGAAGAAGGCCTTCATGAGGATATCTGGGAGTGGCTTGAGAGGTTGGCTCCCTTTAAGCCAGACTATAAACACCACAGGACGGGAGAGGATAACGGAGATGCACACCTGAAGAACCTTTTAGTTCACCTTCAGGTCGTTCTTCCAATAACTAACGGAGAGCTTGATCTGGGCCCGTGGCAGGAGATCTTCTACGCTGAGTTTGACGGCCAGAGGCCAAAGAGGGTAATAATTAAAATCATTGGAGAGTAGATGAAAGAGGCGGTTTTAGTAACCTATATGGGAGCTCCTTCCTCAACAAAAGAGATAAAACCCTTCCTCTACAGGCTCTTTTCAGACAGAGACCTTATAAATTTTGGAGTTCCTCCTTTTCTCCAGAAACCTCTTGCCTACCTAATAGCAACCTTTAGAGCTCCCAAAGTAAAGCCCCAGTATGAAGCTATAGGAGGGGGTAGTCCTTTAGTTGCCAATACCCTTGAGCAGGTCAGACTTGTAGAGGAAAGGTTGGGGCTGAAAACCTATACCGGAATGCTTTACTCTGAGCCGCTCCTTGAGAGAGTTGCAAATGAGATAGGAGTAGATGAAGTGGATAAACTCTACCATATAACTCTTTATCCCCAGTTCTCCTATGGAACCGTTGGAGCCTGTATAAGAGACGTTGAAAAGCTGTTACCTGGTAAAGTGGCCTTGATAAAACATGTTAAGTCGTGGGCCGACAATCCTCTTTATATCCAGTGGATAGTGGATCACCTGAAAAAAAAATTGACCAAGCTTTCTCAAAAAGAAACGGCAGTTCTCTTTTCGGCTCACAGTATTCCGGCTTACTTTGTAAAGGAGAAAAACGACCCGTATCCACAGGAGATTCGCTCTACTGTAAGGGAAGTTATGAAGGCTTTTCCAGGCTTTACCTACAGGATATCCTATCAGAGCAAAGTTGGTCCTATTGAATGGCTTAAACCGACAACAGAGGAAGTTCTCTACAGGCTAAAAAAAGAGGGATTCAAGAATGTTGTTGTTTTTCCCGTAAGCTTTGTTTCCGAACATATAGAAACCCTTTACGAGCTTGATGTAGAGTACGGAAAGTTAGCCAGAGCCCTTGGAATTAAGTATTACCGTATCAGATTAAATCATAAACATCCTCTCCTTATAAGTGCAATTGTTGACGAAATTAATAAGTTAAGAAAAGAATAAAACCTTAAAAGGAGAGAGAATGAGGATTTGTATTTTGGGAGCTGGTGTTTCCGGTCTTTCTGTTGCCTTCTACCTGAAACAGAAAGGAGTTGATGTGACCATTCTGGAGAAGGATTCTGTGCCCGGCGGGAAGATGAGAACCGTTTATGAGAAAGGCTACATAGTTGAGACCGGTCCGAACGGATTTTTAGACGGGAAGCCCTACACTCTTAACCTTGTAAAAGCCCTCGGAATTGAGGATAGGCTGTATCGGAGCTCCGACAAAGCCAGAAAGCGCTTCATATACACAAACGGAAGGCTTGTGAGACTTCCAGAGAACCCGGTAGCATTCCTTGCAAGCTACCTCCTCTCCTGGAAGGGAAAGTTCAGGTTTGTTGGAGAGTTCTTTGTTCCACCTAAAAAAGGTGATTCAGACGAAACCCTTGGAGACTTTGCAAGGCGGAGACTTGGCGAGGAAGCTTTAGAGAAGCTCTTAGACCCTATGGTTGCCGGCATATTTGCTGGAGACCCCGACAGAATGAGCCTAAAAGCGGCCTTTCCTGCCATCTACAACTTAGAAAAGCAGTACGGCGGCCTTATAAAGGGTTTAATTGCCAAAATGAAAGAGGCAAAAAAGAGCGGAAAGCGTTCATCTGGCCCTGCAGGCCCCGGAGGAGTTCTCACCTCGTTTATAGGCGGAACAAAAGACCTGATAGATGCACTATCTAAAGCGCTGAAAGAGGAGCTCCATACGGGAGTTTCTGTTGAAAAGGTTGAAAAGTCTGGAAAAGGCTGGGCAGTTGGCTGGAAAGAGGGAGATAAGGAGTTAACAGAGGAGTTTGACCACCTTGTCGTATCAACACCGGCCTACGCAGCCGCTGAGATTTTAAGAGGAGTTGATGGGGAGCTCTCCCAGCTTCTCTCTGAAATTGAGTACTCGCCAATTTCCGTTGTCGCTTTAGGATTCCAGAAGAAAGGATTGGGACATGACCTTGACGGCTTTGGGTTTTTGGTTCCGAGGAGCGAAGGTAGGAAGATTCTGGGAGCTCTCTGGGACAGCTCGGTCTTTCCAAACAGAGCTCCAGAGGGGAAAGTCCTCATCAGAGTAATGATTGGAGGAGCCCGTCAGCCTGAGCTTGCACTCCTGCCAGAAGAGGAACTTGTAGATATAGCCCTTAAGGAGCTCCGCCGGATAATGAAGATCCGCCATTACCCCGAGATGGTTAAAGTCTTTAAACACGAGAAGGGAATTCCCCACTACACCTTAGGCCACTGTGAGAGAGTTGACAGGATATTTGAGATTGGAGAGAAGCTTGGGAACTTGCACTTTTGCTCAAACGCCTACAGGGGAGTTGGAGTTAACGACTGCACAAAGCTTGCAGAGGAAACTGCAGAGAGAATAGCAGGAAAATGAGAAAAATCAGGCTTTCAGACTGGCAGGTAGATGCAATAAAGAGGAGCGCAGAAGAAGCCTTTGGAGAGGGAACAAAGGTAATTCTCTTTGGGAGCAGAGTTTACCCTGAAAAGAAAGGTGGGGACATAGACCTTTATATAATTCCGGCACAGAGAGATGAGCTTTTCCAGAGGGAGCTCCG
>JALTBO010000074.1 GCA_027075275.1 Desulfurobacteriaceae bacterium
GTGGCGGAGGGGGCGGGATTCGAACCCGCGGTACCCCTTGTGGGGGTACACACGATTTCCAATCGTGCCCCTTCAGCCAGGCTCGGGCACCCCTCCGTGCAGAGAGCAAATATAGTCTATTTAAATAAGGTTGACAAGCCAGAACTCCTTTAGTAAATTTCCGCTGCCCGCTACATTTTCGGCGTTAAAACAAAACGCCATTTGTCTGGAGGAAACAGATGAAAACCTTTATGCAGAGGAAGGAGGACGTTCAGAGGGAGTGGTACTTAGTTGATGCCACAGGGAAGACCCTTGGCCGTTTAGCCTCTGAAATTGCAAAGATTTTGATGGGTAAGCACAAGCCTACCTACACTCCCCACGTTGATGGTGGAGACTTTGTCGTTGTTGTCAATGCAGAGAAAATCCACGCGACAGGTAAAAAGCTTGATAAGAAGATCTACTACAAACACACAGGCTATCCTGGTGGGCTTAAGGAGACAACACTGAGGGAAATGCTCCAGAAAAAGCCTGAAGAAGTAATCAGGCTTGCGGTTAAGGGAATGCTTCCAAAGAACAAGCTCAGGGACAGGAGGATGAAAAGGCTCAAAGTTTACGCAGGGCCTGAACATCCCCACAAAGCACAGAACCCCAAACCCCTTGAGCTTTAACGGAGGAGATAATGGCTGAAGTTAGATACTACGGAACGGGAAAAAGGAAAACTGCAATAGCAAGGGTCTGGCTTATACCGAACGGCGAAGGGAAAATTGTAGTAAGGGTTTCAAAGAAGAAAGAGGTTCCTGCTGAGGAGTACTTTGGAAGGCTTGCTCTTCTGAAAATAATGCAGCAGCCCTTTGACGTTACAGGAACAAACGGAAGGTTTGACGTTCTCTGCACTCTTAAAGGTGGCGGAAAGTCTGCCCAGGCAGATGCCGTGAAGTACGGCATTGCAAAGGCTCTCCTTGCGTTCAACCCTGAGCTTAGACCAGCACTCAAGAAGGCCGGATTCCTCACCCGTGACGCCCGCATAAAGGAGAGGAAGAAGTACGGACAGAGGGGAGCCCGTGCAAGGTACCAGTGGTCAAAGCGTTAAGGTTGCCGTTGTTGGCGCTTCTGGATATACGGGGGCGGAGCTCCTCCGCCTCCTTTCACTCCACCCTTACGTAGAAGTTATCTCTATAACCTCCCGCCAGTTTGCAGGGAAACCGCTAACTGAAGTCTTTCCTCACTTCATCAGAGCTCCCTTTGAAAACCTCAACTTTGAAGAATACTCTCCTGAAAAGGTATCTCAGGCAGATGTTGTTTTTCTGTGTCTTCCACACAGAGCTTCATTTCCAATTGTAAAAGAACTTTTCTACATAAAAGAAAGCCTGAAGATTATTGATTTCAGCGCAGACTTCAGATTTTCAAACCCGGAAACCTATGAAAAGGTTTACGGAGTTGAGCACACAGCCAAAGAGCTATTCAGAGAGGCCGCCTACGGCCTTCCGGAGATAAACAGAGAAGAGATAAAAAAGAAAAGGATAATTGCAAACCCTGGTTGCTATCCTACAAGCGCAATCCTTGGGCTCTACCCGGCGGTTAAAAAAGGTTTAATAGACGGCTCCTGCCCTGTTATCGTTGACAGTAAATCGGGCGTTACGGGAGCAGGAAGGAAGGCAAACCTTTCACTACTCTTCTGCGAGGTAAACGAAGGATTTAAGGCTTACTCTGTTGAGGGGCACAGACACTCTTACGAAATCGCTGAGAAGCTAAACTTACCAGCCGTCAGGTTTACACCACACCTTGTTCCTATGAACAGGGGAATTCTGACAACCGCTTACTTCAGAACGGAGGTGAGTAAAGAGGAACTCCTCTCCGTTTACGAGGAGTTTTATAAAAATGAGTTCTTCGTAAGGCTCAGAAAAGAACCTCCAAACACAAAAGAGATTGCTGGAACGAACTTCTGTGACATCTACGTAACAAAAGAAGAGGCAACCGGCCTCGCAGTTGTCATCTCTGTAATAGACAACATCGGAAAAGGCGCTTCGTCTCAGGCCGTCCAGAATATGAATATCCTCTGTGGTTTTCCTGAGGAAACAGGCCTTAAAATCTTCAGCCAGTGGATCTAACTTTCTTTTAGTTGTTCCTTTAAACAAATCAAAATATAATCTACCTTTAACTTAATCAAATCCCGGAGGAAGTTTTATGGCATTGGTTGTTCAGAAGTTTGGCGGAACCTCCATGGGAAGTATAGACAGAATTGTTAATAAAGTAGCCCGGAAAGTTATAAAGGAGAAGGAGAAGGGAAACGACGTTGTTGTTGTAGTTTCGGCAATGGCAGGAGAGACAGACAGGCTCATAAACCTCGTTAAGTCAATAACCGATGAGCCCAACGAGAGGGACATGGATTTTGTTGTATCAACGGGAGAGCAGGTCTCTGCAGGTCTCCTCTCAATTGCTTTAAACCATATGGGCTACCCGGCAGTAGCCCTTTCCGGCTGGCAGGCGGGAATAAAAACAGACAAAGCCTTTACAAAGGCAAGGATTTTAGAGATAGATACAGACCGGATTATGAAGCAGTTGAAAGATGGAAAAATTGTTGTAATTACTGGGTTTCAGGGAATTACAGAGGAAGGAGACATAACGACCCTTGGAAGAGGAGGCTCAGACACTTCTGCCGTTGCAATCGCTGCAGCCCTTAAGGCAGATAGGTGCGATATCTACACAGATGTTGACGGAGTCTATACTGCAGACCCAAGGATTGTTCCAGAGGCAAGGAGGATTCCTGTTCTCTCTTACGAGGAGATGCTGGAACTTGCCTCTTTAGGCGCGAAAGTTCTTCAGATAAGGTCTGTTGAGTTTGCGATGAAGTATAAGGTTCCGCTGAGGGTGAGGAGCACTTTCACGGAGGACGAGGGAACGCTTATTAAGGAGGAAGATGAGACGATGGAGAGAGTTGTTGTAAGGGGTATTGCCCACAACAAGAACGAGGCACGGATTACAGTTGAGAGGGTTCCAGACAAGCCGGGAATTGCTGCAAAGCTATTTGACGCCCTTGCCGAGGCCAACATTCCCGTTGACATGATAGTCCAGAACGTTTCCGTTGACGGCTACACAGACATCTCCTTTACAGTTGAGAAGAACGACGCAGCAAAGGCTGAAAGAATAACGAAAGAAGTTGCAGAAGAGATTGGAGCAAGGGGCGTTATAAGGGACGATAAAATTGCAAAGGTTTCTATTGTTGGCCTTGGAATGAGGAGCCATGCAGGTGTTGCCGGAAAAGTCTTTGAAACCCTTGCCAAGTATGGAATAAATATCCTGATGATCTCAACCTCTGAGATAAAGATCTCCTGCATAATTGATGAGAAGTTTACAGAGCTTGCCGTTCGTGTTCTCCACGAGGCTTTCGGACTTGATAAGGATGAGAGAGAGCGTTAAAGAGAAGATTGGAATCTATAAGGAAGTTTTTAAGAGCCTCTTCAACCTTTTTCTTATAACAGTAAGTGGTTCTTTTGCTCTTTTCTCTCGTGAAAAGGGAAGTGTTCTGGTTTTACTCGGTTTTGGCGTTTCCCTTTGGCTTGCATTAGTTTTAGTATTACTATGGCGTTATATGTTGAACTTAGTTGAGAGGATTGAGGATGACAAACCTGGTTGAAACCCTGAATTTTTTACTTGCTCTGTTGTTGATTATCTCCATAGTTGTTTTAACAGGGTTTATAGCATTTTACCGGGGAAAGGAAGCTAAGTAGAGGAGTAATGGGTATGGTTTACATATACGACACAACTCTTAGAGACGGAGCTCAGACAAGGGGAGTTTCCTTCTCTTTAGAGGATAAGCTCAGGATAACTCAAGCTTTGGATGATCTTGGAATTCACTACATAGAGGGTGGCTGGCCTGGTTCAAACCCGAAAGACCTTGCATACTTTGAGGCCGTTAGAGGGCTTGATTTAAAGAACGCAAAAATCGTTGCGTTCAGCTCAACAAAGAGGAAGGGTTTAAAGATAGAGGAAGATGCAAACATTCAGCAGCTTGTAAAGACGGAGGTTCCCGCGGTTACGGTTTTTGGAAAATCATGGGATCTCCACGCAACCCAGGGACTTGGAATTTCGCTTGAGGAGAACTTAGAGCTCATCTACGACACCATTTCTTATCTGAAGCGCTACTTTGATGAGGTCTTCTTTGATGCAGAGCACTTCTTTGACGGCTACAAGTCAAACCCTGAGTATGCCTTAAAAACTCTGTTAGCTGCTGAAGAGGCAGGTGCAGACTGTTTAGTTCTGTGTGATACAAACGGCGGGACCCTCTGGTATGAGACCGAGGAGATAATAGATGCTGTTCTTAAAAGAGTTAAGGCTCCTATTGGCATTCACGCCCACAACGACTCAGACATGGCTGTTGTCAACTCCCTCATTGCTGTAAGGAAGGGTGCTGTTCAGGTTCAGGGAACTATAAACGGTTTAGGTGAGAGGACTGGAAACGCAAACCTCTGTTCAATCATTCCTAACTTAGTTCTGAAGATGAAGGTTGAGTCAATACCTGAGGAGAACCTGAAGAAGCTCTACTCGGTTTCAAGGTTGGTTTCGGAGCTCTCCAACCGCCCACACCCTGTTAACCTGCCCTACGTTGGGGAGAACGCTTTTGCCCACAAGGCCGGTGTTCACGTTTCTGCAGTTGAGAAGAACCCGAAGCTCTACGAGCACATTGAGCCGGAAAAGGTCGGTAATAAACGGAAGATTATGGTTTCGGAGCTCTCCGGAAAGAGCAACATCATCAGCAAGGCGAGGGAGTTTGGAATAGAGCTCTCCAAAGACTCTCCTGCTGTTAAGAAGATTCTTGGAAAGATTAAAGAGCTTGAAGCCCAGGGTTACCACTTTGAGGGAGCAGAAGGTTCCTTTGAGCTTCTTTTGAAGGAGACTTTAGGGCTAACGAAGAAATACTTTGAGCTGAAAGGCTTCAGGGTTTTAACTGAGAAAAGGTCAGAAAACGAGGAAGCTTACGCAGAGGCTACGATAAAGGTTGAAATTCCGGAGGAGGTTGCAAAAGAGAAAGGGATAGAGGACAGGTTTGAGCACACAGCCGCAGAGGGTAGAGGGCCCGTAGAGGCGCTTGATAAAGCTCTCAGGAAAGCCCTTGAGAAGTTCTACCCGTCAATAAAAGAGGTGAAGCTTACAGACTACAAAGTCCGAATTCTCAACGAAGCTGCCGGAACTGCTGCGTCTCCGAGGGTTCTCATTGAGTCAACAGACGGTAAAAGGAAGTGGGGAACAGTGGGAGTTTCTCCAAACGTTATAGAGGCTTCCTGGTTAGCCCTTGCCGACGCCATAAAGTATAAGCTCATGAAAGACGATGAGAATAATGTATAATAAAAGAAATTTCTAATCTTTCGGGGAGGAGAGATGAACAATAACGTGAAGATTTTAGGGGGATTGGGTTCTCTTTTTCTCGTTCTGAGCTTTATCCCTTACCTTGGAGCCGTTTTAGGTATTGCAGGACTAATTCTCCTGATTGTGGCGGTTAAGCAGTTTGCAGATGGTGAGGGCAGAGGGGAAATCTTTTCCGTTTTCCTTAAAGGAATTCTTGTTAGCATCATCGGTGGCATTGTTGGTGCGGTTATCATGTTTGCAGGATTTGGTTCTGCTGCGGCAGGGAATTCCGGAGCTTTAAGCTGGCTCATTGCCGGAATTGGAGGATTGATAGTTTACGCTTCCTCTGTTTACGGAAACTACTATATAAAACAGGCCTTTGAGGAAATAGCTCTTCTAACGGGTAATACCCTTTTTGCCTGGGCTGGAAAGCTCCTGTTCTGGGGAGCAGTTCTAATAGTTATTCTCGTTGGAAGCCTTGTTATGTGGGTAGGGTGGATACTTTCTGCCGTGGCATTCTTTACTACAGAGGAGAAAAAAAGCGGAAGTGTTGTAGAGAGTTCCGGCCAGGGCTAAATTATTATTGGATAAAATTTAAAGCAATATTTTAAGGAGGGAGACGATGGAAAGCATCAGAGCTCTGGCCGGTGAGGTGGAGAAATTCGGCGAGCATGTTGAGAGTTTAAAGAGAAAGATTGACGAGCTCTTTAAGAAGCTTGAGGAGAAAGAGAGAGCCCTTGAACAGGTTAAGAGCAGGCTCTTAGAGGTTGAGCAGGAAGTTCTTGAGGTTCTCAGAAAATTGAAGGAGAAGGAGCACGAGCTTTCAGACCTCCGCCACAAAATTGCCCGCCACAGGAAGCTCCTTGCCGAGGCTGACTCTCCGAGGGAGTATGAAGTTCTCTCGGAGCAGAGGAGAAAGCTTGTTGAAAGGGCAGAAAAGGTCAGCGAGGAGATTGAGGAGCTCCGCCAGAAGTACCGCGAGCTGGTCTTTGAAGAGAACAGGCTGTTGGATGAAGAGGAGAAGTTGGAGAGGGAGCTCC
>JALTBO010000075.1 GCA_027075275.1 Desulfurobacteriaceae bacterium
TTGCCATCTTCATAATGTCTGCCGCTGTTCCCTGAACTCTTGCGTTTACAGCAGCCCTCTCTCCAAAGCTCCTTACGTGGTAGTTTTTATCACGGAGCTCCGGCAGAGGCCTTATCCTTCCAAAGAGGGTTTTAACGTAGCCCTTCTTGTAGGCCTCCTCAAGGGTTCTATCTATAAACTCCTTAACCTTCGGGAACTGTTTGAAGTAGGTTTCTATGTACTCCTCAGCCTCCTTTACAGGAATTCCCAACCTGTCAGACAGCCCGTGAGGGCTCATTCCGTAGATAATTCCAAAGTTAACGGTCTTTGCAACTCTCCTTTTTGTCTCGTCTATCTCTTCGGTTCCAAAGAGGTGTTTTGCTGTTTCTGTGTGGATGTCTTTTCCCTCCCTGTATGCCTCAATGAGCTTTTCGTCTCCTGAAAGGTGGGCTAAGATGCGGAGCTCCACCTGTGAGTAGTCTGCCCACACCAGCGTGTAGTCCTCTGGAGCCCTTACCGCCTGTCTTATCCTCTTTGAGAACTCGTCTGAGACCGGCAGGTTCTGCAGGTTCGGCTCTGCCGACGAGAGCCTTCCCGTTGCCGTTGCCGTCTGTAAGAACTTCGTGTGAACCCTTCCTTCAGAGTCCATGTGTTTCAGAATTCCCTTTATAAAGGTTCCGTGGAGCTTTGAGAGCTTCCTGAACTCTAAAAGGAGCTCCGCTATTCTGTTCCCTTCAAGGGCTAAAGTTGTAAGGGTTTCAACGTCTGTTGAGTATCCCGATTTTGTCTTCTTTAAAGGCTTCAATCCCAACTTCTCAAAGAGTATGTATGCAAGCTGCTTTGGAGAGTTTATGTTAAAAGGCTCTCCGGCCTCCCTGTAAATCTCCTCCTGCAGGCTTTCCAGACTCTCCTCTATCTCCCTTCCAAACTCTTCTAAATACTCCCTGTCAAAGGGAACTCCCCTTTTCTCCATCCTGTAGAGAACGTAAGAAAGAGGTATCTCAACCTCCCTGTATAGCCTCTCAAGGTTTAACCTCTTTAGCTCTCCCTTTAGTTCCTCTGCTAATCTGAACCCGTGGTGGATGTAATCCTCAACGGGAGAGAGGTCAACAGACTCTAAGAACTCCTTAAGCAAATTCTCCTCTGAGTAGCTCTTAAGGAGAGGGTTTTTCAGGTAGTAGAGGAGTGAAACGTCCTCAACCTGTTTCTTTTTAAGCTCATCGCCCAAAGAGTGGTAGAGCTCCTTCAGGTTGAACGTGTAGACCTTCCCTGCTTTCTTAACGGCCTCTTTTGTTTTTTTCCTGTCTAAAACGGCATAGCCCTCTCTGTTTGCAACAACAAACTCCGTTCCCTGTGGAACTATTAGAACTTCAGGCTTTGTGAATAGGTCTACCCTGCTTAAATACTGGTTCAGTTCCTCTTCACTGAGCCTTTTCCCTTTCTCAACAGGTTTCCCGAGGTCAAGGTCTGGAAAGAGTTTCTTCAGCTCCTCTGCGATGCTCTTCATCTCAAGTTCTGAGAGGAGCTCCCTCAAACACTCACCGTTTGGCTCCTTAACTTTTAAATCCTCAATGGTTATATCTATCGGAACGTCCCTCTTTATCCTTGCAAGCTCACGGCTCAGGAAAGCCTGCTCTCTGAACTTCTCTAACGTCTCCCTCCTCTTTGGCGGGAGTTTTGAGAGGTTCTCGTAGATTCCCTCTAAAGAGCCGAATTCTTTTATCAGCTTAAGGGCTGTCTTCTCTCCAATTCCCGGAACTCCCGGAATGTTGTCAACAGAGTCTCCCGAAAGGCCGAAAACGTCTGGAATCTGCTCAGGCTCTATTCCGTATTCTTCCCTGAAGCTCTCTAAATCGTAGGTTTTTGACTTTCCCGTCCTGTTTGATATGGCTATAACCTTTGTGT
>JALTBO010000076.1 GCA_027075275.1 Desulfurobacteriaceae bacterium
TGGATGCAACCGTTACTATTTGAAGAAGTGTTGGGTTCTTCAGAGCTTTTTTTACCTTTTCAGGGGGAGTGTAGTTTCTGTACAGTGGATATACAACCTCTTTAAACCGGTTAACAGCAACCTCTAAGGCCTTTCTACAGTTAGCTTTTTCGTTTATGTAGTAGGTATCTGGAAAAATAAAGCCGTTAAGGGACGGGATCTGAAGTTCCGTTAAGAAACTTCTCTGTTTTGAGAGTTTAAGCACTTCTCCCTTTTTACAGATACCCTCCTTTTCTAAGAGTCTGTCAAGGATAAAGAGATCAGACCCGGGGGGAACTGTAAACTTTTTAAGGCAGGGACTTCCTTTTTCAAAGGTTTTAAGTAGGTCCTTAAGACTTTCCTTACCTTCTACTTTATAACACCCGGCTTTTGGCTCAATCCTTTCGTATCTTGCCCAGTAGTAGACAAGCTGTGGGTAGTTCACTATCCCTTTTGAGTGGAGCTCCTTAATTATCCCCTTAAGGCTCGTTCCCTCCTTAACCCTCAGGCTGAGGTTTACCTCCCTCTTTTCGTAAACTTCCTTTTTAATGAGGAGAAAAATTCCCAGAATTCCCAGCATCAGGGCGAGAAAAATCGTAATTAAAAATAAAAGAAACCCTCTCAACGGAGCCTCTCAGAAGCACACAGAAGCCTCTGGACAGCTGTAAAGTTTGAGAAAAGGGCCAGCAGAACGGTCGTCTCTGCCGGATACCCTAAAATAAGCCCCAGAAGGAGTAGAACTACCCTTTCCGGCCTCTCAAATATTCCTACTTTACACTCAACTCCTAAAGACTCTGCCCTTGCCCTTGCGTAGCTCGTGGCAAAAGCTCCCGATATGGAAAAGAGAGAACCTAAAAGCAGAAGTTCATTTCCTGTAGCGTGGCCGTAGTAGAGGAGACCGGCAAGGGGAAAGAAATCTGCATACCTGTCAAGGAAGGAGTCAAGGAAAGCCCCAAATTTGCTGGTTTTTCTGGTTGTTCTTGCAAGTATTCCGTCAAATACATCACAGGCACCGGAGAGGGCAAGGAATAGTGTACCGTTGATAATGTTTCCCAGTCCAAAAAACACTCCTGCAACGGCAGATAGGATAAATCCCGTCAGGGTTACTGCGTTAGGCGAAATACCCAAACTTCCAACGTTTTCCGCAACAGGTTTCAGAAATTCCTGAGTTTTTTCTTTAATGTTAGAGGAGCTTAACATTCTGCTTTACCTTTACCTTGCCCTGTTCAGGGGAATTATAAGCTATAAAATTGGTTAATAGGGAAAAATTTCATAAGTTTACGTCAACTGATTCTGGAGGAAGACATGGAAAGAGGGCTAACAAAGGAAGAACTTGTAGAAGTTATGGCCGTTTTAATGGAGGAAGAGGGTTTTGACCTCTACGAGCCTGAGGCTGAGGGAGAGGAGTATCTTCCCGATTTTCTGGCAGTTTTTGAGAACGAGGAGGGGGAAAGGCAGCAGATAGCCGTTCAGGTAGAAGACTGCCAGACGCTTCAGACTGAAGAGGCCGAAAAGAGGGCAAAGGCCATAGCTGAACACTGCAGGCGCTCAGGTGAAGGGTTTATTTTTGTTGTTCCTATTGAGTGTGAGGAGCTTGGAAACCAGAAGTTTGAAGAGTGGGGACTGTCGGACGTTGCAGAGTTCGTTCCCATAGGAATTGAGTTTGAGGAGGAGGAGGGAGAGTAGTTGGAGCGCTACTACTCCTACTCCCGCTACCTGAAGGAACTCTTCGGAGAGAGGGTTTTCAGGGTAACGGTAGATGCCGGTTTTACCTGTCCAAACAGAGATGGAACTAAAGGGACGGGAGGCTGTATCTACTGTTATTCCGGCTCAGATTACGACGTTGAAAAGAGAAAGAAATCGGTTGAGGAGCAGATAGCAGAAGGAATAGAGAGAGTAAGGAAGCGCTACGGAGCTGAGAAGTTTATGGTCTACTTTCAGGCCTACACAAATACCTACGCTCCTCCTTCTCAGCTTAAACCTGTTTACGACACTGTAAGGAAGTTTCCAGAAGTTGTTGGACTGATAGTTGGAACGCGGCCAGACTGCGTTCCAGATGAAACCTTAGAACTGATTGCCTCTTACTCTGAAGACTACCTTGTCTGGATTGAGTATGGCCTTGAGAGCTCCCACTTTAAATCCCTCAGGTGGATGAACAGGGGCCACGGGGTTTCAGACTTCGTTGACGCTGTTCTCAGAACTAAGAAGTTTAAAGGAATAAAAACCTGTGCACACGTTATTTTGGGTCTGCCAACGGAAGACTACGAGGATATGATGGAGACGGCAGACTTTTTAGCTTCTTTGAGACTTGACGGTGTAAAAATTCATCCTTTACACGTTATCAAGAACACAAAGCTTGAAGAGATCTACCTGAGAGAACGTTTTCCCCTTCTATCGCTTGAGGAGTATGTAGATCTAGTCGTTGATTTCATAGAGCGGCTTCCTGAAAAAACAGTTATTCAGAGAATTACAGGAGAAGCCCCCGAGAATTTACTTGTAGGCCCTGCCTGGTGTAGCCACAGGGAGAAGAACAGGGTTATAAACCTTATAAGGAAGCGTTTTGAGGAGAGGGACACCTATCAGGGAGCAAAGTGCAGGTTCAGGGAGGCAGTATGAAAATAACCGGCAAAACTTCCGTTTACGGAATTTTCGGCTACCCCGTTAAACACTCACTCTCTCCACTCATGCAGAATACGGCCTTTAAAGAGCTTGGAATAGATGCTGTTTACGTTCCCTTTGAAGTTAGACCTGAGAACCTGAAAGAGGCGGTTGATGGGGTGAGAGCCCTTGATATAAAGGGATTGAACGTTACTGTTCCCCATAAAGAGAGGGTTATAGAGCACCTTGACTACCTCTCTGATGATGCGGAGCTCCTCGGCGCCGTCAATACGGTTAAGAACGAAAATGGAGAGCTCACCGGTTACAACACAGATGCAGAGGGCTTTTTAAGGTCTTTAATTGAAGAAGGGGTTGAGCTTAAAGGGAAAAGAGCCCTTATGTTTGGAGCAGGAGGAGCTGCAAGGGCGGTAGGCTACGCCCTCTTAAAGGGAGGGGTGAAGTTTCTGAACATCGTCAACAGGAGCTTTTCAAGGGCTAAGGAGGTTGGGGAGCTCCTCGGCAAACGGGGAAACGTTCTGGTCTATCCACTGAAAGGGTCAACAGTTGAGGCTCTTCTGAAAGACGTTGACCTGATAGTTAATACAACCTCTGTGGGAATGAAACCTGAAGACCCTGTTCTCTTTGACTACTCAAAGATACCGGAGGGAATAACTGTTGTTGATATTATCTACAACCCTCCGGAGACTCCGCTTTTGAAGGCTGCAAAGGAGAGAGGGTGCAAAACGGTAAACGGTCTTGGAATGCTTGTCCATCAGGGAGCTGTTGCCTTTGAAATATGGACAGGAGAGAAGGCTCCCGTTGAGACAATGAGGGAGGTTTTAGAGAGGGAGCTCTACGGTGGAACTCCTTAAAGAGCTCATAAACTCAGAAGTCTGGAAGCTCTATGAACCCTACGTTGTTGCCCTTCTCTTAGGAGGGCTTATAGGGGTTGAAAGGGAGTTTAAAAAGCAGAGGGAGGGAAAGGCTTCTTTTGGAGGAGTGAGGACCTTTACCCTCATCTCACTCCTTGGGGCGCTGTCGGGAGCTCTCTCCTCCCACTTCGGACTTCCCGTTATTTACGTCTCCCTTTTTGGTCTTGTTATCCTTATTGGAATTTCGGAGTTTTTGGAGAGAGCTCCCGGTCTAACCTCTGAAATCTCTGGAGTGATTACCTATCTGATAGGTCTTCTCTGCTACACGGGAAATTATGAGCTTGCTGCACTGATTACGATTTCTGTCTTCTCCGTCCTCTCCTTCAAGGAGCAGATGCACAGGTTCGTTAAGCACTTAACCCTTGAAGATTTATACGCCTTCCTGAAGTTTGCAGCCGTTACCGTTGTTATCTACCCGCTCCTTCCAGACAGGAGTTTCTACGGTGTGAACCCCAGAGAAGTCTGGACAATGGTCGTCGTTATCTCCTCAATAGACTTTTTGGGCTACATACTCACAAAATTTGCAGGTGAAAGGGGAGTTCTCATAGCAGGTCTTATTGGAGGGCTGGTTTCAAGTACTGCTGTCACCGCAACTTTCTCTCCCCTTGCCAGAATAAACCATCTTCTAACAAAAGAGTACGCTGCCGGAATTGTAGGAGCTTCCGCAATAATGTTTCCCAGAATGACTGTCCTTGCCGCAATAGTCAGCCCTGATTTTGCAAAATACCTGATTGTTCCTTCTCTTATAGCTTTCAGCTTTGGGGTTATTTACGCTTACTGGCTTGCAACCTCCTCATCAAAGAGGCAGGCTCAGGTTAAAGTTAACAACCCTTTTGAACTCTCTACAGCCTTTAAATTTGGTCTCTTTTATGCTTTCATACTCTTTATTTCAAGAGAGGCTTTGAAATACTTTGGAAATTTTGGCCTCTATACTGTTGCTGCGCTTTCCGGCCTTTCAGATGTTGACCCGCTGACACTTTCTGTTTCAAAGCTTTTTGCTGCAGGTTCCGTTGCGCTTATTCCCGCTGTTGTTGCCGTTCTTCTTTCTGCCTTTGTCAATACTCTCTTTAAGTGGTTTTTAACTGTTTCTATGGGAACCAGAGAGCTCTTTAAGCTTGTTACTCCAGGTTTTCTTCTTCTTGCTGCTGGAGAAACTATAGGAATTCTGGTTCTCTACCTGATTGTTTAGAGGGGAAAGCCCCCGAAAGTTGGGGGCTTACTGGAGGGGGTAAACGCTAACGAACTTTTTGTTGCGCCTTGTTTCAAACTTTACAACACCGTCAATGAGGGCAAATAGTGTGTAGTCGCTTCCCATTCCAACGTTCTGTCCGGGGTGAATAGAAGTTCCCCTCTGGCGAACGATGATGTTTCCGGCCTTAACTACCTGGCCGTCGTGCCTCTTAACTCCAAGCCTTTTGCCGATTGAGTCTCTACCGTTCTTGGTAGAACCCATACCTTTCTTATGTGCCATGGCAAACCTCCAATTAGCTTACGATTTCGTTAACCTGAATCTCGGTAAAGTGCTGACGGTGGCCGTACTTCCTCTGGTAGTGCTTCTTGGCCTTGTACTTGAAAACAATAATCTTCTTGCCCTTACCGTGGCGAACAACGGTTGCTTTAACCTTTGCTCCCTTAGCCTCGGGGCCAACTTTTACATTTCCTTCATCGTCCCTTACCATCAGAGCTTCAAACTCTACATCGGACCCTTCAGGTAGGTTGAGCTTCTCAACCTTTAAAACCTGACCGGGCTCCACAACATACTGCTTTCCGCCAGTTTTTATTACGGCATACATTACCGAACCTCCGTAGGTGGTTAAAGTGGAGCATAATTTATACCAGCTTTATCGGAGTGGTCAAGTTGTTCATACTTCCAGTTCTTCTATAAAGTTGTAGGAACTCTGGGGAATTATGAGCGTCCTCTTTCTGGCGCCCTCTTTCTTTAGTCTTCTGTATTCTGAGATGTCCTCTTTAAAGGCGAAGTAGCCGGAAGCCCTTACGTGGGCGTCGTTTATAAACTCAAGTTCTTCAGCAAACATAAACGTTCCCTCTGCGCAGCTTGGTGAGAAGACTATCAGGTAAACTTTCATTTCTTCCTCCTTATCTGTTATCTCAATAGGAAATTTTAAGGGGAGGCGTTTTGAAAATCAAAAGTCGGCCAGAAAACTTTAAGGTTGAAGAAGTTCTGAACCAACCGCTTAAAGACAGAGGTAGGTATAGAGTTTACAGGCTCTACAAAAAAGGGCTTGAAACTCTGCCGATTTTAAGGAGGATTGCAAAGGAGAGCTCCCTCCCTCTTAAACTCATCTCCTACGGGGGCCTTAAAGATAAAAACGCTGAAACCGTTCAATTCATAAGCGTTCCGATGAAGTTCCGGTTAAAGGAGCTTTCTTTTCCAAACCTGAAGCTGAAAGAGGCTGGCTTTTTAGATGTTCCTGTTGAGAGGGCGGTTTCTGGAAACAGGTTTACCATTCTTGTTGAGGGAGTAAAGGAGGTTCCCGAAGATAGGCTGAAGATTTTAAAAGAATTCGGTTTTCCCAACTACTACGGGGAGCAGCGGTTTACATCTGTCAGAGACGGAGAGCTCTTTGCTCATCATTTAAAGAATAGAGAAGATGCCCTTCTCTTTCTCTTTAAGCCTGCCGGGTGGGAGAGCTCTCGCAGTAGAAAGGGCAAAAAGGCCTTTTTGAGTGGAGACTACGCCGCTGCAGAGAAGCTTCTTGGAGGCTGGAGGAGAAAGGTTGCAGCTTTTCT
>JALTBO010000077.1 GCA_027075275.1 Desulfurobacteriaceae bacterium
AGGCGATCTTCCTTGCCTGGTAAGGTAAAAGACCGATTGCAGGGTCAACGTGCTCCTTTATTATCAGCTCAGGGTTTGTCTTTGCTATCTCCTCAATCTCCATTCCGCCTGCTGCAGAGACCATAAATACAGGCCTTGAGACCTCCCTGTCCAAAGTAAGGCCTACGTAGAACTCCTTGTCTATGTTTACCCCTTCTTCAATGAGGACGCAGTTTATGGGCAGGCCTTCAGGGTTTTGATAGGTTTTGAGCCTGTTGCCTATCATTTCGGCAGCTATTTTGCCGGCTTCTTCCGGAGACTTTGCAAGTTTAACGCCTCCAGCTTTTCCCCTTCCACCGGCGTGAACCTGAGCCTTGACTACAACTACAGGTGTTCCAAGCTCTTTTGCTGCGCACTCTGCCTCTTTAGCATCGTGGGCAACTATTCCCCTTGGAACGGGCAGGCCGTACTTCTTAAATATCTCTTTTGCCTGATACTCGTGGATTTTCATTCTTTCCTCCCGCCACTGAAATTGGTAATCATTTTAACAAAATTTTTACAGAACTTTTACAAGGAAGGAACTACGACTCAAATTCAAGGGTGGTAAGTTCTACTTTGAGGTCTTCTATGTCTTTGAAGCTTTCTATTTGGTGGAAGGTGAGTTTTATTCCGAGTTTCTTTTCTATATCTCTTACTGTTACCTCTACGGCTTCTCTTTGAGGGAAGAATATCAGGAAGTTATCCCCGGAATACCTTACGATGATGGCATTTTTCAGTTTGGTCTGGAGGAGTTCCACCGTCTTCTTCAGTATCTGGTCACCCTTTTCCCATCCCTCTTTAACGTTTATGTTGCGGAGCTCCTTGATGTCAACGGTAAAGGCCTTGAAATCCTTAAACCTCTCTTTTGCTATTCCGTATGCAAGCTCAAGGGCATTTCTGTTGAAAACGCCTGTTAGAGAATCTCTCAGGTAGTAGTCAAGCCTCCTCTCCTCAATGAGATTTAGTAGTTCCGGCGATATAAACTCCTCAGATGGGGGAGGGGTTTCGTTTAAAAGTATGTATAGGGCGTTTTCTACAACTTCCGGGTCGTAGTCTTTTCCGGATAGTTTTCGGAGCTCCGTAATCGCCTGAGCTTTTGGTATTCCCTTTCTGTATATTCTATCGCTGGTCATTGCGTCAAAAGAGTCGGCAACGGCCAGGATTCGTGCCTGAAGGGGAATTTCGTCACCTTTCAGTCCTTCAGGATATCCGCTTCCGTCCCACCTCTCGTGGTGGTACTTTATCCCGGGAAGGGAGTCTTTTAAAACATCTATGTGTTTAAGCAGCTCGTAGCTTAGTAAAGGGTGGAACTTTATTATCTCGTACTCCTCCTTTGAGAGTTTCCCCGGTTTCAGCAGAATGCTGTCGGGTATTCCTATTTTTCCAATATCGTGTAGGAGACCTGCTATGTATATAGCTTCAACTTCTTCTTTTTTCAGTCCCATAGCTTCAGCTATTCTCTTTGAGAAGAAAGCGACCCTTTCAGAATGTCCTCTCGTGTAAGAGTCTCTTATCTCTATGCCCCTTACAAGGCTTTTTACTATCTTCTCTGTAAGCTCTTTTTCCCTTTTAAGCTTTTCTTCAAGGTTGTTTATCAGTTTTTTTATCTCTACAGAGATCGCTATTGATTTTGCGATGTTCCTTATGAAGTGTTTTACTTCTTCTTTAACCGGATTTTCATCTTTTTTGAAGAAAATAATAAAGCCTACCGTTTCAGACATTACTGTTAGAGGAATACCGAATACGTACTTAATACCTATTTCTCTCTCCAGACTTGAGAGGAGGGAGGTTTTTGTTGTCTCTACTTCTTTCTGAATTTCTAAAAGGTAGGGTTCTATTCCCTGAAGGTTGTCTATCGGTTTTGTGAGAACCAAAGGTTCTGTTCTTTCATCTTTATGAATTAACCTTACTTTTATATTAACGTTATCGGGCTCTTTTACTCCGATAATCACTCCGTCACAACCGGTAATGTTTAAAACTTTTCTCATAAGACTTACAAATTCTCCGTTAAAACCTTTTCCTACGGTTAGAAGGTGGATAAACTGTGATATTACGTCTTCTCTCTCCGTTTTTTTCCTTATTGTGTCAATCATCTGGTTGATGCTCTTTCTTATTCTGTTAAACTCATCGTTGGTTTTTCCTTCAGGTAGTTTGAAAAGCTCCCCCCTTGAAATCTTTCCTATATCCCTTCTTATCCTCCAGAGAGGTTTGAGGTAGAAGTTCCTTACAGCTATCAGAATCAGACCGGTTAAGATAAGGGTAACTAAAAAGATGCTCAGGGCAACTTTCTGGGCAGACTCCTTTGCTCTTTCTACTATCAGTTCTTTGTTCAGGAGAAGAAAAACTTTTAACTTCCCGTCGGGAAAGAGGAGCTCTTTTTTTATGAGAAACTCTGACTTTTCTTCTGGAGGTTTCAGTAAGACTTTCTCTATGTAGGGAGCTCTTTCAAGTATTTCAACGAGCTGCCGTGCTTTTGCCTTTGAACCAACCGAGACAGCCGTTACTTCAGTGTAATTTTCTGCGTTTTTAAGACTGTTCATTAAGAGCTCGTCTTTGAAAAACTGGTAGCTGATGAAGAAAGCTCCTGCACCTATGAGGACTGATACTAAAAGGCTTATTGCCGACAGCAGCCAGTACTTATCAATTCTCACCCCTTCCTCACTTCCCGCAGTAGAGGAACCTGTAGGAGCTCCCCTCCGCTGAGAGTAGTTTAACAACAGCCGGATCCTTTAGGAGGTCCACTCCGTAGTTCCAGCCCTCTATAACCTTCATAGCCTCTTTCTGTTTTTTGAGCAGTGAATCTTTCATCAGGAGAATATACTTACCGTTATTTATCGGAGAATTTTTGTTTTTCTTGAGGGCTACAGTGCAGATCTGCTGCCACTTTGAAGAAAGTTTCTCTATTTTCTTCGCAGTTTCCTGGTCTGTTATAACAACGGTGTACTTACTGAAGTTTAAAAACCTTACAAGTGAATCCCCAGTTGGTACGGAGTCCAGCTGAATGTTTAATTCATTTTTATCAAAGAAGCCGAAGAATTCACTTGCTTTAAAGGGAAGCTGTAGCTGAGAAGATGAAGAAATGATGTAAACTGGCTTCTTATCACTGCATCCAGATAGAAAGGCTGGAATAAGAAAAAAAGCTATCCACAATAAAACTCTCATGGTTTCTGATTATATCAGCATACTGAACTGTGAAATCTATTTTAAGCACTCTGCAAGCAGGTCTGCAATGTGAAGGGATTTCTTTTTAGAGCCTATTCTCTCAAGCCCTTCCGCTATGTTCATTACGCAGCCTGGACACTCTGTTAGAACTGCTTCTGCTCCTGTTGATTCGGCGTTCCTTGCTTTCTTGAGCTGAATTTCTTTAGAGATTTCAGGGTGGGAGAGCTTAAATGATCCCCCCATTCCGCAACAGTTGTCGGCCTCGGGCATGTCTATGAACTCTACGTTCTGAAGAACCTTTAGAACGTCTAACGGGTAGTGGCGGGGAATCTTCTGCCCTCTGACTATGTGGCACGGGTGGTGCCAGGTAACCTTAACTTTTTCTGGAAGCTTCCACTTTCCAATCTCCTCTATATTCTCGTAGAGTACTTCAATGAGCTCTTTTACAGGGATTTCCAGCTCTCTATACTCTCCCTTTAGAACATGGCCGCAGGTTGCACAGGCTGACACTATAAAGTCCGCCTTTTCCTCTCCCCAGCCTTTCAGGTTCTTCTCTTTCATTTTCTCAAAGGATTTGAGGTCGCCTGAGAAGAAGGCGGGAGCTCCGCAGCAGAACTGCTCCCTGGGAACGAAAACCGTATAGCCGAGGGCGTTTAAAACCTTAACAACGTTCTCTGCCGTTTCTGTGTAGAAATTGTTAAACATACAGCCTGTAAAGAAGATAACTTTTCCCTTTTCTTTTCCCTTTGCCGGAAAGACTTTGTCCCTGTCGTTAAACGGCTTTGAGCTGGGTTGTGGAAGCAGAACTTTTCCAAGTTTTGGAACGTTTACAGGCAGGAGCCTGTTCTGTGGGCTGTTTGATTTTTTCGTAAAGAGCTTTGTTAAGGGAGAGGTTAGTTTCCCAACAGTTTCAAGGAGATTCCTGTTTGAAAAGAGCTTAACGGCTGCTGCTTTTTCCGGCGGAAGTCCGAACTTCTCAACTGCCCTTGCTCTGGCAGAGATTATTATCTTCTCGTAGTCAACCATTACCGGGCAGATTTCGGCACACCTCAAACAGGTTGTACAGAGGTTAAAAAAGTGGGCGGCTTCCCTGTCAAGCTCAGCTTTTCCTTTGTTAATTAGGTCTGCTAAGAAGATCTTTCCCCTTGCAACGGAGGGTTCTTCGTGGGTGACATTGAAGACGGGGCAGACCTGCCGGCAGGAACCGCACCGGACGCACTTCTCAATTAGCTCGTCTGTTATTCCAAGTATCTTTTTCTCCTCTGCCATTTAAACCACCAATCTGTAAAGTTTCTCCTTAATTTAGTCCTGTGATTCCTAAATGGGAATGATTCTCATTTGAAAAGAGGTTTCCTTTAGAAGATAACCTCTTCTGCTTTAAAGATGGGACCTTCAACGCAGCACCGTTTGTAGCCTTCTGTCGTTTTAACCGTACAGCCCAAGCAGGCTCCAACACCACAGGCCATTCTCCTGTCTAAGGAGAGGAAGCAATTGGCTTTTACCTTTTCTGCAATCTCTTTAACGGCTTTCAGCATCGGTGTTGGACCGCAGGCCACCCAGGTATAGTCTTTGAATTCCGGGAGCTCCGCTGTAACAAGTCCTTTCTTTCCGTAAGAGCCATCTTCTGTATAAATAACAGTTTCTATTCCATATTTTTCTAAAAAGGGTAGCCCTGAGAGATTTTCGGAGCTCCGCTCTCCGTAAAGGACAACAACCTCTTTCCCGGCCTCTTTAAACCACCTTGCTGCCAGGAAAAGGCCTCCTATTCCAATTCCTCCGGCGATGAAGAGGTATTTTTTTCTGTCTTCAGGAATTGAATTTCCAAGGGGCATGAGAACTTCAACTTCTTCGTCTGGTTCAACTTTTGTGAGGAGCTCCGTTCCCCTTCCGTAAACCCTGTAGAGGAATGAAACCTGATTTCCCTCAACGTTGAAAATTCCCAATGGGCGGCGAAGGAGCGGGTCAAACTGGAGATTGCTCCTCACCTGAACCATTCCAAACTGGCCGGCTTTGACCTTTTCAACCGTTTTTCGGTTTGCTTCAACTGTTAACAGGTAGTCTCTGCCGCAAACTCTGTAGTTTTCCACTACTTTAAAGCCCATTACTTCTCTCTCTTGGGGCAGATCTTTCCGTCAAGGATTTCAAATAGTGCGATAACAGTTTTCTTGTGTTCTTCGCCCTTTTCGTCTTTTCCAAAGGTGTAGGGGTCAACTGTGTAGAGATGCCTTGCCCTTTTGGCTGCAACGTGGACTGTTTCGTAGAAGTTTCCAACCTTCTCAACTACAGGTTCTAAGGGTATCCTCTTAGCCATTCCCTTCCTCCTCTACAAGGTCTTTCAGTGTAATTGTGATGCCTTCAAGGATAGGTATTTTGTAGTCCCAGTCAACTATGAGCCACGGTTTTCCCTTCTCTGCAACCCAGACCTTTTTTTCTTTAGTAAATATCCAGATAACCCTTTCCGTTCCGGCCTCTAACAGGTCTTTTGTCTTCCTGTGGAAGTAGTCCATGGGTGTTGTGAATTTCCTCAGGTCTGCCTTTGTGTCAACCTCTATAACAACCTTCGGTGGAACTTCAACGTAGGTGTCCTTTTTCAGGTAAGGCTTCACCTTCTCCTTTTCCCATATCGCTATGTCAAGGTTGTACCAGCTCTTTGGAGCGAACTTGTAGCCAACCTCGCCATAACCAAGCTGATATTTCTTCGGGTTAAGGTGCTGGTGCAAGAAGCTGACAATTAAGTCAATTAACTAGAACTGAAGTCCGCTGCTTCCCATTACCTCCTCCAGGCTCCTCTCACCAGAGAGAACGAGGTCATAGTCCCTGTAGTAGATGGGGCTTCCGTGGCGCATCTCGTAGATGAGCTCTTTCGGTATCCGTTTTCTTTTCCTCTTTGGGGTCTCTTTTTCCTTCACTTTCTCTGCCGTTGCCATTGCTTCCTCTTATGGGGTTCTGACCCTTAATTTAGTTCTGCTCCTTTTTTAAGGAGCTCCACCATCTCCGGGTCTTTCACCAGCTTTTCAAACTGGCCTTTAAGCCTTTCTGTTCTGCACTTTTCGGCTATTACTATAGACCTGAGTTTTTCGTAAGCCTTTTCTAAACGATCGTTTACAACTATGTAGTCGTAGAGGGGAGCTCTCTCCACCTCTTTCCTTGCTACTTTCAGCCTTTTCTCTATCGTCTCCTCGTCGTCGGTTCCTCTGTTTCTGAGCCTCCTCTCAAGCTCTTTAAACGACGGAGGAAGAATAAAGATGAGGACGGCCTCGGGAAAGTTCTTCTTTACCTGGAGAGCTCCCTGTGTATCTATGTCAAGGAGTATATCTTTCCCCTCGTTCAATGCTTTTAAAACCTGGCTTTTAGACGTTCCGTAGAGGTTCCCGTAAACTTCTGCCCACTCTAAAAAGTCTCCTTCCTCAATCATCTTCTCAAAAGTCTCTCTGTCAACGAAGAAATAGTCCTTTCCGTTTACCTCTCCAGGCCTCGGTTTTCTGGTTGTATATGAAACCGAGAACTCCATATCGGGGAACTCTTTCAGGAGCATGTGAGTCAGGGTTGTTTTTCCCGTTCCAGAGGGGGCGGAGATAACAATTAGAAGGCCTTTCATCTTATCACTCAACATTTTGAACCTGCTCCTTTATCCTTGCGATTTCTGTTTTAATCTTTAAGACAGGTTCTGTAATGTCTATTTCCTTAATCTTATTTCCTAAAGTGTTTATCTCCCTGTGCATCTCCTGGCAGAGGAAGTCTAAGGTTTTACCTATGGGTTCATTTTCGATCTCCATTATCTCTCTGAACCGCTTTATATGAGCTTTTAAACGGGAGATTTCTTCTGAAACGTCCTGTTTTTCGGCAAGAAGGGCAACTTCTAACTCAATTCTTTTCTCAAAATCTTCTGAAATTTCTTCTTCAAGGAGTTTTTGAACTTTTTCTTTAAGCTTTTTAAAGAGTTTTTCTTCAATATTTGAAATTTCCTTTTCTAATCCTTTCAGTGTTTCCTCTATTACTTTCAGGTGTTCTGTGAAGAAGGCTTTCAGTTTATCCCCTTCTGACTTTCTGGCCTCTTCAAGTTCAGTTAATGCTTTTTCAATGGCTTCAAGGAGAGGTTTTTTAAACGGTTCTACGTCAACCTCCTCTTTCTGGAATATCTCGGGGATTGAGAGGAGGTCTTTCAGGGAGACAGAGATTTCCTTTCCCGACAGAGCTCCAAGTTTTTCAGCTGCTTTTATGTAGGTTAAAGCTTCCGGATAGTTGACGCTTACGGGAATCTGAAAGTCTGGAGAGAGGCGGTACTTAACGTGGACTTCCAGGTCTCCCCGGTTAACAAACGACGAGATTAGGTTGTTGATCTGATTTATCAGAGGATTAAAGAGCCTTGGAATGGAAAACCTGACTTTGAGCGCCTTGCTGTTTAGACTTCTGATCTCTGCTGTTATCTCTACAAACTGATTTGCTGATATCCCTTTGCCGTACCCTGTCATACTTTTCACTTTAAACTCCTGAAAAGTTCTTCGTTTATCTTTACATTCGCCTTCTGACTTAAAAGGTTTAAGAAGTTTTGGTAATCGCTCTGCTGTTTCTGCGCTAAAAGGAAGGCTTTTAACTTTTCAACTTTTTTCGGATCAACATTCTCTACGGTAAGGTCTGTCTGGGGAGAGAAGACGCCGTAGCCGTTTGAAAGCCTGAGAACGACCCTCTCTCCTACCTTTGCGGTAAATAGCTTTTCGGGGCTTTCTACGGGCTTAAACTTCTCTGTGAACTGGGCCCTGTCAAGGAGCTCTGTCTGGTTGGGGAGCTCTCCCTTATACTTTTCAGCAGCCTTTTCCGCCTCTTTAACTGCCTTCTGTAGGGCAAGTGTTTTAACTATCTGTTCTTTAACTTCTTCAAAGGGCCTATACCTCTTTGTCTGAACTTTAAAGGCGAGAAGAAGCCGATTCCCCTGACTTCTGAAGACAAAGTTTTTATTCTCAAGCTCCTTCTGGAGTTCTTTGTCCTTCAGTTTAGCAGGGTTCATCTTGAGGAGCTCCTCTAACTTTCCCTCCTTTGCAAGCTTAAAGGCCTTCTGGGCCTCCTTCTCACCTTCGGTTGTTTTGGGGAACTTCAGGAGGAACTCTCCCGTTTCTCCCTTCTCGGCAAACTCCTCTCTGTGCTTTTCGTAGTATTCCCTTGCCTCCTTTTCAGAGACTTCAGGTTTAAACTGGCTGAACGGAAAGATCTTGTAGCTGAACTTCCTGCTTCCGAAGAACTTCCTGTAGAAGATGTCTATTTCAGGTTTTGTTACAGATGGGGCGTTGTTGACAACAGAGAGGAGTTTCTGAATCAGAAGGTCTTCACGAACCGTTTCTTCAAAAGCTGAAGGTGTTAGGTGTCTTGCTCTGAGGAACTCTTTATAGAGCTTGACTGAGAACTTTCCGTTTTCCTGGAATGCTGGTATCTCCTCAATCGCCTTCGCAACGGCCCAGTCGCTGACCTTTAGCCCTTCCTCTTTTGCTTCCTGAAGTAGGAGCTCTCTGGTTATTAACCTCTGGAGTGCAAGCCTTTTAATGTCCTCATCGCTTACTATCTTCCTATAGTTCTCGCCAAACTGCGCTTTCAGCTGGCTTTCAACGTTGGAATATTCCCTGCTGAACTGGGAGAGTTTTATTCCCTCTCCGTTGACTGTGGCTATCTCGTTTCCAGATGGTCCTGAAACAGAGCCCTTTCCCCAGACGAGGAAAATCGTTCCCACAAAGGAAGCCGCAACTATCCAGAGAGGAAGGCTGAAGGCCCTTAGGTTATTCCTTATTTTAGAGAGCATTTTCCCTCCAGTTGAAAATCGGTTGACCAGATTTATACTTAAAATCAGAACCTATCTCAACTGTGATTTCAGGAGACTTTTAGTGAGGAACAGCTACGAAGAGAAGAAGCCTAACGTTAAGTCTGTCCTTGAGAGAGCTCAGAGCCTTATAAAGTCTAAGAATTTCAGGAAAGCCGTTGAAGAGCTTGAAAAGAACAGGGTTAGGGACGTTGACTACTACCTCCTTCTGGCCGAGGCCTACGAGGGACTTGGAAACAGCGAAAAGGCCGAAGTTTACCTTGAAGAGGCAAGGTTTTTAGATACAGAACTCCGCTCAAGGGAGCTCCTCCAGCGTGGAATCACACTGGCCTCCATGAGGAACTTTAAGGCTGCAGAGAGGGAGCTCCTTGAGTCAATCAGGCTCAACCCCTTTGAGAAAGAGGCCTACTTAGAGCTCTACCGCCTCTACAGGGAGACCAGCGCCCATAAGAAAATGGTTAAGACCTTAGAAAACCTTATGACTTTAGACCCCTACTCAAAGTTCCCTTACGTGGAGCTCTCTCGCTACTACGCCCTGAGGCGGAACTTTAGAAAGGCAGAGGCTGTTTTAAAGAGGGGATTAGAGCTTATGGATTCAGCGGAGCTCCACTACGAACTCGGTAAAGTCTACGCCGACTGGGGGAAGTTGGAGGAGGCTAAGGAGGAGCTCCGTGAGGCCTGCCGTTTAGACTACAGGAACGCCGACTACAGGCAGAAGCTCATAGAGGTTCTTGTAAACGATGAGGACTACAGAGGAGCCCTTGAGGTTGTTCACAACACTTTAGAGCTCTACCCCGACGCCGTTTACCTCCTCCAGAGTGCGGGAGCTCTCTACGACCTTTTAGGGAAGGAGGAGATTGCCGAACACTACTACAGGAAGGCCGTTTCCGTTTCTGAAGGGTTCATAAGGGACGATGCCCTGAAAATGCTTGCAGAGTTCCTTGCTGAAAAGGGGCGGTACGACCAGGCCGAGGAAGTTCTGAAAGAGATACTCTACAGCACCGATAACGTCTGGGTTCTATTAGATGTTTTCTCAGAGCTCTCCATTATCTTCCTTGAGCAGGATAGGCTCTCTGACATTGTTAAGATAGGAAAGTTTGTTCTTGAGAACCCGGAGCTCTCTGAGGAGGAGTTCTGCGAGGTTGCAGAGGTTGTTGGAGATGCCCTCTTTGAGTCTGGAAAGTTCAGCGAGGCAAAGGAGTTCTACCGGAAGATAGTTGAAACGGCAGACGACGAGAAGATGATTAAGAGGGCCTACTCAAAGCTCAAAGAGGCTGAAGAGGTTGACTCTTTAGAGGAGATGTTTAAGAGGAGCTGACAGAATTTAGCTTTTTACCAATCCTCTCCTTTAACTCTTCAAGCCCCCATCCTTTCGTTGCTGAGACGAAAACAACCTCCGGGTTCTCCTCTGGAATCTTCCCTGCAATCAGGTGGTAGAGCTCCTCTTTTCCTTTCAGTTCCTCTGTTACCTTATCAACTTTGTTGGCGACAAAAATCTTGGGCTTCTCCCAGCTCTTTAGCCTTTTAAGGACAGACTTTACAGAGTGGAGCTCCTCCTCAAGCTTCGCAGATGAAACGTCAAAGACTATAAGGAGCAGGTCTGCCTCCTTAACCTCGCTGAGTGTTGCCCTGAAGGAGGCTACAAGCTCGTGGGGAAGGTTCCTTATGAAACCTACCGTGTCTGAGATGAGAACCTTTTCACCGCCGAGGTAGAGAGCTCCCGTTTTAACGTCTAAAGTTGCAAAGGGCATGTCCTTTACAAAAACGTCCTTCTTGGTGAGGGCTTTAACGAGAGTGGACTTCCCAACGTTTGTATATCCAACAACGGCAACCGTCTTAAATCCCTTCTTCTTCCTACCCTCTCTAACGAGCTCCTGTCTCTTTAGAACCTCTTGGAGCTCTCTTTTTAACTTGTGTATCTTCCTCCGTATTGCCCTTGCTTCAACTTCAGTCTTTGTTTCACCGGGTCCCCTCGTTCCGACTCCACCGCCTAACCTTGAGAGCTCCTTACCCATTCCCCTGGTGTGGGAGAGCTGGTAGTAGGCCTTTGCAAGCTCAACCTGGAGTTTTGCCTCCTTAGTCCTTGCCCTCCTTGCAAATATCTCAAGGATAACCTCTGTCCTGTCTATAACGGGAAGTCCTGTAATCTCCTCAATGTTCCTCTTCTGAGAGTAGGTGAGAGGGTGGTATGCAACTATCAAAGTTGCATTTTCCGTATCAACCTCTGAGAGCTTTCCCTTTCCGATGTATGTGGACGGAGAAAAGCTTCTCCTCTTCTGGACAACTTCCTGAACAACCTCTCCGCCCAAGGCCTCTATGAGCCCGCGGAGCTCCTCTAAATCCACTTCTTCTGCAGGCCTTTTTACTGCTACAACCGCAACTTTTTCCTTCTCTAACTCCATCTCGTCCCTTTTCAGTTGTGAACTTTTTACAGTTTGTTTACAATTAAAACACACTTTAAACTGCGGAGGTTCTATGTTCAGAGGCGGAAATATAAACCAGCTGATGCGTATGGCAAAGCAGCTTCAGCAGCAGGCTGCAAAGATGAAAGAAGAGCTTGAGGAAAAGGAGTTTACAGGAACAGCCGGCGGTGGAGCTGTAAAGGTTGTTGCAAAGGGCTCCGGAGAGCTTGTTTCCGTTGAGATATCACAGGAGCTTATAGACTCTGGCGACAAGGAGATGATAGAGGACTTGGTTCTCACTGCTGCCAACGCTGCCCTTAAGGAGGCGAGGGATACAATAGCAAGAGAGATGGAGAAGATAACAGGGGGACTTGGAATAGACCTTGGAGGTCTGTTTTGATATACCCTGAGAACTTGGAGCTCCTCATTGAGTTCCTCTCGGAGGTTCCCGGAATAAGCGAGAGGGCTGCGGAGAGGGCTGTTCTCGCACTTTCAAGGCTTCCGGAAGACAAGAAGCAGATTATTTCAAACGCTTTAAGGGAGCTTGAGGCGGTTCACCCCTGTAAAGAGTGCGGTTTGCCTGCAACGGGGGAGCTCTGCGCCATCTGTTCAGATGAGGAGAGGGACAGAACTACCATCTGCGTTGTTGAACAGCCCAGAGATGCCGTTTCAATAGAGAAGCTTGGAGAGTATAGAGGACTCTACCACGTTTTAGGAGGAGTTATTTCACCGTTGGAGGACATTTCACCTGAAGACCTCAACATTGAGAGCCTCTTTGAGAGGATAAAGAGAGGCGGTGTTAAAGAGGTAATAATCGCCCTTAACCCTACTGTAGAGGGCGAGGCAACGGCAAAGTTCCTGATAGACCGGCTTGAGAACCTTGGAGTTAAAGTTTACAGGATAAGCTACGGAATCCCATACGGCGGAACAATTGACGCATCAGACGAGCTAACCCTCAGGAAAGCCTTTGAGGATAAGAAACTCATAGCTGGAGGAAGAAATGATTGAGATTAGGTGGCACGCCCGGGGTGGTCAGGGTGCCGTTACGGCATCAAAGATTCTGGCCTCTGCCGTTATTGAGGAGGGTAAGTACGCCCAGAGCAACCCCGACTACGGAGCTGAGAGGTCGGGAGCTCCCCTCAGAGCCTACAACAGGGTTTCCGAAAAACCCATCACCCTCCACTGTATGGTTATAAACCCCGACATCGTTATAGTTGTTGACCCAACGCTCCTTAAAGCTGTTCCCTTCTTGGAGGGAACAGACGAAAACGCAATCCTCGTCATCAACACAGACAAGTCCCCTCAGGAGATAAGAGAGAAATACGGCATCAAGGGGAGAAAAATCTACACCGTAGATGCAACGAAGATTGCGATGGAGGAGCTGAAAAGGCCCCTCATGAACGTTCCGATGCTGGGAGCTCTCGTAAAAGTCCTGAACGGTCTTGTAGACATCAAAACCGTTGAAGAAGACATCAAAAGAGCCTTCGGTAAGAAGATTTCAGAGAACGCCCTCAACGCAAACATCAGGGCACTACACAGAGCTTACGAGGAGGTAAGGTCAGAATGAAGAGCTGGAAAGATTTACCAATAGGAGCCGTTATACCTGAGCCAGGTTCAAGTGAGAAGTACCTTACAGGAGAGTGGAGGGCCTGGAGGCCTGTATTTGAGGCTGATAAGTGCGTAAACTGTATGCTCTGCTGGGTCTTCTGCCCAGACTCCTGCATTTTAGTTAAGGAAGAGAAGATGGTTGGCGTTGACTACGACCACTGTAAAGGCTGCGGAATCTGCGCCCACGAGTGTCCAACCAACGCCCTTGAGATGAAACCCGAATACCTGTTCCGGGAGGAGGACTGAAATGAGGCCTGAGCTCATAAAAGAGGTTAAGTACGTTCCCTACTCGGGAAACATGGCCGCCGCCGAGGCTATGAGACAGATAAACCCAGACGTTGTTGCAGCATACCCGATCACTCCCCAAACAGAGCTTATGCAGTTTTTTGCAGATTTCGTTGCCAACGGTTTGGTTGATACGGAGTACATTCCCGTTGAGAGTGAACACTCTGCAATGTCTGCCTGCGTTGGAGCCGCAGCTGCCGGAAGCAGGGCGATGACTGCAACAGCAGGTCCAGGTCTTGCCTACATGTGGGAAGTTCTCGGTATCGCTTCCGGAATGAGGCTTCCGATCGTTATGACCGTTGTAAACAGGGCACTTTCAGCCCCCATCAACATCCACGGTGACCAGTCCGACATGATGGGAGCCAGAGACCAGGGCTGGATAATGCTCTTCTCAGAGAACGCTGAGGAGCAGTATGACAACCTGATTCAGGCTATAAAGATAGCCGAAGATGAGAGGACAAGGCTCCCCGTTATGGTTGGAATGGACGGCTTTGTAATCTCCCACGCAATTGAGAGGGTCAGGCTCCTTCCTGACAAAGCTGTTGAAGAATTTATCGGTGAACCGAAACTAATGTATCCCCTCTTGGACGTTGACAATCCGGTAACCCACGGCCCCGTTGCCATGACAGACTCCTACATGGAGTTCAAGAGGCAGCAGAGAGAGGCGATGATGAACGCCTACAAGGTAATAAGAGAGGTAGGCGAGGCCTTTGAAGAAGCTTTCGGCAAAAAGTACGAGCACATAGAGACCTATAAAACTGAAGATGCCGACTACATTCTCATAATCATCGGATCAACTGCCGGAACTGCAAAGTACGTAATAGACAAACTGAGGGATGAAAAAGGCATTAAGGTTGGTCTCATCAAGATTAGAACCTACAGGCCGTTCCCATACTACGACGTTATGGACGCAATAGAGGCCTCAAACTGCAAGGCCGTTGGAGTATTTGACAGGGCTGAAACCTTTGGAGCAGTTGGAGGGCCCCTCTACAGCGACGTTGCCACTGCAATGTACTTGAGGAACAAGCACTACCCCATTGTTAGCTTCATCTACGGTTTAGGTGGAAGGGACACAAACGTTCACCACATTGAGGAAGCTATAGACAAAGTGATGCAGGCTGCTGCAGGGAAAGAGGTTCCCTTTATCAACTACCTTAACCTAAACGAGTAATGGAGGAAGTAATGGCTGAGATAAAGACGGCTGAGATAAAAGTTCCGCCCCTGAAGAAGCTTACGAACTACCCGGAGAAACTTGCTCCCGGCCACAGGCTCTGTGCAGGCTGTGGGGCCTCAATCATCATAAGGCAGATGTTCATGGTTGCAAACGCTCTTGGCTACGAACTCATAATTGCCAACGCAACCGGCTGCGTTGAGGTCTGTACATCTATCTACCCCTATACTTCGTGGCGTTCTCCGTGGATACACAACGCCTTTGAAAACGCTGCTGCCACAATTTCCGGCGTTGAGGCGGCGTACAAAGCTCTTAAGAGAAAAGGGAAGCTTCCAACAGATAAGAAGGTTAAGTTTGTAGCCCTCGGTGGAGACGGTGGAACTTACGATATCGGTTTCCAGTCCCTCTCCGGTGCCCTTGAGAGAGGACACGATTTCATCTACGTCTGCTACGACAATGAAGCCTACATGAACACTGGAATTCAGCGTTCCTCTGCAACTCCTAAGTATGCCAACACAACCACCCAGCCTGTAGGTTCTGAGAGCTTAGGAAAACCACAGCACAAGAAGTGGATGCCTGAAGTTGCTGCAGCCCACGGAATCCCTTACGTTGCTCAGGTTGCACCTTCCCACTGGAAGGACTTTATGGAGAAGTTCAAGAAAGCCCTTTTAACAAAGGGGCCTTCCTACATAAACGCTTTTGCGGTCTGCCCCAGGGGCTGGAGATCTAAAGAGGAAGAGGGAATTCTGGTTACAAAGATGGCTGTTGAGACCAACTACTGGCCCCTCTTTGAAGTTGAGAACGGAAAGTGGAGAATAACTCACAGACCTAAGAACCCTAAACCAATTGAGGAATACCTTAAGCTTCAGGGCAGATTTAAACACTTGTTTAAGCCTGAGAATCAGGATAAAATCAAGGAGCTGCAGGAAGAGGTTAACAGGCGTTGGGAATGGCTCAATAAAATGGAGGAAATCTCTAATAGGGAAGAGTGATGCTGAGCTTAAGGCCGGAAGAAGATGAGAAACTCAGAAAGCTTTTAACGGAGCTCAATAAAGAGAGCAAGTCAAAGATTGTTCTCCTTATAGATAAGTCTGGTCAGCTTATCAGCCGGAGCGAGTCTCCGGCTTTTTCCTCAGATGACATAACCTTTGCTTCCCTTACGGCCGGAAATGTTGCTGCTTCTGAAGCCCTTTCAAAGCTTCTGGGAGACAAAAGTCTCAACCACATGTTTACGGAAACAGAGGAAGAGGGTATTTATATGATTCTGATTGAGGGAAAGTACATCCTTGTTTCTATCTTTGATAAAAATTTATCAAACTTAGGTATTGTTAGAGTTAAAATTAAGAAATACTACAAAAAGTTAGTTGAGCTTTTAAACCAGATAGAAGACAGGATAAAGAGGGAGTCTTCTGTAACTGAACAGATTGATGTTGAGGATATAGACCTTGATACTCTGTTTGAGTAGGGGATTGTATGCCTTTTATCAACTTTGCCACTAAAGAGATAAACTGTAAAATAGTCTACTACGGCCCGGGGCTGTCGGGAAAAACTACAAACATTAAGTGGATTTACGACCACATAAAACCTGAAAACAAGGGTGAAATGATCACCCTTGCTACTGAAACAGAGAGGACTCTCTTTTTTGACTTTGTTCCCATTGAGGTTTCAAACGTAAAAGGCTTTAAGGTTAGATTTCACCTCTACACAACACCAGGTCAGATAATCTACCAGGCAAGCCGGAAGCTGATCTTAAAAGGTGTTGATGGAGTTGTTTTCGTTGCCGACTCTCAAGAAGAGAGGCACGACGCCAACCTTGACACCTTAGACGATATGGTGGAAAACCTGAAAGAGTATGATATAGATATTGAGGAGCTCCCCCTGGTCTTCCAGTACAATAAAAGAGACCTTCCTAACATTCTTCCCGTTGAGGTTCTGAGGAAAGATTTAAATAGGTGGGACAGGCCAGACTTTGAAGCAGTTGCTACAAAAGGCATTGGAGTTCTTGAAACCTTTAAAGAGATAACTCGCCAGGTTTTGAAGAAGCTGAAGAAGTGAAAGAGCTTATCTTAGAAGTTCTAAACTCCCCAATTGAGAAGTTCTACCAGTTCCTTTCTGAAGCAAACAGGTTAAAGTTCCGCCATTTTGGTAATTTTGTAGAGACCTGTGCCATTTTAAACGCTAAAAGCGGCAGCTGTCCGTCAGACTGTAAGTTCTGTGCACAGTCTTCCCACTTCAACCTGAAGATAAAGGTTTACCCTCTCCTTTCTGAAAAGGAGCTCCTTAATAGAGCCCTCTCTGCCTTTGACCTTGGAATAGACCGTTTCAGCTTTGTGACAAGCGGCGTTTCGCCTACGAAGGAGGACTTGAAAGTTATAGGGAAAGTTATTGAAAGATTGAAGTTTGAGAGGCCGGAGTGTAAGGTCTGCGCCTCTTTGGGCCAGATGAATAGGGAGGAGCTTTCATTCTTAAAGAGTTGTGGTTTGGACAGGTACCACCACAATCTTGAAACCTCCCGGGAGTTTTATCCAAAGATTTCAACAGTTCAGAAGTGGGAAGACCGGTATAAAACAGTGTTAACGGCAAAAGAGGTAGGCCTCTCAACCTGCTGCGGCGGGATTTTTGGACTTGGTGAGTCTAAAGAAGATGTTGTCTCTCTCATAGAGAGTTTAAGGGAGCTCTCTGTAGACTCAATTCCCGTCAATTTCCTCCATCCCATTAAGGGAACGCCGCTGGAGGATGCAGACTACCTTACTCCTTTAAAATGTCTGAGAATCCTAACTGCTATAAGGCTATCAATTCCCAAAGCTGAAATAAGGGTCTGCGGTGGAAGGGAGAGGAACTTGAGGGAACTCCAGCCCCTTTCCCTTTTCCCTGCAAACGCCCTTATGGTTGGGAACTACCTGACGACGAAGGGAAGAAGTTTAAAGGACGACTACCAGATGATTAAAGACCTGGGCTTTGAATCCCACCTAAAACTTCCTAACGGTTAATTTTTGTTCTATATTAAACCCTGCAGAATCGGGGCGTGGCGCAGCCTGGTCAGCGCGCTTGGTTCGGGACCAAGAGGTCGGGGGTTCAAATCCCCCCGCCCCGACCACTGATAATCTCTTTTATCTTCTCCTTTTTCCTTAGGGCGGCTTCTACAACTTCCGGTGAGAACTGCCTTCCCGATTCGCTTTTCAGGAAGTCAAAAACTTCATCCAGCGGGTAGGGTTTCTTGTAGGGTCTTTCTGCTGTCATTGCCTCTATAACGTCGGCAACGGCAACTATTTTCGCCAGAGGAGGAATCTGGCTGCACTTTAAACCTTCCGGGTATCCCCTTCCGTCACACCTTTCGTGGTGATACAGGACTATCGGAATTATGTCAGAGAAGGCTTTTATAGGTTTGAGTATTCTGTAGCCCCATACTGGGTGTTCCTTGACAATTTCGTACTCCTCAGGTGTTAGCTTTTCTGGTTTGTTGAGTATTTCCGGCGGAATTCCCAGTTTCCCTATATCGTGGAGGAGAGCTCCCAGCCTCAGCTTTTCCAGTTCCTCGTCATCAAGCCCCAGTGCTTTTCCTATTTCAACAGATATTTCAGCTACTTTTTCACTGTGGTCTTTTGTCCACGGAGATGTTGCGTCAATTGCATTTGCTATGGCTTTTACCGTTCCAAAGAGGAGTTCCTCCCTTTCCTTTTTCTCCTGGAGAACTTTTAGAGCTCCAGAGATGATGTTTCCAACTGTTTTTAAAACTGTTTCGGGAACGGTGGTTTTTGAAAGGGAGATTTTCTTGTCTGTGCCTACTGGAATTTCATTTTCTCCGTCACACGGTTTTTCCCGGCAGATTTCAACTTTTTCTACTTTAAAGAGCGTTTTTATGAGAGGCAGGATTTTCTCTAAGAAATCTTTCTCGTCTTTTGCCAGTGAAAGAATGTTTAGAACCTCTCCGGTAAAAAGAAGGAGTTTGTAGTCTATCTCCCTCTCTCTCTGGAGCTCCGTATACATCTCAATTACTTCCGATACTATCTTCTCTATTTCGGAGCTCCAGCTTTTACCTTTCAGTTTCTCTATTCCCCCTGTTCTCCACCTATCTATTGCTTCAACTACCTGAGATACAGTTTTCTCAGCGTCTCTCATTACAACAAATATCGTAAGTTCTGAAAGGAGAAATAGCAGTATCAGGAATGCGATCAGTAGTTCTCTGACAGACCAGATCAGGTTTACTAAGTTCTCTGTTGAGAACAGGATTTCAACTTTGATCGGAACGCTGTAGTTGATATCACTTTCAACAGTATAGTAGCAGGGCTCCAAAAGGTTGTTGTTACATTTTTTTAGCTTTTTAGTTTTCATTACCTCTATAAGGTTACTTGAGTATTCCTTTAACCTTATTCCAACGATGTCCGGATCCGAATTTACCGTTTCATCTATAAGCGTATAGATTGCCGTATAGTTGTAGTTTTTTATTAGATAGCTGATGTAGGAAGTTAGTAGTTGAGTTTCCGCCTCCGACTTTTTCTTAAAGCTGTTCTCAAGTTTCTCCTTTAGTAGGAGAGAAGTTCCGTAGTAAATGAGAAGGAAGGAGAGGAAAAAAATGGCTATTGTGTAGAGAAACAGTTTCCCGAATATAGTTTTAGGTTGTATCTTTCTTAACAGCACTTAGTATCTCCACAAGCCTTGAACGGTGTATCTCCTCTCTTTTCAGGAAAGAGTAGATGTCATCTCTATACTTTTTTGACTCGGGGAGGTCAAGTATCTGGGAGTAGAGTTTTATTGCTGCATTTTCGCCTTCAATGTCTTCCTCTATAAGTTTTTTCATACCCTTGCCTGTTTGTGGAGGCCAGATAGAGACAGTTGGAAAGGCTCCTTCTTTTACAAGAATCTCTGTCAGCCTTCGGGCATGAACTATTTCATCCTGCATGTTTTCTTCAAGAGTCTCTTTTATTTTGCTGTTTGATATCAGGCCGCTGTGGTTTATATACTGAACAATTGCTCCGTACTCGTGTGCTATCGCAAGATTACAGAGTGAGACGAAAGGGTGGCCGAACTCGGCATAAGCTTTTTCCGGTTTTAACTGAACTACAAAAGGAGATAGTGTCCCAAAGATAATCTTTATAAAGTCTCTCCTTTTCATATGTTGCTCCCTTTAAATAACAGTGAACAGCTGTTCATAAGAATTTTACCACCTGCTGATAGTTTTAATATTCTTTGTATCTGTAAATAGATTTTTCCAATAAGAGCTATAATATAAAATGGAACCGGAATATATGGAGAAATTTTGTTCCTGACAGAGCCTGAAGTTTACAGACTCCTTTCCTCTTACGGTATTTCCGTTCCACGTTACCTTGTATTCAGGAGAGGGGAGTTCCCTCCCTGGAACACTTTTCCCGCCGTTGTTAAGGTGGTGTCGGGAGAGATAGTCCATAAAAGCAACGCAGGCGGAGTTCTCTTTGTAAAGAGCAGAGAGGAGTTTGAGCAGGCCGTTTCAAACTTGGCAGAAGAGTTTCCCAGCGTTGAGGAGTTTATCGTTGAGGAGGAACTCTCCGGTATAGAGGCCTTCGTTGGAGTTAAGAGAGATCGCTCTTTTCTTCACGTTTTAGGAGCCGGAACCGGCGGGATCTTTGTGGAGCTCTTTGAAGATGTCGTTTTTATTCCCGTTAAATCAACGAGAGACGAGGCGAGAGAACAGATTAAGAAGACAAAGCTTTACAGGCTCATTGAAGGTTTCAGGAGCTTTAAGGGTAACCTTGAGCTCTTTCTGGACTTTATAGAGAAACTGAAAAGGCTCTTGGCTGAACATCCGGAAATTTACGAGTTGGACCTTAACCCTACGTTTATTACCGAGAGCTCTGTTGTTCCGGCAGACGGGAGAGCTCTCCTGAAAGAACCTGAAAAAAGGAGGAAGTTCAGACCCCTTTCAGATAGAGTTTTCAGACCGGAGAGCGTTGCGGTTATAGGGGCTTCTGTAAACCCTAAAAAGGTAGGCTACGCCCTTGTCAGAAACCTTGAGAGGTTTAAGGGTAAAGTTTTCCCTGTTAACCCGAAGTATGAAAAGGTTTTAGGTTTTAGATGCTACCCTTCAGTTAGAGAGATTCCAGAGCCTGTTGACTGCGCCCTCATAGCCGTTCCGGCAGAGATCGTTCCTGCTGTTTTGAGGGAATGCGGTGAGAAGGGAGTAAAGCTTGCCGTTGTCATCTCTGCAGGTTTTAAAGAGGCCGGAAGGGAGGAGCTTGAGAGAGAAGTTGTTGAAGTTGCAAGAAAGTTTGGAATCAGGGTTTTGGGGCCAAATACTTTAGGTTTTATGGTTCCGCCGTTGGGTTTGAATGCCTCTTTTTCAACAACCCTTCCGCCGGAAGGTGAAATATCTTTCCTCTCCCAGAGCGGAGCTCTCATAACAGCCGTTGTTGACGCGGCAGTTAAGGAGAGTATTGGGTTTTCTGAAGTTATAAGCCTTGGGAACCAGTCAGACATTGAGATAACGGAGTGTTTTGACCTTGCAGTGAGGAGCTCCGACACGAAAGTAATCCTCTCCTACGTTGAAGGGTTGGAGCTCGGGTGGGAGCTCCTTGACTTCGTCGGCAAAAAACCTGCCGTTTTCATAAAAGCCGGGAGGTCTGAAGGAGGAAAGAGGGCTGCAGCTTCCCACACAGGCTCTCTGGCAGGGGATTACAAAGTTTTTAAAGATGTTGTTGAGTGCAGAGGAGGTATTGTTGTTGACTCCTTGGAAGAGGCCTTTGACTGCTGCCGGTTTCTAACCGCTTACGGAAGACTTAGAGGAAATAAACTTTTGATAGTTACAAACGCCGGAGGTCCCGGAACTCTGGCGGCGGACTACGCAACTTCTTTTGGTCTTGAGCTTATCTCCGTTGAGCCTGTTCTTGAGGAACTCTCAAGAGTCCTTCCGCCAAACTGGAGCAGGATAAACCCTGTTGATCTGATAGGAGACGCAACATCGGACCGTTACAGGTCCGCCTTTGAAATTCTTGAGAAGTTGAGCTGGGACGTCTGCCTCGTAATTGTCACTCCCCAGTCTATGACAGACGTTCCGGAAATTGCCCACGAGGTTGTGAAACTTGCCGAAAGGAGCGGAAGGGCAGTTGTCGGCTGTTTTATGGGAGGAAACTCTGTTGCAAAGGGAGTTGAAATTTTGAAAAGGGAGAAAATTCCGGTCTATCCAGATCCTTACAGGGCAGTTAACTCAATAAGGAGGGGAGTATGGAGCGTTCAGTCATCATCGGAGGAGAGGCGGGAGAAGGCGTAAAAGAGGCGGGGAACCTTCTCTCAAAGGTTCTTGTCGGTATCGGATACTCTGTTTTTACCTACCACGACTACCCGTCACTGATCCGTGGAGGCCACAACTTCTCGTCTGTCAGGTTCTCAAACGAGGAGGTTTACGCTCCCGTAAAAAAAGCAGACTACATTGTGGCTTTAGACGACAGGAGCGTTAGGAAACACAGAGGTGATGCAAAAGAGAATACAGTCTGGTTTTTAGACGAGAAAGTGAAAGAAGGGGTAACCGGAACCGTAATCAGGCTTCCCCTCAGGGAGAGGGCTAAGGGGGTTATGAGGAGCTCCGCCGTTTTAGGTGCCCTCTTAAAAGCGTTCAGAATTCCAAAGGAAGAAGGTCTCTCTGTCCTTGAAAACCTTAAGAACTTTGAGGAGAACAGGGAGATCTTTGAGTTCTTCTACGACGCCTCGCAGGAGATTGAGGAGATCGTTGAGGTTGAGGGAATTAAGGGAGAGTATTTCTCAGGTAGCGAAGGTGTTGCCCTTGGAGCAGTTGACGGCGGTCTGGATATCTACATAGCCTACCCCATGACCCCTGCCTCTCCGGTTCTCCACTACCTTGCAGCCCACAAAAAGGAGTTCGGGATAAAGGTGGTTCAGCCTGAGAATGAGATTGGCGTTATAAACATGGTTCTTGGAGCAGCCTACGCTGGCGGTAGGGCTATGACCGGGACTTCCGGCGGCGGGTTTGCCCTTATGACGGAGACTTTGAGCCTTGCCGGAATGAGCGAAACGCCGTGCGTTATCTACCTTGCCCAGAGGGGAGCCCCCTCAACAGGCGTTCCCACCTACACAGAGCAGGTAGACCTCCTCTTTTCACTCTTTGCCGGCCACGGAGACTTTCCCAGAATCGTTGTTGCCCCGTCAAACGCTCTGGAATGCTACCTCTTAACCCGCGAGGCTCTCAACCTTGCCTGGAAGTTTCAGGTTCCCGTAATAGTCCTCTCAAGCAAGAACGTTGCAGAGAGCTTCTTTACACAGCCCTTAGAGAGGGAGCGAGTTGTTGAGGAGCCCAAACTGTGGGATGGAAACGGTGAGTATAAGAGATACC
>JALTBO010000078.1 GCA_027075275.1 Desulfurobacteriaceae bacterium
AAACTTCCGGAGGGAATAGAACTTGAAGGCTCTTATTTTAGGGAAAGGGGTAAGCGGCAGGGGAGCGGCTGCCCTTTTAGGCTCTCTCTGTTTCGCCTATGAGTTCTACCAGGACGGTGATAGTTTCTCTGATTTATCTGGTTTTGATTTTGCCGTTAAGTCTCCTGGGTTTTCTATTAACCATAAAATTTTACGGTTCTTGAAGGCAAAAGGCGTTCCCATCCTCGGCGAAATTGAACTCGCTTTCCGCTTCTCCCGCGGAAAAATCGTTTCAATCACAGGAACAAACGGAAAAAGCACAACAACAGCCCTAATTCACAACGCACTGAAAACCAGCGGACATAAAACATTTATCGGAGGAAACTTCGGAACACCCTTTTCCCAATTTGCACTGGAAACAACGCAAGAAACAATTTCCGTTATAGAACTCTCCTCCTTCCAGATAGAGGATCTTAAATCCTACAGATCAGACATATCAGTTATACTAAACATAACGCCAGACCACATGAACAGGTACAAAAAACTATCAGAGTACAGAAAAGCCAAACTTAAACTGATCAAACACTCAGACATAACCGTACTGAACAGAGATGACCCTTACCTTAAAAAACTGAAAGGAGACAACCTTCTATTCTTCAGCAGGAAAGAGAAAACAGACGTATACGTTGAAAAAGATAAAATAGTAATAAACATCAAAGGAAAAACGGAGATACCGCTAACGGAGCTCCCCTTAAAAGGCGTTCACAACGTAGAGAACTACACAGCAGCGGCTACCGTCCTCTACCTGTTAGGGTTAAAAGAGAGAGAGATAACAAAGGGACTAAAAACATTCAGAGGACTACCCCACAGAACAGAACCGGTAGGAACAGTAAAAGGAGTCAGCTTTATAAACGACTCAAAATCAACAAACCCGGACTCGCTGAAAAAGGCACTGGAAAGCTTTGAAAACGTTATTCTTATAGCAGGAGGAAGCGACAAAGGACTAGACTTTAGCCACCTTAAAAGACTCTTTAAAGAAAGAGTCAAAGCTGCAGTTTTCATAGGTGAAACGGCGGAGCTCCTCGCCAGAACCTTCGGCAGTACAACCCTTACGGTTATGGCAAACTCAATGGAAGAAGCGGTAAGGAAGGCGTTTGAGCTGTCAGAAGAAGGAGATACAGTTCTCCTCTCTCCCGGGTGTGCCAGCTTTGACATGTTTAAAAACTTTGAGGAGAGAGGAGAAGTATTCAAAAGAGCAGTTCTGAAACTTAAGGAAGAACTGGAGGGAAAAGTTGAAAGTTAGGGAGTACTACGGCTGGATAATCTTCGGGAGCTCCCTCCTTTTATCACTGGCGGGAGTTCTCTTTGTCTATACAGGAAGTTACTTCTGGTGCTTAAAGGGCGGAGCTCCCCCCTACTCTTACGCCCTAAAACAGTCGGTAGCCCTCATCATAGGAGCCGGAACAGCACTCCTGATCTACAAAAAAGTTGACTACCGGGATTTTGTCTCAAGGAAACTACTGTGGGCAACCTACCTTACTGCAATACTTCTCCTCGTTTCAGTCCTACTCTTCGGAAAAGAGATAAACAACTCAAAGAGCTGGATAATTGTAGGGGGATTCTCGTTCCAGCCGGCAGAGCTTGCCAAGATACTGATAATCGTCTTTGACTCAGCATACATAAGGTATAAGTGGTACGACATAACAAAAAGCCTCAAGTTTTTCCTAACGTTTATGACGTTCGGGCTCTTTATCCCCGACCTACTCATACTGGCAGAGGGAGATCTCGGGTCTGCCATGATACTGACGATTTCTGTTTTTGCGATACTCTTTATAACAGGACTTAACGTTAAGTACATACTCTACCCGGCAGCCTTCGGAACAGCGTTCTTTACACTTGCCGTTGTAACAGCTCCCTACAGATTGATGCGAATAAAGATTCTCCTACACCCGGAAAACTACATACAGACGGCAGGTAAATACAGCAGTTACCAGTTAGTTCAGGCCTTTGTTGCCTTTGCAAAGGGTGGAATTACAGGAATGGGAATCGGGAACGGTATTCTCTCAAAGTTTCAGTTTCTAACATTTGCATTCAGCGATTTTATGTTTGCCCACATAGCAGAGGAGGTGGGAGCCGTCGGAGCTCTCTCCGTTCTCTTAATCTACCTTCTAATGCTCTACCTGGGGCTTTCAATAGCAGACAGAACAGATGAGCAGGTTGGAAAGTACATGGCACTTGGGCTTACCCTCTATATATTCCTTCAAGCAGCAGTTCACATTGGAGTAAACATAGGCCTTCTGCCGACAACGGGAATAACCCTGCCGTTTATGAGTATGGGAGGGAGCTCCCTGATCTCGTCCTTCATAGCAGTCGGGATACTTATGAGCGTTGCAAAACACCTCCCTCCTGAATCCCATATAACCTACAAGCTAGTGAGCAAAGGGAGGTACACCTATTGAGATTCATAATAGCCGGCGGAGGAACGGGAGGTCACTACTTCCCTGCTCTTGCTGTGGCAGAAGCTTTAAGGAAAGAAGGCCATACGCTCTTCTACATCGGAACGGAGAACGGTATAGAGAAACGGTTAGGCTTCCCCTCTCACAGAACGCTCTTTATTAAGGTTTCAGGGTTTATCGGTCGGGGCATAAAAGGATACCTCTCCTCCTTCAGGTTTCTTACCTCAACCGCTACCCTCTTAAAAGAGATTGACAGATTTCAGCCTGACGCAGCAGTAGTTTTCGGCGGTTACGGGTCGCTTCCGTCGGGGGTTGCATCTTTCCTTAAAGGAGTTCCCCTCTACGTTCAGGAGCAAAACTCGGTCCCCGGAAGGGTGAACAGACTTCTCTCAAGGTTTTCAGAGTGCTCTTTTCTGGGCTTTCCAGGTGCAGAGAAGTTCCTTAAAGGGAAAAAGCTCTTTACAGGAAACCCTGTAAGAAGGGAAGTTGTCGAAGCGGCAGGAAAGAGGGAGGAGGTGAGGAGGAAGACTTTAAGGAAGCTGAACCTATCTGAAAAGAGGAAGACTCTTCTTGTTATAGGAGGGAGCCAGGGAGCTCTCTTTCTCAACAGGCTCTTTATAGAAACCGTCCCTCTCTTAAGCAGGGAAGTACAGGTGATTCACATAACCGGAGAGTCAAAAGATGAAGAAAAACTGAAAGAGGTTTACAGGGAAAGAGGTATAGATGCAAGGGTTTTCCCTTTTTACAGGAATGTGTGGGAGCTCTACTCTGTGGCCGACTGTGCCGTTTCAAGGGCGGGAGCTCTCGCAATTTCGGAGCTCTCTCTATTTGGGATTCCTACACTCTTTATCCCTTACCCGTACGCAGCAGACGACCATCAGCTTACAAACGCCCGGTTTCTGTCTGAGATAGGAGCTGCACTCTACCGGGAGCAGAGAAGTATTACTCCCAAAGAAACGGCTCAAATAGTTGAGCTACTTCTCTTTAGTATAATTGATTCAACCAGGCTAAAGGAGAACTTTCTCTCCTTCTCAAGACCTGATGCCACAGAGAGAATAACAGAGGTAATATGCGGGAAAAAAAGCTGTTAGAAGCTGCCATCTTTCTTTCTCAGGAGCCTGTCAAACCTGAAGAACTTTCGGAGAAGCTGAAGATTCCTGCTGAAAAGGTGAAGGAGCTCCTTGAGGAACTCTCCGAGGAGTACAGTAACAGAGGGATTATTCTTAAGAAGGTTTCCGGTGGCTACAGGTTTTTTACAGCCCCGGAACTCTCCCCCGACCTTAAAGAGTTCGTAGAAGACAAACCGGTTAAACTCTCAAGACACCTCCTTGAAGTCCTTGCCATAATTGCCTACAACCAGCCTATAACCAAGAGAGAGATAGCAATGATAAGGGGGCAGAACCCCGATGGAGCTATAAAATCTCTGCTGGAGAAAGGACTGATTGAAGTTGCCGGCAGAGCTCCAACTCCGGGAAGGCCCAAACTCTATAGAACTACAGAGAGCTTTCTCTACCACTTTGGATTAAATTCACTTGAGGAGCTCCCTAAAATTAATTTAGAGGAAGAAGTTGGACAGAATTCAGGAAGCCCTTGAGATGCTTTACGAAGATGAGTCTCTGGCACTCTGCTGTGAAGATGCTCTGCCCAAGATAGAGGAGTTCTTCGTTCAGCTTAACAGAGCTCTGCCAGAGTACATAGATGAGGAGTTTTTCCTTGAACTTGCAGATGCTATTAGGATAAACTTACTCTCAAATCCAGAGTACAAAAGAAGATTTACGGAGGAGAAGATGGGTGTCGTTACCGTTACGTACGAGCTTGGCTCTATGGGTCTTGAAGTTGCTAAAAAGGTTGCAGAAAAGCTGGGCTACAAACTGGTATTTACAGAGATCCTTCAGGAAGTTGCAAAGAGGCTCGGCGTTCCCGAGTGGAAGGTTGAGGACTTTAACGAGTTTAAGTACGTTCCGTCAAAACTCTCTCTCTTTGACCTCTTTCAGCTTGACAAAGACCTGATAGATTTCGGAGCCATATTCGGAACAAAGAAAAAAGAGATAACCTTTGAGGAGTTCAGAGAGGCTCTGGTTAAAGCTGTTACAGCCTTTGCAGTTTCAAACAACGTTGTTATTGTGGGCCACGGAGCAGCCTGTATACTTCAAGAGTATCCGAATTCACTGCACGTTAAGGTTGAAGCTCCCTTTGTTGATAGGGCGAAATCTTACGCTGAAAATACGGGGAAGAGCCTTGAAGAGGCAGAGAAAGAGCTGAAGAAAGTTGATGAGAAGGAAGTTATGTTCTACAAGGATATATGCGGAGAAGATATAAGGGAGATAAACCTCTTTCATATGAAGCTGAACACGTCAAAGGTTCCAGTAGAGGCCGCAACAGAACTTATAGTAAACGGATTTAAACTCCTGGTTGAGGAGTAGTATGGTATCTCTGACGGGTAGAGATGCCCTGATAGTTGTTGACATGCAGAACGACTTTATGCCCTGGGGAAGGCTTCCGGTTCCCGGGGCTGATAGGATAATTCCAGAGATCAACAATTACTGCAGGCTCTTTTCCTCCAGAGGGCTTCCGGTCTTCGCCACCAGAGATTGGCACCCTGAAAATCACGTTTCTTTTGATATTAACGGTGGAAGGTGGCCGGTTCACTGCGTCCAGTGGAGTGGGGGAGCAGATTTTGCCGAAGGACTGGAACTTCCCCCAGACACCTTCATAATAAACAAGGGGGATAGGCCGGAACTTGAGGCTTACTCCGGATTTCAGGGAACTGTTCTCAACGACCTGCTGAAGGAGAGGGGAGTAAAAAGGGTCTTTATCTGCGGTGTTGCAGCAGAGTTCTGCGTTAAGTACACCTGTTTAGGAGCTCTGAATCTCGGTTATACGGTTCTCGTTCTGAGAGACGGAATAAAGGGTTTAAGCAGTGAATCGGAGGAGGAGGCAGTAGGGGAGCTCCTCCGGTCAGGTGCAGTGGTAGTAGAGGAATCCGACATCGTTCCTTAATCTTCCTCAAGATCCTTAAGTATGTTTTCAATATCTATGGGGAGCTCTGAAATTTCGGGGCTCTCTTTATTTACTTCTTCCCTTTTCCAGATAGTGCCGCCTGTAGCCCTTCCTTTCTCGTCAAAGCCGGTTGCTATAACGGTTACCTGGATGATACCCTCAAGTTCCTCGTCCAGTGTCACTCCGAAGAAAAAGTTTGTGTCGTCTCTCTTTGTCCTCTCCTTTATCAGCCCTGCTGCGGCGTAGGCCTCATCAAGAGTCAGGTCGGGGCCTCCGCTGATGTTGACAAGTATCCTGCTGGCACCTTCCACCTGAACATTCTCAAGGAGCGGATTGTCTATAGCCTTTCGCGCTGCCGTGAGAGCTCTGTCCTCTCCGTCTGCTTCGCCGGTTCCCATGAGAGCGTAGCCGCCGCTGTGCATAACGGTTTTAACGTCGGCAAAGTCAAGGTTTATGAGCCCGGGTTTTGTTATCACTTCAGTTATTCCCTTAACCGCCTGATAGAGAACGTTATCGGCCAACTTGAAGGCATCCATAATTCCGAGTCCTTTGGGCGCAACTGTTATAAGCTTCTGGTTGGGAACCACCATAAGGGTATCAACAAACTCTTTTAGCCTTCTGATCCCCGCCTCTGCATACTCCTGACGGCGCCTTCCCTCAAAGTCAAAAGGCCTCGTTACAACCCCTACGGTCAGTATGCCCATGTCCTT
>JALTBO010000079.1 GCA_027075275.1 Desulfurobacteriaceae bacterium
GTTCCCATAAACAGGCGCTGGCCTATCGGCAAGATAATGGAGGCTTTGAGGCGTTACCCTGCAGACAACAACAGGAGAATAATGATTGAATACGTTATGCTTAAAGGAGTAAATGATTCCTTGGAAGACGCAAGAAGGCTGGTCAAGCTGATTAAAGGAATTCCCGTTAAGGTAAACCTGATACCCTTTAACCCTTACCCGGGAGCTCCCTTCCAGCCAACCCCAAGGGAAGATATAGAGAAATTCCAGAAAGTCCTCTGGGACCACAACATAGCGGCCTTTATAAGGGAGTCCCGTGGTCAGGACATCTCCGCAGCCTGCGGTATGCTGAGAACGAAGGAGAAAAAATCTGCATAAAGGGAGGGAAAGATGGCTCTACCCCTTACTGCCTATCTCTTTCAGAAGAAAGAGGAAAACCCGAATTTAACAGACGAGCTCATTCTTTTGATCAACGAGATTGCTGCTGCCTGTAAGGAGATTGCCGGTAAAGTAAGGAAGGCCGGCCTTTTGGGAGTCCTTGGAAGTGCCGGTAAAGTGAACGTTCAGGGAGAGGAGGTTCAGAAACTTGACGAGCTTGCTAACCAGATTCTCCTTGAAAACCTGAAGAACTGCGGGAAAGCCTGTCAGATAACCTCAGAAGAAATTGAGGATGCCCTTATTATCTCGGAATCCGGCTACGCCGTTGCCTTTGACCCACTTGACGGATCTTCAAACATAGACGTTAATGTAAGCATCGGAACCATTTTCTCAATCCATAAAGACACAGTTATGCAGCCGGGAAGGGAGCAGATTGCAGCAGGCTACGTTATCTACGGTCCCTCAACAATGCTCGTTATGAGCCTTGGAGACGGAGTTGTAGGATTTACTTTAGACCCTGAATCTGGGAACTTTCTCCTTTCACACCCAAAAATAGAACTTCCGGAGAAAGGGAAAATCTACTCAATTAACGAGGCCAACAGGAACAAGTGGACGAGTGAAGGTTTAAGGTGGTTCATAGACTATCTGAAGAATGAGAAGTACACCCAGAGATATGTCGGCTCAATGGTTGCAGACGTTCATAGAACCCTTCTTAAAGGTGGAATCTTCATCTACCCTGCCGACGAGAAGAACACAAACGGAAAACTGAGGCTTCTCTACGAAGCCAAGCCTATGGCCTTTTTGATAGAACAGGCCGGAGGGCTTTCGTCAGACGGAACTCAATCACTTCTTGATATCTACCCCCACGAGCTCCATCAGAGGGTGCCTGTTATCATTGGAAGCAGGTGGGAAGTTGAAAAGTGTTTAGAATATATAAAGGAGTACGGATAGAAAATTTCCATTATTTCCATTGACAGGGAGGGAGAGATGGAGCACTACGACGTTGTGGTTGTTGGAGGAGGCCCTGCCGGTTTCAACGCTGCAAAGACAGTTAGGGAGCTCCACCCCGAAAGAAGTGTTCTCCTCATTAACGACAGAGAAGATTTGCAGATACCCTGTGCCCTTCCCTACGTTATTTCAGGAGTCCTTTCCCCTGAGAAGAACCGCTACCCCCTTCAGAAAGTTAGAGAGATGGGAGTTTCTCTCATTATAGACAGGGTTGTCTCTCTGAACCCTTCAGATTCCTCTCTCTTTACTGCCGGCGGGAAGCCCATCTCCTACGAGAGGCTCATACTTGCAACAGGCTGGGTTCCAAGGCGGCTTCAGGTTCCGGGAGGAGAACTCCAGAATATCTACTACATAGACACGGCAACTTCCTCCGTTGAGGAGTATGTCAGGAAGGTTAAAGAATCTAAAAGGATTGTTCTTATAGGAGGAGGTTTTATCTCCGTTGGATTTGCAGACCTCATCAGCCGGAATATGCCAGACAAAAAGCTTACAGTTATTGAAGCTTCTCAGAGAATTGCCTCCGGAGTTTTCTCTTCCCAAACCCTTAAAGAGATGGAGGAGACCCTTGAAAAACAGGGAGTTGAAATTCTGAGAAACGAAAAGGTTGTGGGTTTTGAAGGTAGGGAGTCTGTAGAAAAGGTGGTTCTCAGCTCAGGGAAGTTGGATGCAGACCTCGTCTTTATCTTTATCGGCTTCCTTCCAAACACAAAACTTGCGGTAGATGCCGGAATAGCAACGGAGAGAGGCTTCATAAAAGTTGATAGGTTTCTTAGAACTTCTGCAGACAACGTCCTGGCAGCAGGAAACTGCATTTACCACACAAGCGCCATAGACGGAGACTTTACTCCGGGAATGGTTGCCTCAGTTTCTGCAAGGGACGGACGGATTGCCGGAGCCAACGTTTCAGGCCCTCAGGTTGAGGATACCGGGATAGTTCCTGCAGGAGTTACAGAGGTAGGAGGGAAGTTCTACGGTTTTGCAGGCTACACAGAGGAGCTCCTCAAGAGAAAAGAGTTTGCCTTTAAGGAGATAACGGTTACATCTGCAGACGCCTACCCTATGGCTCTAAACGCCAACTCCCTAACTGTAAGGCTCTACTTTTTGAAGAATGGAAGGCTCGCCGGAGGAGAGGTTATCGGAGAGAGCAAAATCGTCTCGTCAACGGTTGACCTTCTCTCTAACCTCATAGCTGCCGGTAAGAAGGCCGATGAGCTTTTATCACTTGTAACGGTAGCGTTTCCTCCTATAACTCCGCCGCCGCTCCTCCAGCCGATTCAGGAGGGAGCTCTCCTGTTCTTTAAGGAGGAATCTTGAAGAAAGTGGCCGTAGTTGACATAGGCTCAAACACCGTAAAGCTCTTTTTCTACCAGGTAAAGGGAAAGAAGATAAAGAAGCTCTTTTCAGAGTCCATCTACCTCAGGCTCCTAAACCACCTGAAAGGTGGAAAGCTGACAGAGGAAGGAGTTGAGGAGCTCTTCTTGACTCTAAAGAGCTTTAAGCGGCAGGTAGAGGAGTTTAAGCCAGACTGCACCTTTGCCGTTGCAACCTACGTTCTGAGGGTTGCGGAGAACAGGGATGAGATTTTAGAGAGGGTCAGGAAGTTCTTTGACGTCATCCTCCTTTCGGGAGAGGAGGAGGCCTACTACTCTGCCTTAGGAGCCCTCTTAGACGTAAAAGCGGATAACTGCCTCCTCTTTGACATCGGCGGAGGTAGTTTGGAGGTCTGCGAGATTTTAGAGAGGGAACCCAAAAAGTGCAAAAGCTACCCTTTAGGAACCCTTGAGTTTAAAGAGGCTGTAGAGAACGGAGTTGTAAAAAACGTAAGGCAGATAAAGTGGAAAGTTCGCCACTACGTCAACCCTTACGATTTTGACCTTTCCGAAAGTGAACTTCTCGTTGGAGTCGGCGGAAGCGTCCGAGCGTTGAGGAAAATTCACGGAAAGAAACGCATAAAGAGAAAAGCCCTTAAGTCTATTGTTGAAAAGCTCCTTAAAATGACTCCTGAAGAGATCTCTCGGCTCTACAGCATCTCAATAAGTCGTGCTCAAACTGTTGCAGTTGCTGCCGTAGTAGCCCTGGAGCTTATGGATATATTTAAGTGTAAAGAGCTGATAATCTCCCGTTACGGCTTGAGGGAAGGCCTTATATACAAAAAGGTAGTAGTAGATGGAGAGTGTTAACCTTAAAGACCCGAAACTCTACATAAACAGGGAGCTCTCCTGGTTAGAGTTCAACAGGAGGGTTTTAGAGGAGGCGGAAGACGAGACAAATCCCCTCCTTGAGCGTTTAAAGTTTATTGCCATCTTCTTCACAAACCTTGACGAGTTCTTCATGATAAGGGTAGCCGGCCTGAAGAAACAGGTTGCAGCCGGCGTGAACAGGCCTTCCTTTGACGGGTTAACCCCGAAGGAGCAGCTGAAGAAGATCTCAAAGAAGACCAGGGAGCTCCTTAAAACAACCGAAAAAGACTACAAAAACCTGGTTAAACTCTTAAAAGAAGAGGGAATAAAGCTCTACACATACAGGGAGCTCCCAAAGAAACTGAAGAGAAAGGCCGATAAGTATTTCAAAGAGCTTGTCTTCCCCGTTCTAACCCCTTTGGCCGTTGACCTTACACACCCGTTTCCTCACCTTCCATCTCTTTCATTCAACATCATCGTTGAGATGCTCTCAGAGGAGCTTCGCTTTGGCCTCGTTCCTGTTCCAAAAGTTCTCCCAAGGTTTGTAAAACTTGAGGAAAACTCCTACATCTACTTAGAGGAGCTGATACTTGAGCACCTGAGTGAGCTCTTTCCCAACCAGAAGATAAGGAGCGTTGCCACATTTCGGGTAACGAGAGATGCCGACATAGTGATTCAGGAAGACGAAGCAGACGACCTCTTGGAGGAGATTGAGAAGGGCTTGAGAAAGAGGCGGTTCGGCCAGCCTGTTCGCCTTGAAATAAACGGCGGCTCAGAGATGGTTCTCTCTTTCTTAAAAGATGAGCTGGAGCTCTCCGACGATGACATCTACAGGCTAAAAATTCCCTTAAACCTTTCAGATCTCTGGAGCCTGTATAGAGAGATAGAAAGATCGGATCTCAAATTTCCGCCCTACATTCCCTACTACCCTCCCCAGTTTGAAGTTGGAGTCTTTACTGCTTTAAAAAAGGGAGAGGCTGTTCTCTTTCACCCCTACGAGTCCTTTGATCCGATAGTTGAGCTTGTTGAAGAAGCTGCAGAAGACCCAAACGTTCTTGCTATAAAGCAGACTCTTTACAGAGTAGGTAAAAACTCACCCATAGTTGAAGCCCTCAGCAGAGCCGCTCAGAACGGAAAAGAGGTAACTGCCGTAGTTGAATTAAAGGCAAGGTTTGACGAAGAAAGCAACATCGTCTGGGCCAGAAAGCTTGAAGAAGACGGCGTTCACGTCGTTTACGGAGTTCCCGGACTTAAAACCCACGCAAAACTCCTTATGATAGTTAGAAAAGAGGAAAACGGGATAAAACGCTATCTCCACCTTGGAACCGGAAATTACAACGTAGAGACCGCCAAAATCTACTCAGACGTCAGCTTTCTCACTTCAGACGACGACCTTGGAGAGGACGTTTCAAGAATATTTAACGTCATAACCGGCTACTTCCACCCTCCGAAGCTAAAAAAGATATTTATCTCCCCTGTAAACCTGAAGAAAAAAATACTTGAGCTGATAGAAGCTGAAACCTCTTTGGGTAAAAAGGGTCGGATAGTTGCGAAGATGAACTCCCTCGTTGACCCTGAAGTTATAGAAGCACTTTACAGAGCTTCTCAAAGTGGAGTGAAAATAGACCTGATAGTCAGAGGAATCTGTTGCCTCAGACCGGGAATTCCCGGAGTTAGCGAGAACATAAGAGTTATAAGCATCGTTGGAAAATACTTAGAACACGCCCGAATCTTCTACTTTGGAAGAAACGATGAGGTCTTCATAAGTAGCGCTGATTGGATGCCCAGAAATTTCCACAGGCGGGTTGAAACGCTGGTTCCCATAAAGAGTGAAAAACTTAAAGAAAAGCTAAAAGAGATACTGGAAATTCAGCTGAAAGACACAGCAAAGGCCAGGATCCTTCAGAGCGATGGGACTTACACAAGGCCGGAAAAGAGGGACTTTAACTCGCAGGAGTTCTTTGAAAGATGGGTAAGAGAATCTTCCTTGTAAGGCACGCAAAGGCTTTAAAGAGAGAGGAGTGGAAAAAGGATGACTGCCTCCGTCCTCTAACCGAAGAAGGCATTGAGGAGTTTAAAAATTTCCTTGAATGGTTAGCACCTGTTCTACCGAAAAAGGCCTTAGTAATCTCTTCTCCATGTGAGAGAGCTCTCCAAACGGCAAAGCTGATAGCTGAGAGGGTAAAAGGGGATCTGATAGTTGAGGAGCTCCTTTCCCCAGACGCTGAGCCCGAAGACTACGAAAAGGTTATAAAGAAATATAAGAAGAAAGAAAATCTCATTCTGGTTGGACACGAGCCGGATCTCTCTCTTTTTCTTAACTACCTTACTTGCTTGAGCCCTTCAAAACTTGCATTTAAAAAAGGAGCTGTGGCGGAGCTCCGGAAAAACAACTCTAGCTTCAAACTTTTTGCCTTTTACAATCCAAAATCGCTGAAACAGCCATAAACCCCTTGACACCTCCCAGAGCTCATTCTATATTTCCCACCGTCAAAACTGAATAAGCCTTTCATAACCCAGCTGAAGGGTTGACAG